>SKJI01000033.1 GCA_007115995.1 candidate division SR1 bacterium
TCAATTATTTTTCTTGTTTTTTTGGTTCCCAACTTGGAACTCATTCTATAGGGGTTTTTTCTAGTCATAGTCTATGTTTATAGATTATTCATAGCTATTCAACTAGTCTAGACCCTTCTATAAAATCAATGAAGCACAAATACATATTATGACACGTATTGAACATAATTATGTGTTTTTATGGGTAATGAACTCTCCTTGTCTCAAATAACTTTTCAGTACTCATTATAAAAAAGGATTTTTCATAGAAAAAGTAAGTATAGGTGTTCACTCATTAATTATTGATCTAGGTAGATCATAAACACTACTATACACTGCATCAATAGAATCAAATACAGCACTATCTCGCTCAAATCAAAGCATTTCAACAACACGCTTTACCTCATACTCGTGCGTTCATTCAATTTCAAGAACCGGGTCCAAAAACGGTCGCCAATCAATCATAATTGAAACTCAGTCAAAAATCCATAGCTCTCTTTTTGTTTCTTGATAGGCCTTTTGAGTTGCACCAATTGTTCTAAGAAATAATACACCAGTATCAAAATCATCAATCACCAATTCAACTTCTTTTTGTGATGATATATCAGCAACTGCATGATCAAAATACTTATACGACATGGTAACTTGATCTCACTCATCTCTGACTCTGAGATAATGTCATGCTTGAGTTCCATCACCTGGAACAGTAAACGTTACTCTTTTTTGTAGAAATTCTGGTTTTTCACATGACACACCAAGCTGATGAAGTCTATTTCTTATCTGATGAGGATCAACAGCAAGAAACATTGCTTCATACTCAATAGATACATCACTCATGTCATTCAATGAATAGTAAAAGGGCACATTTTCTCGAAGTTCATTTATGTATTTTTAGTGTTATGAAATTTCTTATTATACTGATGAGTAGAACCTTCAGCTGAGATAAATTACTGAGTAATATCTCAAACTATCATTCTTTATCATTTTCAAACAATCCTTGAAATTCTTTTTCAATTTTCTCAAATTCACGTTCTTTTTTGGTAACATCTACCTCTTTTTTGATAGACACATCGCTAGCTTTTGTTTGTTTTTTCCAAGCAATTCTTGTTATAGCTAATTGTCGTGCAATTCAAGCTATCAAATAAATCCCAAGAAAAAGAAACCGTCTTGTTGCTGCAATTCTTGGACTAAAATTTTCACTTATCAAAGTGATTGTGTCTCATAAGGTAAATAACATCAATAAAATCAAAAATAAGACAAGTGCATTAGTAATACCAGCATTACTACTATAGCCAAATGTTCTATGCAACCATTGCTTCCAAGTATAACTACTATTCCACGCTATCAAAAATACTCACGCACAAAAAATTATAAAAAATGTTTTTATCATAGATGTATTTACCAAGGTAAATACCTGTGATGTTGTTGAATTAATCTGATCAATTCTGATAAGTGGAGCAAAAATCAAAAAGACAAAGAGTAAAAGAACGTAGACAATAGATGCCTTTTCATGTCATGTATATCTTTGCCATTTATTGAGAGCAGTTGTTGCAAATGCTTTATTCATGTAGCATTATAATAATTATATAAAGAAAATACTTTGTTTTCATTGGGATAAAATTGTATAGCTCTTTAAGTATATAGTCAATATGCATCATTGTTCAATAGATAATTAAAAAAAATAATTACAATGAAACGATACTCTACGAAGTAAGAGCAGTAGTACATTGATCGTAAATCTACTCAAAAGTACTGTACTAATAATCCATACATAAAAAAATCCTCTTTTCATTTAGAGTAAAGAGGATTTTTTAGATTGTAAAATGATTATTACTATTATGCTTCTGGATCAAGACTTCTAACTTTCCCTGATCAAATTCTTTCTTTGATAATCTCATCTGCAACATTACTTGGTACTTGTTCATACGATCCGAATTGCATAGAATAATTTGCTCTTCATTGAGACAACGATCTTAATGTTGTAGCATATCCAAACATTTCTGACAATGGTACTTTTACTTTAATCACTGTAGCAGTTCATTTTTGCTCTTGTGATTCGATTCTTCACCTTCTAGAACTCAAATCTCCCATCACATCTCACACATAATCTTCCGGAGTTGTAACTTCTACATCCATAACTGGTTCTAGTAGTTGAGGACCAGCTTCCTGGAATGCTTTCTTGAAGGCATTATATGCTGCGATCTTAAATGCTATTTCAGACGAATCTACTTCATGGTATGAACCATCATATACAGTTACTCTCACATTAATAATTGGATATCATGCCAATAATCATTTTTCTATTGTTTCTTTTGCTCCTTTATCGACTGCTGGAATATACTCTCTAGGAATTACTCATCACACAATCTCATTAACAAACTCATAATTTACTTGTGCTCAATTTTCATCAGTAACACCTTTGATTGACTCAAGCTTCAAGTGACAATCTCAGAATTGTCCACGTCATCATGTTTGTCTTTTAAAGACTCATTGAGCTTGAGCTGTTGTAGTAATCGTTTCTCTATATGATACTTGTGGGGCTCATGTGGTTACTTCAACTTTATGCTCTCTTTTGAGTCTATCTACAATAATTTCAAGATGTAACTCTCCCATACCTGCAATAATTGTCTGTCCTGTTTCTTCATCAGTAAAGTACTTAAATGATGGATCTTCACTTCATAACTTATTGAGAGCAATACCTAATTTTTCTTGATCTTTTTTAGAGTTTGGTTCAATAGCTAGAGAAATTACTGGCTCTGGGAAGTTCATTTGCTCCAAAATGACTGGAGATTTTTGATCACACAGTGTGTTTCATGTTTTTGTATCTTTAAGACCTAGAAATGCACAAATATGTCATTCTGAAATTGATTTAATCTCTTCTCTCTTATTTGAATGCATCAACATCAAACGTCAGACTCTTTCTTTTGCTCATGTTATAGGATTCAACAATGTGTCTCAAGTATTAATTGTCCCTGAATAAACTCTCACATACGTCAATGTTCAAACAAATGGATCTGTCATAATTTTAAAAGCGATTGCTGAAGCTGGCTGACCTTTCCCAGGTTCTCTACTCATTTCTTCTTCCTCATTATCTGGGTTTACTCATTTAATTTCACCTCTATCAATAGGACTTGGAAGATATGCTACAGCAGCATCGAGTACTAATTGTACTCCAGCATTTTTTAATGCAGAACCACATAAAATAGGGTAAAGCTCATTTGCAATAGTTCACGCTCTAATTGCTTTTTTGATTTCTTCAACACTAATATCTTCTCCTTCAAGATATTTCATAGCTACATCATCATCAAATCATGAGATTTTTTCTATCATTGCTTCTCTAGCAATTTCAACCTCATCTTTCATCGAGTCTGGTAGGGGTTTTTCCACTTGTACTTCACCATGCGAACCTTCGAATTCATAATATTTCAACTCTACAAGATCAACTATACCTTGAAACTCACTTCCTGCTCAGTTAGGGATTTGAATTGGAATTCCTTTATCTGTTAATTTTGTTGCAATAGAATCGACTGACATTTGAAAGTCAGCTCAAATTTTATCCATCTTGTTGACAAATGCAATTCTTGGCACATTATACCTGTCGGCCTGTCTCCACACTGTTTCAGATTGTGGTTCTACTCACTGTGATCCATCAAATACAGCAACTCATCCATCCAAAACACGCAAAGAACGCTCTACTTCTACTGTAAAGTCTACGTGTCCTGGCGTATCAATAATATTGATATGATAATCTTTCCAGAAACATACTGTTGTCGCAGATGTAATAGTGATTCATCTTTCTTGTTCTTGCTCCATCCAGTCCATTGTTGCAGCACCATCGTGTACTTCTCCAATCTTGTGGTTTATTCAAGTATAAAACAAAATTCTTTCTGTTGTAGTAGTTTTTCACGCATCAATATGTGCAATAATACCAATATTACGCACCATATGCAAAGGTTTTCAAGACATAGTATAATAATTAAAAAAACAAAAAAATATAACGAACGCAACTATAGTAAAAATCGTTCTCGTTGCAAGTGTTCTTACTGTTCGTTTGTAGACGTTTCCAAAACAATCATATTATCTTCTTTCGGATGATCAACATTATGAAAAAAATCTTCCCTACTCATACTATCGTGCAATCATGATTGTAAATGTACACAATGCTCAGTATGAGCGACTTGCTCACAACACTCGTACTCTTGAATTGTATCAATCATCGCAATAATTTTATCAACCTGTCCAAGTAATGTTTGATACTCTGGATCGTTTGGATCTAGTCACGTCATTTTTGAGAGTTTTTCCAGATCACTCTGAGGAATTGTCATGATAGATAAGAGTATAAATAGATGTATTGTAGTTATATAAAGGATGAATACAAGAGAAGAGAAGATAAGTGATTAATTACTCAACAAATAAATTGTCATCACAATCACTTGAGATTCTCAACAATCATCATATACTCACGAGTAGTAGTTTCTAGCACCCATCATGACACTTACCAACCGACTCAACACGCATAACAATATCGCAATTCTCTGATATGGACTCGAAGGAAGATCGACGCATAACTTTTTGCTCAAGCATGGTATCGACAACGAACAGATTACTATTCTTGATAAAAATCCTGCGTGTGCCGTGCCTGCATCGACACGTGCTATACTCTGAGACAACTACTGTGATGATATTGATCAGTACGATCTTGTCTTCAAAGCACCATGAATTACCAGAGCATTGATAGAACCGATACTTTCAGTACCATTTAAAAAAATTCCATGGAGTTCACAGACACAGCTTTTCTTTGAACGATACGAAGGACCAACAATCTGAGTAACCTGAACAAAAGGAAAAACTACTACCGTGACGATCTTGCACGAAATATTTAAGCATGCATGATATCATGCTGTATTATGATGAAACGCATGACACCCAATTCTTGATCTGATTGATTTTGAACATCCTCCTGAGATCGTTATCTACGAACTGTCTAGCTTTATGCTTGATGCAATACAACAAAGCAACTATACGCTCGATATCGGACTATTTACGAGTTTTTTTCATACACACGAGAAAGAACATGGGAGTATTGCAGCATATAAACAAGCAAAACGAACAATAGCATCCCATGCAAAAACACTCATTCTCTGAAAACAAGTAGTCGAAGCATATGGACGACAACCTGATGAGCTCCCTAATAATACGGTTATTTTTTGAAAAAACACAGCACGAGACTATGATGAGCAGTATATTTATCAGAACCAAACGCAATATATCGACCATCGTGCATTCCGTTTACCTTGAGTGCACAATCTTTACAATCTCGCAGCGGTCTGTGCAACGGTCGAGCAGGCTTCCACGCTTGGATATACTGAGCTAAAAGCATCACTTGAACATTGCGTTGCCACGTTTCAGTGAGTAGAGCATAGAATCGAGTATGTCGCAACCAAAAACTGACTACACTGGTACAACGATGCTATTGCAACGACGCCAGAAGCGACCTGTGCAGCGATTGAGGCGTTCCAAGAGAACGTGTGATGCTTGCTCTATGGATGAATAGAATGACCATACGATCATGGTCTGATTATCTCGCTAATTGAAACCTACTCAATCAATGTGCTCGTGCTCTTTCCAGATACCGGCCACCATATCCGTGCAGCAGTCGGAGACAATCCTGCGTTTCATATCCTCGAGACGAGATCGATGGACGAGGCAGTTGCCTTTGCAAATAAACATACACCAAACAATAGTATTGTTCTGCTCTCGTGTGGATCACCAAGTTTTAGTTGTCGGTCGTGATTCAAAGAAAAATGAACGCTTTTTAAACAAGCAGTCTATGCACTCCCTGAAGAAAAATCCATTTAATACCTAATAAAATACCATATGAATGCAGCACAATTATTTGTCTCATGTTTGGAATGACATGCAATCGAGTATATTTTTTGAGTACCTTGAGAAGAAAATCTTGATCTCCTCGAAGCAATTCGCACCTCATCAATCAAGCTTATTGTCACAAGGAACGAACAGACTGCAGTGTTTATGGCAGCAACATACGGCAGACTCACTTGAAAAGCATGAGTCGCACTCTCTACACTCTGACCGGGAGCAACGAATATGATCACTGGGATTGCTCATGCACAACTTGGATGAATGCCAGTATTAGTCATCACAGGACAAAAACCAATCAAAAAATCAAAACAAGCAAAGTTCCAAATCATTGACCAAGTTGCGTTGATGAAACCAATTACAAAATTCACCACTTCTATCGTCGATCCATCGAGAGTACCGAACCTAGTCGCATATGCACTCCAAATTGCAGAAGAAGAAAAGCCAGGAGCAGTGCATATTGAACTCCCAGAAGATATAGCCAGAGAAGATGCATCATGAATACTCCCAATCACAAAAGAAAAACTCAGAAGACCAATCCCAGATCTAAAAGCTATACAACGCATTATAGACAAACTCAAGCACGCATCAACACCACTCATCCTTGTGTGAGCATGAGCAAATAGAAAAAGAGTAACCACCTATCTCTGAGCATTTATCAAACAGTATAATATTCCTTTTTTCTGCTCACAGATGTGAAAAGGTGTCTTGGACGAGCGTATGGATCAGTATATCGGAACAGCAGCACTAACGAGTAATGATTATATTCACACTGCAATCCAAAAAGCAGACTGTATCATCGCAGTTGGGTATGATATTATAGAAAAACCAGTGCACCTTTTTTCTACAGAAAACCACGAACTTATTCATATTAACTTCTTTGCAGCAGAGTACGACACACTATATCAACCATCATTACAAGTCGTCTGAGATATAGGAAACATCTTCTGGCAGCTCTCACAACAACAAATACAAATAGATCATTGGCATTTCGAAGCACTTTACGACGCAGCACAACACGCCAAAGAACAACACACCAAAACACTCAAAGCTCATAATAAGCACGAACAGATGATGCCATGAAGACTTATCAGTGAGATTCGCTCAGTATTAGATGATGATGATATCGTTGCGCTTGATAACGGACTCTACAAAGTATGGTTTGCTAGAAACTACCCAACTTACTCCCCAAACACTCTGCTGCTCGATAACGCACTTGCAACGATGTGAGCATGATATGCAATCGCAACAAGTGCAAAACTCCTCAACCCAGATAAGCATGTTATTGCAGTAGTCGGTGACTGATGAATTGTCATGAATCTGTGAGATCTCGAAACGGTTGTCAGACTTAGACTCAATATCACTATCATCATTCTCAACGACAACGCATACGGTATGATCAAGTGGAAACAAAACGATCAACACATGCCATCGTATTGACTCGATCTTGCCAACCCTGATTTTGTCGTACTAGCAAAAAGTTTCTGAGCATATGGACACTTCGTAGACAGTCCAGATATGTTCACTCCAACCCTCCAAAAAGCACTTCAAGAAGATGGACTGAGTATTATAGAACTACCGTTTATCTATCCTGAGAGTTTTGAGTAGGGAGAATATTTTCCATTAGCATTCAAACACCAAAACTATATAGTAAACACATTTTATCAATCAATATACGATTATGCATACTACAATTACAACATCACAATGAACAATCAATCTGACACTCTATCCAGATCATGCGCCTATGACGGTGACAAACTTTGTTGTGTTATCTCAGCAGTGATTTTATGACGGTCTGACATTTCATCGTGTGATAGAAGAGTTTATGATTCAGTGATGATGCCCAGTTGGAAATTGAACAGGATGACCAGGATATTCCTTTCATGATGAGTTTCATGCAGAACTTCGTCACAACTGACCATGAATACTCTCTATGGCAAACTCATGACCAAATAGTAATGGAAGTCAGTTTTTTATTACGCATACTGAAACAGCGCGACTTGATGATAAACATACAATCTTTGGTTCAGTCGTAAGTCAACAAGACCAAGATATCGTCAATAGTATCAAACAAAACGATATCATAAAAACCATAACAATCAACGATGATCCTACATCGCTACTCACTGACATGGATGAGTTTGTACAAAGCATTTTATGAGCACTCAAGAAACAATAATATTAAGTAACCTCTAAAAAATTACTTGTAAACGCTTATATACAACAAGTAAGTATCGGCGTATTTAATCGATTATATGTAAAAGAGAGTTTCCTTGAGGAATATCCTCATGCGGGGAAAATTGAATTTCTTCAAATTTTATCCCTTTTTCAGACCTTCTATAATGAACAAAAAAGAAACTATACTCCTTCGAACTATCACACTCGTTGCAGCTCTTGCTACGATATGATCACTCTATTATTGATGGTATGGAGATCCATTTGAGAACATGCGTACATGACAGCGATTTAATCCACTCAATGCAATCCCTGCATGCACGATTTGTTGGTATATTAGAATTTTTCAATACCCGATTGTTTTGCTGAGCGCACTAGGATTACTCTACAACGACCGCTTTGTTGCACCGCGTTATATTTTGCCGTTAGCAGTATGATGATTTCTCCTCAGTCTGTACAAATACGCTCTAGAATCGTGATGGGTCCAAGAATCGTGAACATGCTCTCCCTCTTGAGTGTGATGCTCTACAACCTACATCGAATATTTATGATTTCTGACCATGCCGCTCATGGCTATGAGTGTTTTTGTCGTCATTATGATCTGTTGCCTGCATTTTTATAAAAAATAACAAGCATGAACGAACAAACCCCAAAACGCGTTGTGATTATATGAGCAAGTTTTGCGTGACTATCAGTTGTCCTTAAACTCCGTAGACGCTTATGAAAAAACGTCGATATCAAACTCTTTGATGGTCGTGACCAATTTTGCTATATTCCCTGATTACATGAATGAATCAACAATCCACAATATATACCAAGTTTACTCTTTCCAATCAGCCAATATTATCCAGAATTTATCAATGAAACCGTGACTACAGTAACCGATAACACAATAACCACAGCCTCGTGAATCACGCATAATTTTGATTATTGTGTTATTGCGACATGATCTCGCACGAACTTTTACAACAATAAAGAACGAGAAGAACATTGATATACGATGCGTTATTTGGAAGACTTACTTGTCGTCAATGAAAAGCTCAAAGAGCCAGAAACTAAGCATATCACTGTGATTTGATGATGATATACTGGTGTAGAAGTCGCCTCCACTATCGCTCAAACTAAAAGACCAGATCAGTCAGTGCGTATCATTCATTCTGGCCCAAGACTGTTCCATCGTTTGTGACCATCAATTAGTAAGCAAGCTATTAAACGACTTGAAAAACACAACGTAGAAGTCGTGATCAACAAAAAAGTACACACCATCAATCCTACAACACTCAGTACAGAAGATGGAGCAGTCTATCCATCAAACCTCACAATCGTCAGTGCATGAATCAGTATTAACGATGAACTCATCGATCCCAAACGAACCTTCCAAAAACAATATCATAGTGAAGAAAATGATCGTATTTTCCTCTGTGGAGATGTTGCAGTTCATGGACTATTAACTACCGCACACAATGCGATGATGGAGTGAAGAAGAGTCTGAGACTTGATAGCTGATCGCATCAAGTGAATCAGATGAGAGTACAGTCCGATTTTTGACCGAGACAAACTTGCGATTGCCCTTGGAACGCGTGACGGTATTGTTACTGACTGAAAACACGGAATCTATTTCCCCCGACTGACATGATTTGCAAAGAAAGTGATTCAGCACAGAGTGCTCATTGAGTTTAAGTACAAAATTATGTTTTGGATATAAGGAACACCATGAACACGCCAGTATGATTCTATTGTGATGAAGTATGACGCGGTCCGCTTGCCTGACCAGTAACAGTTTGTGTCACGCTTCCAGTATCGGTACCAGACACACAACAATATATTGACAGCAAACAACTCACAGCTCAAAAAAGAGCTATCCTCTTCCAACAATGCAACATACTCACGCAAAAGAAACAACTCTACTACGGCATCTGAACACAGTCAGCCCAACAGATAGACAATCACTGAATCATCAAAGCACTCCAAACAGCGACACTCCACGCAGTGTTCAAGGTGGTTCGTAGTTTTTTGCTCTGAGCGTGATATGCTCTGCCAAACGAACTCCCTACCAGACCATCAATCAAAGCAACCAACACACTACTTGCAATGCTACAGAAAATCACGTCTTGCAGCTGACTGTTGATCGACTGAAATCATACATTTGGAGTTGATAAACTCCTTACTCTCCCAGTTGATACGCTCATCAAGTGAGATCAACGCAATCATTATATCGCTATGGCGAGTATCATTGCAAAAGAAACAAGAGATGCCTATATGATCAAACAAGCAAAACGCTATCCTCACTACTGATTCGAAACCAACAAATGATATGGTACTGCAACACACAGAGCAGCAATCAAGATTCACTGATTAAGTAAATTACATAGACAGTCATTTTGTCGTGGTATTGTTGGATAATGTTTCCCTATTTAGCAAACCCCATCCTTGAAAACTACCAAACAATTACTATACTCATTGGTATGAACAGAGATACAACAATCTTACAAGTCACATGACTCTTTGTTGTTATAGCAATACTTGGTATTGCAATTTTCAATAAACAATCAGCTTCATCAAGCTGACAACAACCAAATATTCAGCAGGTTCAAGAAGCTGATACGCAGCAGTGACCAACCGATACCAATGAAGTAGTTGTGAGAGAAGAGCCATGATCATTGATTACAAACTCATTTGCTGAAAGAATGAATTCACCAAATACTAATCTCGTCAAGTCATACTTTGCAGCACTTGCAAGAAGAGACTATACACAAGCGTGTGACTTACTCTCCAACGACAGGTGCGCATGATCCAGACCAGGTGCTGTAGAAAACTTCTCAAGAATGTTTAAAAACATGGTCAACTGATATGAATACGTCAATATCAAAGATTTTGGTATTGTTGCGCCAAGCTGAAAACAAGTTGTTTGTGTCAAGTATTCGTATAGACTCAGAAACGATGCAAATCCATGACTTATTTCAGAAATTGCGAGTTTCTATCTCGATCAAGTAGACTGATCGTTACGCATTACTGATCGTGTCTGCGAAAAATTCTACAAAGAATGACATGGAGTCAGACCATGCCCACTCCAAGCCAATGCCATTTTCTGTGAAGGGCTGATAAAGTAAGATGATTGCGTCACAATTGTTGGAGTTGTTCGTACTCTCTCTATCAGCATTATAACTCTACCATCATAAACAATATGATAAAAAAAAGAAGGAATCCTTATATACACTTATTGAGTATATTTCGACACTACACACCCAGTAAGAAAAAGTTTATACTCATGATAGCATTTACTATCATTTCTAAAATGGTTCGACTTATAGAACCATATATTTTTGGCCAGGTTATCAACACTATCCAAGTAGAATGACAGTCATGACTTTGAAAAATTCTACAATTTTTAGGGCTCTATGTGATTGTTTGACTGATTGGACGATGATTCCACTGGTTTGCGCGTATCCGAGAACAAACAATACAATTTACAACAAACAAAGCATTTATGAGCGATCTATTTGCTAAAATCAATGCGCTTCCTATGGCGCGACATACCGATAATCACTCATGACAAACAATAGATAAAGGTAGTAAAGCAACAAATGCATTGAAAAATTTTGCATGAGATATACATATGCATTTTCATGCCCTTGTTACCTGAATATGATCTGGTATCGCATTATTTTTCATACGATGGCCGGCAGGTATTATAGTCACATGTGTTCTGATTGTAACAATTATAATAATCAATCGTTTCGATAACATTCTCCACTGATATCTTATGAAACAAAACAAAGCAGAGCACACGGTCATGAGCACACTCTTTGATTTTTTGAGTAATAGTAAAACTATCATATCACTAAGATTCCAACATCGTGCATTAGAAACACTACGTACCAAAATACAAGATGTCTTTCCTTTTTTTAAAAAATATATAATACTCAATGAACGAAAACGATTTTCAGCAGATATAATCTACAAACTCTTTATTATATGAGTCATTTGATTGTATATATACACACAATTTCAAACACAAGGCATTATACTGCTTGGAACACTCACTATGCTCTGGCAATATACTGAAAGAATGCAATCAGCGTTTGATAATTTCACATGGCTCTATTGATGATTAATGGAAAAATCAACCTATCTTGCTACTGTAGACGATATACATGCAGCATATGATGCATTAGACAATCCACATCCACGTGTTGAGTTTGATCAACAACACCCGTTACGTATCAGTAATCTCAATTTTTCATATCGCACTGAAGGAAATACGCAAAAAGTACTTAATAATATCGCAATCGATCTCATACCTGGGAAAAACATCGCTCTTGTGTGATCAAGCTGAAGTGGGAAAAGCACCCTGATGATGTTATTGAGATGACTCTATGATGTCGACCATGTAGATCTATCTATAGGGGAAGAACAGTATCACAGTCTAGCACCACTCAGTCATTATGCTTCATTAATACCTCAAGACCCTGAGATTTTTGAACAAACAATCAAATACAATATCCATATGTGACTCGATATAGATGATGAAACACTGATAAAAATGTGTGACATTGCTCGCTTTAGTGAAGTGATTGCGCAACTTCCTCAATGACTTGATACAGATATCAAAGAAAAATGAGTCAATCTCAGTGGTGGACAAAAACAACGTCTTGCACTTGCACGCTGATTACTTATGGCAAAAGAGAGTTCACTCATTCTTCTTGATGAGTCAACAAGTAGTGTAGATACACACAACGAAAAACGTATCTATGAACAAATTTTTGAACACTTTGATCATGCATGTATTGTTGCATCTATCCATAAGCTCCATTTATTGCCATACTTTGATTATATTTACGTTCTAGAACACTGAGAAATTCAAGAATCTGGGAGATTGTCAGAACTGCTTACCCTAAAAAACGGCGCACTCAATAAACTTTGGGAGACATACCATAACGATAAAGGACAGTTAATATAATAAGAAATTTCACCCTCCTATACTAACTTATCAACAAACAACACACCATCCAAGTGATCTATTTCATGCAAGATAATTCTAGCGTTGTATCATGACGCCTTGAGCATGGTTTTTTTACCATGTAACGTCGTATATTCTACAACAATTGACGATGGTCTTTCGACTGATCACTCCACTCATGGCAATGAGAGACATCATTCCACATCGATATCATTCGTAGAAGCTTGTGACAAAATTACTGGATTTATCATCACATCTTCCAACGTCTGTTTAATTCTCTTTTCACCAAAACTATACTGCGTAAACGCTGCCATTCTGATCAACTGTCATACCTGTGGGGCTGCAAGTCACACTCAATCATACGCATACATCAACTCCAAAAGACACATCCCAAACTCTCTCATCTCATCAGTAATCTTCTCTACTGGAGCAGCAATCGATCTCAAGACCGGATTTTGTGCTCATAACTCCAATGGGTATTGTTTTTTTATTGCATCAATATTAATCATTACTGTGTCAATAAAAAGTTAAACAATTTACACCTTTCAGTATTTAATGGTATCAATATACAGAAATTTTTTGCAATTAACAGACCAAAAATATACAGTAGTATCGCGGCAGACAAAATCATAAGATTTCGACTTGACTCAGTAGACAACTTTTCTATCATCCAACTTACGCAAATAATTATTTGCTCTATAAGGAAGGATGGCAGAGCGGTTGAATGCGGCAGTCTTGAAAACTGTTGTCCCTTCACGGGGACCGTGGGTTCGAATCCCACTCCTTCCGCCACTTACAAGTAATAATGTAAGTGTTAAGGTAAAGAGATAGTCCAAATATATAATACAAGTAGGTATTCTATACATGGACACAGAATCAAATGATTCATTCGTGGAAACAAACCCCAATCTCTGTATACCTGTTTATTCTTAATAGATTATATGTCCGTAAGAACATTTAAGAAATTAGCAAAAAAACTTATTAAAAACACTAAACCATTAACATTCTTAGTCATCTTTACGTACATTATTGTACAGCCAACTCAGTTTGTAATATATAACAACAAACCAAATACTGAAGTAGTGAGAGCTGCATACGAGCAGCTACTCCTCGAATCAATGAATAGCTCAAACTGAATTATCAATTTTGAAGCACTTATAGTTTGAGAAAATTGAGATACAGCAATAAATTATATTGTTGCACCTTGAGACTCGTTATCATCTATAGCGAGAAGTTTTTGAATTTCTGTTGATGCAATCAAAGAAGCAAATAGTATTGTAGATTGAAATAGAATTAGACCATGACAAAGACTAAGAATTATACACGATGAATGAGTAATGGTAAACATAACAAAAAATACTACTGTGAATGAATTTACTAGAAATTTCCAAATCAATCGTGAAGAATTTATGAATATGAATCATATCGATGACAGCTCTACAATAATGGAAGCGTGACGACAAGTATTTGTACCACTCAGTCAAATTGAAGCTGAGAGAAGATGACTGATAGAAAAAGAAGATTTTGTTATGTTAGATCTCTCACAACCTGATCCACTCATCGAAGAAATACTAGAAGAGTATTATGAACTTAATGAACAACAAGCTGAAGAATATGAAGCATATCAACAAATTATCATTACAGCAGAACAAACACAAGAATATTTAGAATGACTTATTAAAGCTGAAGAGGAAGCAAGAAAAAAAGCTGAAGAAGCTAAAAAAGCTGCTGAAGAGGCAAGAAGAAAAGCTGAAGAGGCAAGAAGAAAAGCTGAAGAAGAAAGAACACTGGCTGCACAACAAGCTGCCGAAGAGGCAAGAAAAGCTGCTGAGGAAGCAAGAAGAGCTGCTGAGGAAGAAGCGAGAAGAGCGCAAGAACGCGAAGATGCTCGCCAACAAGCTCAGGCAGCACAACAAGAAGAGCAAACACAACAAGCAGTAACATGTTGAGAAAACCAATGTCCATATAATTGAAGATGTTGGACCAAACCTGATAATGCATACTGTGTAGCAAATGATCCTCGTAACGCTTGGCTATGTAAAGATTGATATAATGAAGTAAGAGGAAGATGTGTCGCTCAAACAGCTCCTCAAGCAACAGCAAGAACATCAACTCCTGCACCTGCAAGCGCATGAACAATATTAGAACAATGGTATTTTAATCCACATAGAGTTGATGCAAATGTTTCATGACGATGACCATGACACTGTACTGCTATGGCAGCATATTTACGGTCACAAAATCATGGCATCCGTATTAGAGATTATCGAACATGAAATGCAAGAGATTGGCTAAGAAATGCACGTAATGCATGATTCACAGTGAATAATACTCCTGCACCATGATCATTAATGGTATCATGAACATGATATTGAGCACGATGACCTTATTGACATGTAATGTACGTAGAATCAGTAGATCGAAATGCTGGGACAGTAGTGATTATAGATATGAATTATAGATGAAGATATATCGCAACAAAACGTGTAGAATCTATAAGTAATGCATGATGATTTATCCATCCAAAATAAAAAGTGATACTACCATTTCACAATTTGCATAATCATTAATATACATATATGATAATGTTATCAAAGCAACCCTATCTCAGACTCAGAAAAACTATTCTAACGATTTTATAGTCGATAAAGTTTTCACATACATGTAACTACTACTTGTGCTAAATATATATAAATATATAGGAAAGTCTCAAAAAGGGAGAAAGTTTTATATAATACAATTTCCCCTACATGAAGACCTTCCTCAAGGAAACTCTCTTTTACATATAATCGATTAAATACGCCGATACTTACTTGTTGTATATAAGCGTTTACAGGTAATTTATCAGAAGTTTCCATACAAATAAATATTACACTCAATTGATTATAAGGTATCTTTTAAAAAATCTGCTCTATAGAGCAAAAAAGAATACAGGTTGATATTACTGTTCATATTCTTACACTTCTTTGTATCATGGTAACAAGAAAACCTCTAAAATCATTTTCTAAAAGATGATTGTCAAGCAGTAACAGTTTTGCAAACATTCAATGATATAGAAAAAAACCAAAGAAAAGAAAAATTCGAAAAATCCTTATTCGATCGGGAGTTATCGTCTTTTTGATTGTATGATCAATATGAGCTGCACGATTTCACACTAATATTATCAAAAAACTACCAGACATCAGTGAAATTGAAAATTTTTCTTTTAAACAGACCTCAACAATAGTAGATAGAAATGGAGAAGTGCTCTTTAAGTTGTTTGATGAAAACAGAAGATATATAGGTTTTGATCAAATATCAGAACACTTTATCAATGGACTAGTAGCAACTGAAGATCAAAGATTTTGGGCAAATCCTGGAGTAGATCGGAAAGGAACATTGAGAGCTTGAATAACTGATATTACTCAATGAAAGATGCACTGATGATCAACGTTAACACAACAAATTATTAAGAATATTCTTTTGACTCCTGAGAAAAAAATCGAAAGAAAATTGAAAGAAATGATACTTGCTCTAAGGTTATGATGACATATAAAAAATGACATAAAAACATTATATCCAAATCTTGGTAAAGAAGAACTTGATCAAAAAACAAAAGAAAGAATAATTGAAATCTACTCAAATCTAGTGTTTTTTGGTAATAATGCATACTGAGTTGAGGCAGCAGCATTAACGTATTTTGATAAAAATGCCTCGGATCTTACAATTCTTGAAGCAGCCATTTTAGCATGACTTCCTCAAAGTCCATCAAGGTATAATGTCTACACAAATAGATGAATTGTAATGTGAACACTACATATTACTGACTCACAACATTGAACGCCAGTTGAAGTAACTCCTGAACTACAAGCAGCAGTTCTTGAAAAAATTGAAACAAATATCTCTGAGTCAAGATTTACTTTTAGAAGAAGCGATTCTGCAGTATTGGAATTTATGAGATGACTGCTCTCATTTAAAATAACCTTTGAATGACAAACATATCAAGTAAACTATTCACAATGAAGAAAAGATATTGTTCTTGCAAGGATGTATGAAGAGTGATATATCTCTGAAGATGAGTTCAAAGAAGCATTTATAGATGCATTTACCTATGAGTTTAATCATGGGAGAATAGAAATAAAAGCTCCGCATTTTGTCTTTTGGATAAGAGAGTTATTGGAAGAAAAATATGATACTGAAATACTCCAAAGAGAATGACTTACTATTACAACAACATTAGATTATGAAATCCAAAAAATGGCGGAAGAATCAATTAGAGAACATGAGCAACAACTCATCAATTTCTCTGCTGGAAATTCAGCAATGTTATACTTAAATTCAACTAATTGAGATGTAATAGCGTATGTATGATCTAGAGATTATAACAATAGCTGAATAAGTGGACAAGTTGATATGATTCGTGCAAGAAGACAGCCATGATCTTCTATAAAACCATTTGTATTTGCTTTATGATTCATGAGATTACCACTAACAATAGATTCTCCTATATACGATATACCAATGCTTATTGATAATAATACACCACAAAATGCTGACTGATCATTTGAGTGACTCACATCTATCAAAAGAGCATTGGCTGCAAGTAGAAACATTCCAACAATAAAAATGTTCTTAGCTGCTTGATGAGAGTGACCTCTCAAAAGCATGTTATATGATATGTGAATAGAATCACTAATAATGGAACAAAACCATTACTGATATCCTCTGTCACTATGAGCAGCAGAAATAAGCATGTTAGAGTTATGAAAAGCTTATATGCATTTAAGTACATTTGGAAAACCACCTACAATAAATCCAATTCTTGAAATTAGATCTGCTGATTGAAGTATATTATTTAGAAGACAAACAACATATGAAAATGAAGTTATTCCAGCTTGAGTTGCATATCTCATTCGAGATATCTTGTCTGATAAGTGAAATTTACCGTCAAGTTGGGTAAATAATTTTAACTATCCAGGAATTACCTTTGCTATTAAATCTTGAACATCAAATGTAGTAAGGTGAGAGAGTATTCTTCCTAGAGATTGACGATTGGCTGCATATACACCAGAAAGAGTACTGATAAACTGGTCTTGAAATACTGATTGATCTGCAATGAGAAGAGATGCATTTTGATGATGGCTCAATGCACCAATTCGAAGATCATTTATGAGAAAAGTTGAACAACATGGTGATATACAAAATAATATTCCACAACAAAGAGATGTCAGATCTGTAAGTATTTCAACTATTTCATGAAAACTTGCAAGTGCAGAAACACCATTAGCATTCACTCAGCAGTCTATTGGATATATCAATTCATTACCAACCCAAGTTGATAATCACGTTACTAGTATAGACATTGATATGCTCTGTAGATGACTACCAAGTGAACTCACCCCTGAAGAAGATATCCAAAGAGCATTTATTATAAATCCAGAATCTATTCTTCCTGATAGACGTGATCAAGAGGATATTCTAGAACGATGGAGAGAAGAAGGATTAGAAATTATGGCAAATGAATTAGATGAAATTATACTACTAGAAGAAATAAGCTGAGTATGTGAAGAAAGAGAACTTATTGCAGAAATGTGAGAGATTAGTATTGAAATTATGCACCCAATGAGTGGAGAAAATATAGCAAGAGATTTTTCGCTACGACATCAAGCCAGATCACCTTTTATCATTTCTACACTCAGAGTATTTTTATGAAATATAGAATTAAGAAGCATTGACTATAACAGAGCATGAACTATTACAGATATTGTTAGCATAAAAATTCCAGATGAAATTCCGACATGAACATATCCACTGAGAATAGTTGTTTCTGATGATAAATGATTTACAGAAACAAAAGAAATACAAATAAGACTGATAAATAATGATGAAAACCCTCCACTCTTTTTAGCAGATAGACTGAGAATTTCAGAAAAAGATAATGGGTATGAAATCACTTTACTCTTTAGAGATAATGAGAGTCGTGTTACATCATGAAGCATTACACGCTGAGAAGAACTACTCCATACAGTCAATAACGAAATTTCTGTCTTTACTGTAGAGAGCTTGGAGGAAATAGAATATACAGTTTCAGATATAGCATGAAATATAGCTACATGAGAAATAGTTCTCCAAAGATAAAGTAACAGGACATAATCCTTATTAAATTGATTTTTCTAAGACTAAAAATGTATTTCTTGATTTAAACCATGCACACGAACCATCAATAAGCGTTCAGTCTTGCTGAACATATCATGCTTTTTTAATAACAAATCATGTGGATTGGACAAGATGTACAAGCTCAGTTAATGTAAAAATATGATACATTCTCTGATACTGCTTTTTAGTATGAGAGAAGTTTTTATCTTTTCGAGAAATCATAATATCATTTCGTGACCATCATTGTTTAAATCGCGATCTTCATACTGCTGCTATACAAGCATCTCGATATTGTTGCACAAATCGTTGTGAGAAAGACCAATTTACTAGTATAGCTTGTCATCACCATTTCAATGCTTTATAGATAGCATAAAGCAAAGCCTGATGCTCTTTTTTTCATTTAATATGTTGTATTGAAGCGAATGCAACAACTATATCAATACTTTCTTGTTGTGATCAAAAAAGGTATCCATACATATCTGCGCAGACAAACTTATTTCTAGGAAACTCTTTTGATGCAACATCAATCATTCACTGTGCATTATCTACTCACACATAATTGATGCGTTCATCAACGGTTTGAATATGATGAGCAAGTCTTCCTGTCCCAGCTCATAAATCAACCAATGAGTATGTTTTTTTATTATTCTTTTTGAGATACTCTTGGAGATAATGCTTACAATAATCAACTTCTGGCCAAAACTTTTTTCTTGTATGAAAAAAATGCTCTGCTTGCTGTGAATAACATGCTTGTAGTTCTTTTTTCCATGCATCTTTTGTATTAAACTGATTCATATCTCTATTAAAATAAACTTTGTGCACTTTCTTCATCAACATCTTGTCACTCCCGAGATCCAAGACTCATAAAAGTTTCTTCATCTACAGTATACAACGAGCCATCAAAATGGACATTTTTGTATGCAAGTAGGTATAACACAACACCTAATGTTATCTCAACATCATTTTTGCAGTAAAGTTTAACTTTTTCTAAGAGCTTTTTATTTCATGTCGCTTTATACTGTTTGATCAGTTCAGATCACTCCATTCATGAAGCAAGAGTTTTTCAAGCTCCAATAAGAGCAGCTGCAACATTTGCCAAACTCATTCTTCTACCAGTGAGTTTATAAAACACTAAAAATGGATCCAGACTTTTTTGTTGTAAAAGAGATATTTTTTCTGCATCATATCAACAATTTCTGAGCAGTACTGGATTATCAAATCAAATATTATTATATCAGATAATCCATCAATCAAATGCCAACAAACGATCAGCAAGATCTCTCATAGAATCTCTATCAACATATGAATATTCTAACTGTAATGAATGATCTGCTCATGATACAATATCATATGACATTTCAAAATATGTTGGCGTTGATTGTTGTATTGTAGTTTCTATATCAAATACCAGATATGGTTTTCATCATATCGTAGAAAACTTTCACTGTTGAAACTCAACCAGTAATTGATCTAACAAAGACTCATTACTAGAAATTGTTTTCATTGCTGACTTGTTTTTGATAAGATTGTGTACACGATCAAGTCAAGCTTTATCAAGCATAATATCAATTTTTTCTGTCTCATCCACAAAACGAACCAATCAATCATCTAAGTGATATAGTCTCATGTATGGTTTATTCTTCTCAAACAAATACACACGACGCGCATCTTGAAAACGATACTTCAAAAAACTCAAAAAGGTCATATGTCATTCTTTTTGCTGTAATTGACGCAAGCGGTCAAAAAATCATGTTTGTACTTGCAAAAGCTCATCAATACTCATACGTTTATACATATCTCCATACTATCTATTGTTGTTTTTTTTGCAATCAATAGTATAAGAATTATAAGCAATCAAAAATTTTATCTTTATTTATTACTTGATAGTATCACTCTATGCACGTCTTTATTCTCCTCATAGCACTCTTGGAATGATTTACTACGCTTGCAATTCAAATGATAGCATTGAGAGTTGCAGCACCAATTGTCTGATCAAGTGTTATTGTGACATCTGTGTATATTTGAATTATTTTACTAGCATTAAGCTGAGGATATTATGTGTGATGAAAAGTAGCAAGTATACACAAAAAGCATAATCTTGCTGGCATATTAGCAATATTTCTTTTTATTAGTGCCATATATTATGGAGCTATTACGTTTGGAATGCATCAATACTTACTCAACTTTTTTCTCCACTTTACTCAAAATTATTTAGTAACATTATTTTTAACTGCAATATTATTGTTTTTTATCCCTGTATTTATTGCAGCACAGACTATACCATTACTCACTGAAATCAACACTATTCACTCCAAATGAATGGCAGCGTGAAGTATGCTTTTCTGGTCTACAATATGATCGTTTTTATGAAGCGTGTGAACAACTATTCTTCTCTTTCCTCGTATTGGCATCATCCGAACAAGTGTACTTAGTGTTATCATTCTCCTTCTAGCATCTCTACTGAGTTTTCTGCTATATTCCACAAAATATCGCATCGCTCAGATTGTGTTATTTTTGGTGTTATCTGCATGAATTACATATTGGTGATATACTGCACATCCACGTGATGTGTTTCGATTTGATAGTGCATATCAACAAATCATTATAGATGAATTTACTCTACAATGAGATAAAATTAGATTATTTTTGACTGATGGTGCTTTTGCATCAGGTATTTTTACCCACACCAAAGAAAGTCCTTTCTGATATATAAGAGAAGCAGTAACTATAACAGAAAAACTACAACCAAACAATGTTTTAGTATTATGAACTGCCTGATTTACCTATCCATATGAAATTGTAACGAAATGATTTGCTCAGCATGTCGATGCAATCGATATCGACCCTGATGTATACCGAATTGCTCAAGAGCACTTCCTAGAAACTCAACTACCTGATACAATTGTATTTTATCCTCAATCTGCGAGATATTTTGTTCGTTGAGCTATACAAGAATGAAAGGGCTATGATCTTATTTTTGTAGATGCATTCAATGGGAAGCAAATTCCAGATGAACTGATCACTCAAGAATTCTTTCAAGCAATTCAATCTATAACTAATCCATGATGAACAATTCTATTTAATATGATCCTTGATAAAGAGTTAGAAACTACACTTGCTCAAAATATACTGACAACACTCAATACAGTATTTCCTACTATTTATACAAAGAACGTCTGAACAAATCCTGATAGCCATGTCAATAACTTTATACTCTCTACTAAAGCACTAACAGACTATACTCCAACGTTTAGGGAAGGAGAAGTATATACCGACAATAAAAGAACGTCAGAATCCGATATTCTTTCATTTTTACAACGAGAAGTAATGAGATAAATATATCAATTGTCTGACAGCTTTCTTTTTAAGCTATTTCATAAAACGAGTCTTTCTAGTTTATGTCCACTAAAATCAAGGCTCAATTAAAATGTTTTGATAGAATAATTTGCAATTTTAAAAATAAAAAGTATACTTTTCATACTTTTCATACTTTTAATTCTCACCAAACTTCCAATGAGTGAAAATACTTGTCAGCACAAGATTGCCTTTCATAGTACGGTAACAATTGGATCTAAATGACAAATTGTCATTCCTAAAGATGCTAGAGAGGTTTTAGATTTACAACCATGAGATAAACTAGTTACTATAACCAAATGAACTATTGCATTATGATTCATTAAAAGTGAAAATATTGAAGAGATGATGAACTATCTCAAAGATGAAATGGATAACACCAAATAATAATTTTTAGATTTTACTGTTATATAATGAAAAAAACGCTTATCCTTTTTAGTATGCTTA
Organism: candidate division SR1 bacterium; assembly: GCA_007115995.1. GTDB lineage: Bacteria > Patescibacteriota > Gracilibacteria > Absconditabacterales > Absconditicoccaceae > SKJI01. The sequence goes on from SKJI01000033.1 coordinate 22,934, forward strand.
TAAGTATCATTATACTATCATGATGTTGAAGATGATGAGACGATAGTTCACAAGAAAGCAATGAAAAAATTCCATTTTTTGTTGAAACAATTAGTCTATGAGATCTGTGAGATCAATCAATGATAACAAAAACTTGAAGAATTGTATGAGCACAAGAAATTATTGTTTCAAGTCAAGCTTCTTGAAGAGTACAAGCAATTGAGCAACAAGTTTGAGATTCAGTAAATCAAAATTGAGTAGTAATCAGACTCAGTGATAGTAGCGGCATCTACACATTTGCTGCACAAAGAGCAAACGCTGCTGTACAACAAGCTCAGATTAACTATGAACAAACTATGAATAATCTACAAAGAACAATTACTGATACTGAAATTGCAATAAGGCAAGCTGAAAATCAAGCAAGCAACTCTGCACTCAATAGCGAAAACTCTTCTGCAAGACTGCAATTACAACAGTTAGAACAACAATTAGAGAGAGCACAGCTCGACCTTGAAACAAAAATACGTAGCGACCAACAAACTATTCTAAACTTTTCACAATCAACACAAACTACAGCAGAATCAATTAAATTACTGTATGATGACGTTATTAGAGTGACAGATGAGCTTCTCTGAGTTACAGATTTAAGGAAATTTAACAATGATAGTTTTGAACAATTTTTATGAATTAGAAATACAGCAACAAAAACAACAGCTGATAGATCATTAAGAGAGCTTATTAATCACTTTGATACGCTTAAAGAATTTCAAGCCTCATCAGACAGTAGTCAAACAAGTGCAGATCTACAAACATTACAAACTTTTTTACAGAAACTCACTCCAGTACTCAACAACACAAAACTCATGCTTGACTTTACAGATCCAAGAGAAAATCTCCCGTTATCCCTTATTGAAGGAAGCAAAAATTCAATTTCTATGCTACTTAATCAAGTACAAACACAAAACAATGCTTTAACACAACAAAGAAATAGTGTTGAACAGTTTTTGAGTACCTATCAACAACAACAAGACTCAATGAGAAAAAATATCACAGCCCTTGAATCACAAATTGCATCAACAAGATGACAACTACAAACCAGTTCGGTTTCAGCAGACCTTCAAGTAGAAATTGCTCAAAGCTGACTAACAAGCACCCTACAAAATAAAAGCACCACAGAAGCCGCTCTCCTTAATGCAATCACGCAAGCAAGAATTGCCGCAAATGAAGCACAAAATAATCTTGCTAAACTTACGGTAAGAGCACCTATTTCTTGATCAATAGCTGATATCTTAGTAGATATTTGACAAGAGGTTATGTCAGGAACACCTCTCTTTACCATTGCAAACAAATCAAATCAACAAATAAAAATCTCCCTTACAAATAGTGAAGTGAGTATGATGAGTACATGACAACAAGTAACTATATCAACCGACTGAAAAACACTCACATGAACAATTACCACACTCTCAACTGCAGCCAATAATAATCTATGATTCGAGGCAACTATTGCACTCCAAGAAAATGTTCCTCTACTTTGATCCGTTGCAACAGTATCTATTCCTCTTAGATCAACAAATTTAAAAATTCCACTCAGATACATAACTATTCTCAATAGAAATCAATGAACTATAAATCTACTAAGTAATAATGAAATTAAAACAGTTGTTGTAGAAATAGGTCAAGTATGGTGATCACTCGTAGAAGTTTCAAGTGATGAACTCACAGAAAAGAGTAAAATTATAACCAATAATGTGAGTAACTTTGACCCTAATAGATTTATTCTTACAGAGCAATAATTATGACAAAGATAAAAGAAATATATGACAAACTATCACAATGATTTTTTGCTTTCTGGGTAGAGTATCGAAAAGTTTCATTACTGTTTGTTTTTCTCATAGTAAGTTTATGATCTTTATGACTCAATTCGATACCAAAAGAAAGTAGTCCACAAATAGAATTTGGTATTATCACAATCAATACAGTCTTTCCATGAGTCAGCCCAGTGGATATTGACAGACTTATTACGCAAGAAATTGAGAATGCAATAGACTGAATCGATTGAATCAGTAAAATCACCTCTTCAAGCAGTGTATGATTTTCAAACACTGCTATAGAATTGGATAATGATGCAGACACCACATCTGTTTTAAACGAAATAAGAAGCGAAGTAGATAAACTAAGACTACCTGAAGATGCTCAAGATCCTATCATTAATGAGATACAAGCGAACGACCAATGAATATTTGAATTAATTATTTATGGTGATCAAAACATATTCCCAAAAGAAAAACTTATAGAAGCATGATCGTTTATTAAACAACAGCTAGAATGATCAAGTGTTATCAGCAATATTACCATACAATGATGAGAGAGATTTGATCTAGAAATTCTCGTCAATAAAGAACAAGCAGAAGCAATTGGTATTTGATTATGACAAATTGCTCAAGCAATTCGTGCTCATAATGCAAATATTCCACTTGGACAGTTTGAAGTCAATTGACTCAATTATGATTTTAGAATACAATGAGAGCTACAAAATGAACAAGATCTCTTGGCAGTACCAGTTCTCACAAATGAAAACACAGTAGTGACTGTATGAGATATAGCGACACTCATTCGTCGTTATAGAAATGACTCACCAAAACTTCTTTGAATGTATGAGACATTTTGAAACAATGCCATTGGACTGAGATTTAGTAAAAGAGACAATGTGAGTATCTTTAGAGCTGCAGATACAGCAAAAGAAGAAATAGAAGAACTTATGAGCAGGCAAGCACTTGCATGAATTCAATTTACCTATGCTTCAGATCTCTCAGAAATTATTCGTGATGATTATAGGAGTTTAGCAAGAAATTGAGTCACAACTATTGTTTTTGTTCTTCTCTGTTTATTTCTTTTTGTTGGTATTAAAGAAGCATTTATTGCAACAACTTGAATTATTCTTGCATTTTTTGTTACTTTTACCGTTCTCGATTTACTCTGATTGACATTAAACTTTCTAACAAACTTTAGTTTGGTATTAACACTCTGAATAGCAATTGATACATCCATAGTGATTGTCGAAGCAGCTTACGAAAGAATGAAACGGTGATACTCACCCAAAACAGCTGTTCTCTTAGCAGTAAGGGACTTCAAAGCGCCACTAATCGCTTGAACTATGACTACTATTGTAGTGTTTATCCCAATGATGGTACTTCCATGAATTACAGGAAAATTTCTTGCTTATATTCCTATCACTGTTTTTATAACACTCATTGCTGCACTATTTCTCTCACTTACAATAAATCCAGCAATGTTTTATATTTTTAGTAAAAATAAAAAATACTATACCAAAAGTACAAAAGCTGAACAATTCCTCACAGAAGATGATAAAACACTCTTAGAGATTGAAAGAGAAAATAAAATAGCACAATCTGAAGCAACTATTTCAAGAAAACAGAGATGGCTTGAATGACTTAATAATCGATATGAAAGAAAATTAACAAGAACTTTGGAGAGTAAAAAAACAAGAATTTGGTCAATTTGCATTCCTATCATCTTACTGTTGCTCACATTCTTCACTCTAAGTCCAAGAATTTGATTTACACTCTTCCCATGATGAGACAGTGGACGTTTTGATATGACTATTAGATGAGAAGCATGACTCACTGAAACAGAAATGAGCCGTTGGGCGTGATTTATCCAGCCGATCTTGTCAGAATATGAAGAACTCAAACATTATATTATTAGTATCAACGATAATGTAATGAGTATCAGTGTAGAACTTATTGATAGACAAGAAAGAAGAAGAAACTGACTGATGGATGTGTTTGAAATGGAAAAAGAAGTAAATGAACGTCTCATGTTTCTAGAACAATCATGACTTACTGTAGAATCACTTGCATTAAGATGAGGTCCTCCTCAATCAAAACCTGTGGCAATGAAACTTGTTACTCAAGATAATACAACGTTTCCTCTTCTTATAGACACTGCAAGAGAAATTCAAGCATATATGCGTAGTAATCCTGCATTAAGAAATATTGCTCTTTCAAGTCAAGACACACCATGACAGTTTGTCTATGAGTTTAGACAAGATGTGCTACAAACATTATGACTTACACCGTGAGAGTTGCAATGAGAAATTAGTGCAGCAGTTAACTGAGCAAGAGCATGATCAATCAAATTCTTAAATACTGATGCTGACATTAGAGTTTTATACGAACAATTTTCTGATACACTATCACCAGATCAACTCTTATGAGTAGTACTACAAACAAGAATTGGACCAGTAAGAGCATCAGATATACTCACCTATGATGTTGAAAATGCTGTTGCACAAATTACCAGAGAGGATACAAACATTGCAGTCACAATAGATGCAGACCTGGAAGAATCATTTTCAAGACAATGAAGAGTAATACAAAATGAAATAACACAGCGAGTTTCCCAACAATCACTTCCAGATGGAATATCATTTGTGGCCTGATGAGAAACACAAGAAAATGCTGACCTTATCAATGCGACGATTCGTTGATTCTTTATTGCATTCTTTTTGATTTTTACCATCTTACTGTTGCAGTTTAACTCATTTAGAAAACCTGTTGTAATTATGTATGCAGTTTTTTGTGCGCTATTATGAGTAAATATTGGGCTAGCTATCACAGGAAATCCATATAGTATGCCTTTTGCAATTGGATTTATTGCCCTGACATGAATTGTAGTCAATGATGCCATTGTCTTTATCGATAGAGTTGTTGTGAACAGATCGCATAATATTGATGATAAAGAAGCAATCATAGAAGCATGAAGATCAAGATTACAACCAATTATTCTCACCACTCTCACTACTCTCTTATGAATTCTTCCAATCTCACTCCAAGATGAATTTTGGTCTTGACTGTGATTTACTATCATTTTCTGACTCTTTGCATGATCAGCAATGACACTCTTTATTATCCCAAGTCTCTACTATGAGATCATTGTTATCGAAGAAGTCACTCGATTCAAAGTCCTCTTCTGGATGGTTGTACTCCCTCCTTACTGAATCTATCTCTTAATAAAAAAAATAAGAGGGGAAAGTCGTATAGAAGCTGCAATATAGTATATCCCAAAATAAACATCCACATGTCTTGGTATTCAATAAACATATTTACGCCTATTGTCTCATCAATTGATCAATATTTTTAAGTATAAGGAAGGTCTGAAAAAGGGATAAAATTTTATTTTATAAAATTTTTCCCGCATGAGGACATTCCTCAAGGAACCTCTTTTTTACATATCATCGAGTAAATATGGTTATTCGCAAGTATACAAAAAATATCTTGTAGAATGAACTTTTCAGAGGTTCCATAATATAAAAACTCCATATCGGTAAAAATTTGCCTTTTAGCGTTTTTTTGTATATACTTATAATTGCTTGTTATTTATCTCAATTGTATTGTAAGATTATCATGCATCAAATAGAATTTAGTAATCGTATAGACGACATCAAATGGCTCAAAGATCAGCTTACAAAAGAGCTGACAAAAGATTTTGACGATCTTCAAAATGAAATTCAAAATAAAAATTGACTAAAAAATGCGTTAGAATCAAAAGATAAAAAGACTATTATAAATGCAGCAAAACGTATTCTCAATACATGTCTCAATGATATACAAAAAATTTGATTTCAAAAAACCATCAACAAACGGTGAGCAAGCTATGTTCTTGCTCTACAAGTTATATTATATGAAGTAGGGCTCAAACCATGACCTATAGATGGTATTCGATGAAAACAAACAAAAGAAGCTGTAGAAAAACGACAAGAACAAAACAATCTATGAGTAGATGGTGCTGCATGAAAAGAAACAATACAATCACTCTTAGCAAGTATATCATCAAAAGAAGAATATCATCAAAACATTGAATTCTCTAGTTATAGGCTTCAAATAGACAAAGATTATACTATAACTGATTGACAATTAAACCTCATAGCTCCTAAACAGGTTTTATACAATATTAAATCACTAACACTCTCTACTCATGAAATAGGTGATATTAGTGAGCTTACAAAGGTGCCAGACTTATTGTATCTCGACCTCCAAAACAATAATATTTCAGATATTTCATCATTAACACATCTCACAAAACTTATCGCAGTCAATTTAAACGAAAACAATATAAGTGACATCACTCCTTTAAAAAATTTCACACAATTAACACATCTATTTCTTGGAAACAATAAAATATGAGATCTTTCTCCACTTCAATCTATTAGAACATTGCAAAAACTTTGATTACATTGGGATCAAATCACTCATCTTAAAGAATTTAACACCATACATTACATACAACACATACAACATCTAGAAATCACAGATTTTATATATAATGAAGCAAATAAAGAAAATCTATTAACAGTCCTTAAGGAACTTCAAAACCTCACAACTTTAACGCTAAAAATAAATGATAATGGGAACAACAACATTATAAATGAGAAAAAAGCTTGGGAAAATACTATAAAGGATTTTAAAAGCGAAATCAGTGAAATGAATAATAATGTAAACATTGACATGCAAGTAGTCTCAAAATAAACAGGCATTTTTATGCTTCTTCCTATAGAAAAAAAGAGTTTTATTTGTATATTTATAGTGACGAAATCCTAAAAATAGTTTAACACCGTAGAGTTAGATTGTTTTGTTTATTCCTATTATTATAATGCTCCATCAAACTATTATAAATAAACTCGCAAAAAATCATAAAAAAGTTCAAAAAAAATCTCAAAAACTCTATCAAGCATTTTCTCAGCAAACTATTAAACAATTAAGAATACATATAAAAGAACGAAAAACATTTGCACGTTTTTTATCAATGATAGAAAATACTACACTTTCTGTCTCAAAACCAGTTAAAAAATTTTATAATGTTGCTTGAGAAACAAGAAGGCGACACATTAGTCAAAAAAAATTTATCGCATATGCACATCATTACGTATCAACAGAGCAAGAAAAACTCTTTCTCATGTATTGTATACAAAAAGAGCTAAGCTATCATGATAGTCTTTATAAACAACTTGAAAATATTCACGACCAAATACCATTCTTGTTTGACAATCTCATAAAAAAATATATCTCAATTCCTCACAATACAATACAAAATCAGTACAATGCATTTAAGTATTCATTACTTGTCTGAATTCAAAGATTAGCACAACAAGAAAATTGTCAAGATGATGATATTCATACAATCCGCAAACAGATTAAACACCTCCTTTACTTATGAACATTAAACAACGACAATGATTTAGAAGATTACTTACAGCGAAGCAAAAAACTCTGACAACGAAATGATCATATAGAACTACATCAAACACTTAAAATATTCAACAAACAGTATAAAAAGGAAGAAAAACGAATAAAACCATTAAGAAAACAACTCAAAAAAACAATCAAAGAAGAAAAAAAAGAAATTCTATACCATATACCATTCATTTTTACCCCTAAAAAAATATAGTTTATGTATGTATGTTCTGATTGCGGATACTGATCAAGTACACGTTTGTGAAAATGCCCATCATGCTGAGCATTTGGTACGTTTACTGCTGTTTCCACAGGAAATCCCAAAAAATGAAAAAAGCAAGCAACAAAACTCAAAACACAAATACAGCATCATACCGCACAAACACGAACATGTACAATGCCAGAGCTTCAAAGAGTTTTTCCAGCTTGAATCAGACAAGCATGAACTTATTTAATTGCGTGAGAACCATGAATCGGTAAATCAACGATTATTTTGCAAATTCTTGATGATATGTTGCTCAAAAATCCATCACTTTCTATAGCGTATATAACTGGTGAAGAAGCAGAGAGTCAAATCATAGATAGATGCACAAGAGTAATCGGAAAAACTCACGAAAATATTGCAATATTTCAAAGTAATGATTGTGATGATATTGCAGAGACTATCAGAGAAGAAAACTACAATATTGTGATTATAGATTCTATACAAACTATTGCAAGTAATCGCTCGGACAGTACGCCATGATCACCATGACAAGTGAGATTATGTTGCGATATACTCAATCGCGCATGTAAACAAGAGCAAACAACATTGATCATAATCTGACATATTACCAAATGATGAGAAATTGCATGACCAAAATATCTCGAACATATTGTTGATGTTGTTCTCTATTTAGAATGAGAACAGTATTGAAACTTTAGATTCCTCAGATTTAGAAAAAATAGATTCTGATCGACCAATGAGGTGTGAATTTTTGAAATGAACACATGATGATTACAACCGGTCTATAACCTCAAAGAAAGAGTAATCGAACAAAGTAAACATACAAACGGATCAGTGCTGACTGTCTGAATCGATAACGGGAGAGCAGTACTCATCCAGCTTGAAGTATTACTCAATAAAATGGCGTGAAAATACCCGCTCAGAGTTGCGCAAGGAATAGAAAACGCAAGACTGACACTTATTATAGCCATCTTGGAAAAATATCTTGGACTCAAACTCCAATTTATCGACGTCTATATCAACATTCCTGGTGAGTTTACGTTTCGTGATAGCTGATTGGATCTAGCTGTTGCAGCAGCAATCTACTTACAATATAAAAAAATTGAACAGCACTTTTCATTTGTGTATGTATGAGAACTATGACTGTGAGGACAGCTTATCAAAACAAAATTTCATCAGAAGAGACTCACAGAGGCAACATGATTTTCTGTTGTAGATGTTTCTACAATCTGATCGATAAAAAAGTTGCCAGAAATATATTGATAATTAATGTCAATAAACCACAACATTTTCTAAATATTATGTGACAACAAAAACATATCGTAAAATGTCACAAAGTTCTTGTAAGGTCGTTTGACACCACTATAAAGAAATCACAAATCAAACATAAAAAAACAAAAAAAGGTGTAAAACACCAAACTCACAAAAAAATTACGTAGATGATCATTGACAACAAAGATTACTACAGCAATTCAGGAGAGTTGTTGACGGTAAAATAATACATATGGTGTAAACCATACTGTAAAAAATTTACATTGTACACTTGTGTACAAAACTTTTACAGTATAACCTGTACAACACTGTACAAATCGCTCATTATAAAAGCTATTTGAGGTGTAAAACAGTTGTTTTGATCATGTGCATTTCTTTACCGTCACTGCATTCAGAAATTCTTCTGGAAAACAAAGACGGTAAAGGTATTCCTTTACCTTTTTTTATTGAAGAAATTTAGGAACCTCTGAAAAATATTCAGTAGAAGAATGCCATACCCATCATCTACCAACTACTCAAGCAAATCTGCCCAGATGATAGTGTGAGCAGAGGTGAAGTCACCGTTCTGTAATGATGATGGTTTTTTGTATCACTGATACTGATCGATAATTGCGGTATATGCTTGTATTGTTGGCTGATCTGTTTGTAGGATTTTGTAGTCATTATATTGCTCAACATACCGATCTGCGTTAATTTCTTGATGATTTCATCATGTATACGGTAGTGGTACGATTATTTTCTTAACACCAAACCAGTGCAATTCTGCGAGTGTCGTTGCAGATCAGCGTGTACAAGCAAGATCAGCGAGTTGATAAAGATACGCTAATTGTTTTTGTTGTAAGAAATCAAACGTCCAGATGTTATTCTGATGCACAAAACGCTCGGCTTGTTGTTTATTTTTGAGACCCAAAACAACAAGAAACTGCATTAAAGGATATTTTACGCACAATTGCTCTACAATCGTGAGAAGGTAATTAGATCATTGCGATCATCAAATAACTATCAGTGTTGTTCGTTGTTGATCAAAATTTGGAAGTTCGATCGGTGTGGGATTGCGTAGTGTGTGTGAAAGTATCTGCCCAACAACACGTTCATTTGGAAATGTTCATGGAAATCAACTGTATCTCTTCCAAGCCAATGTTCAGACGAGCTTGTTGGTTAATCCAATATGCGTATCTGACTCATGAACGAGAATCGGAATACCAAGCATTTTTGCAGCAAACGATACAGGAAGTGCGACGTATCATCACTTACAAAATACCTTCTGTATCTTATACTTTTTTAGATACCACAGAGACTGAAAAAATCATCAGATAACTTTAACCATATCAGCAACGTTTTTGAAAAACGCATCTCAATCCCAGTATCTCCTCAATTTACCACTTGCAACAGGAATAAAATGGACTGCAGGAAATTGACGAGCAATATCACTCTCTAAAGAGTTATATGAACCAAATCGGTACAACTTGCATTTAGTTGTCATTTCATTATCCTGTTGTGCGTATTCAAGCAGTGCTGTAATAGGAAAAACATGTCATCATGTTCATCATCCTGTAAAGCAAATCGCATAGTGTTCCATTGCTTGTATCAAAAGAGTATTAAATAAACGCCATAAACAATACTCAACACCGTACCAAAAGCAAATTGATTATCGACAGATATCATCGTACGGTATCATATGGACGTTCTATCATACACATCAGTAATGGTTGATTAGCTCAGTTGGCGAGAGCGCCACATTGACATTGTGGAGGTCACTGGTTCAAGTCCAGTATCGACCACCATCTACTCTATAAACTGCCTCATGGTAGTTTTTTTGTTTATTGAGGGATAAAAAAATCCCAATAGAAAACACTATTGGGATCCAAATACTACACTTTGACTAATGTTACAAAGTCATCATGTAATATTTTTTCTTTTGGTGGTTGATTATGCAACCAACCCGCAAGATTGGTTGCATAAATCACCCCATTTTCTTTTACTACTCTTTGACATTCGTCATAGTCAATACAATAATTTCTGACTGCAACGATTATATCAAAGGTATTGTTTTTAAAAGGAAAGGTGTCAGTTGAATCACAAACTGTATATTCAACAGGAGTTCTTCTTTTTATTCCAAATAATTTTGGAATACACTCATATACCCTCTCTATCCATTTCGAAACGAATAACGAAGGAATATGATTGTCAGAAACGACAATTTTCCCCTTTCCTCCCAAAAATTTTTTATATCTTATGTGATGAGGAACTGCCCCCCCACCTAAGATTAAAACTTTTTCACCACTATTGAGTTTACGATATTTTTTTACTTTATCGTACTCTAAGAAAGCAAGTTGCACGGGATTAAAAAAGAATGGCCACAATATAGTAAAATATATTGTGGTTATGCCCTGATCTAAACTAAAAAAGATTTTATCAATAACTTTGTCTTTTTGTAGATTTTTCGTTTCAAAAAAATTTAAAGATAAAGTTTTTACTGATAAAAACTTTAATAATTGGTCAAATCCAAACCCTTTTTCATTAGTATCATCAACCTCTATTTTTTTATTATTAAAAAAATAAAGGTTTGAATCTTTTGGGTTAAAATAACAATACTTATAATTTCTATTCTTTTCTATCAAAGAAGAAAAGAACCGACTATAAATATTGTTTCGTGTCTGTATACCAAATATTGTCATTGGTATGACAAACATGATGTTTCCCATTAAAAAGACAACAAGAAATCCTTCTACAAAACCTTCTACAAAACTTTCCGAAGCGATACCTGTCATCAAACCAAATATCGGAGAAAAGATTAAGAAAAGTAATGATAAAGAATTTCTCGATTCAATTTCTTGAAGAAATTCAATTCTAACCACTTCATGTGGTTTTAATTCAGACATGTTTATTTTTTCTGTCTGAATTATAGATGTTGATGTTAATGACCTCATACTAGTAATTTTTATTTTTTTGCAATAACGCAAATTATTTATAAATATTATTAAAAAAAAGTCAATACTTCATTATACCACTTTTACACCCACACCCTCTTTACTTTACACAATGAGTTCTTTACAGTAATTTTTCCTTTTATTTAAAAGAAAAAATGGACTGTAAAGCATTGGACACTGTAAAGTGTCAAAAAACTGTACAACAAGGTGTCAAAAAACTGTACAAACAGCTGATAAATACTCTCTTTCCGCCACTTTGTTGTCACTGTCAAACTCGTGAGTGAGTGTACGTCTGTCCAGTGTGTTTAGAAACAGTATTTTCTTACCCAGATGTGTGTTTTTATTGTAGAAATAGATCGTGATCACAAAACGTTTGTGAAGAGTGCGTCTCAATTCTTGATAGAATTATTGTTTGTTTTTCTTATAGATGAGCAATAAAATCAGCTATTAAAGCACTCAAATATAAAGATTATAAAGCGATCATACAGCCACTTATCCAAAAAGCACTCCGATCTCAACCACTCGATCAGTACGATTCAAGTAATACCGTTATCACCTACATTCCTATGCATCGACGAAAACAATATCGAAAAAGATGATACAACCAGGGATCGCTCTTAGCAAAAGAGCTTAGCAAGCAGACATGACTTCCATGTGTAAACCTTTGTAAAAAGATCAAACTAACCAAAAGTCAGACAAAATTTAGCAGAAATAAAAGAAAAATGAATGTGTACAACACCTTTACACTGTCAAAAAGTTTAGCTAATCATATTAAACACGTTATTATCGTTGATGATATCGTTACAACATGATCAACGCTTTCCACAGTTGCTTGATTGCTAAAAAAACATTACTCACTTACATCAGTAGTATGATACTGCCTTGCAAGACAATAAAATAAGATAATATGTATGGAAAGTACGAAAAAATGATGAAATTTGATGAAATAAAATGTTTCCCTCATAAACAACTTCCTTAAGGAATCTCTATGTTACATATAATCCTATAAATAGAATGATATATAATTATTGTATAGAATCGTTTTATAAATAATGTTTCAATAGTTCCTTATTTTTGATGAAATGTTTCAATAAAATGAGATAGCACATCTAGTGCTGCGTTATTTCATATAAAAAAATTTTTCTTAACAAGAGCAAGCATATAGGGAGATGGCACAAGATGTAATACAATCTTTTTCCTCAACAGTTTCTTTATGATAAAAATTGATACCCACTTCAATACAAGTAATGGAAAATATATCCATGACACTCTTATTCATTCCTTTATAAATCAAAGAAAATTTGTCGCTTTTGTTAGTTGACTTATTGTTGTTACCTGTGAAGGAAAAGGGTGAAACAATCCAAAATCATGATACATTATCCACTCACTTCTTTGTTTGCTTGAAGAAGAATAATATAAAGGAAACCATCACAATACTCTATGAATACTATGCCACCAAATTAAATCTGGATCAAAATCTTTGATAGTTTTTTTTAAACGAAAACCAGCTGAAATGTTGCATAAAGTCTTCAACAAATTTGTTGTGAGAGTTTTATTTGAAACATTTCTTTGGTCTCATCCAAAAAACTCAACAATATATCACTCCTGTTGAAGTTTTTTTTGAACAATAAGCAACCAGTTTTCAATTCATCATATATCTTTATTATAGTCTGATACCAATAAAATACGCTTAGTTGATGATTTTATTAATAATCAGTAGTGATGAAACCATCTCTCCCATGTATATTGTTCAAATAAACTGAGTGCATGATATTTATTTTGTTGATATACTGAGTCTGTATAATTATTTACTAGAGTTTTGAACAAAGAAAGAATGCGCGATGAACCAGATAGATCATCATCAAACTGTCATAAATCATAACTATCTTGCACAAATTGAGCCAATCATCATTGTTGATATCAAATCACAGGCACACCCAAAGAGAGACTATCTAATGCACTTAAACCAAAGGTTTCAAGAAAACGCGAAGGCATTAATGTAAAATGAGCTCTCTTCCATATAGAAACAAGATTAGACTTTTCTTTAAATCAATGATATGTAAAAAAATCATATTTTTCGCTATATGCTTGAGCTTTGGCGGACAAAACTCATTTTCCAAACATATGAATATCAAAATGACTACTCAATCAGTCTTGTTCCAAACTATCTAACGCATCAAATATGTCTATTACTCACTTTTCAGAAACAACTCTTCCCACAAAAACTACTGTTAATTTAGTTTTCATTACTATTGAGAAATCATAAAACAAATTCTCCTTTGAGCACTATTTCACCGTTTTGTATTCTCAGCATAATCTCATCAATTGTTCAAAAAACGTATTGTTCATAAATTTTAGTTAATTCTCTAGCAACAAAAACAAGACCATTATATCATAATTTTTTGAGTTGCTGCAATGTTTTTTCAACTCTATGAACAGACTCATATATATATACTGGCTGATCAAACGTCATAATCTTTTTAAAAAACGTTTGCCTTCATTTTTTTGTTGGAGGAAATCCAAGATAAACAAACTGAGAAGTGTCGCAATACGATCAAACCACCGCAGGTATAAGAGCAGTTGCTCATGGAAGAACCTCAAAAGGTAAAGACCACTCCCAACAATACTTGATAAGTTGCTTACCTGGATCAGAAAGACCAGGAGTTCAAGCATCAGAAACAAGTCAGCAATGTTTTTCTTGCAAAAGTTCTAAATAAAACATATACGATGAGTCACTAGTAAAAGAATGAAGAGAATATAATTTTTTATTTCTCCGATCAATCTCATAAATTCTAAACAATTTCTGTAAATTTCTTGTGTCTTCACAAAAAAAGACCGACAGTTCTTTGAGTAATCATAATGCTCTCAAAGTAATATCGTCTTTGTTTCAAATTGGAACTGGTATAATAGATAACATAAATGAATAATAACTAAAACAACACAATAATCAAATGATACATTTTGAGGACTGTAAAAATTTTTTTTAACACTGTAAAAAACATCCTTAAATAATAAGCTTTGGACACATGATGTAAAAAATGTTTGACAACTTTTAGACACCATTTAGACACCTAAAAGATTAAAAATATGTATTATATTAAGACCATATATTATAGTCTAAATATGAAAATAACCAATGTTTCATAGAGTTTTTAAAATATTACACGATATTCTCTTAACCTCTAAAGTGACAATTTACATTAGACTGTAAAAAAACTGTCAAAATATGTACAAACACTATAGAAGTAAAAGGGTTTTGACACAATTATAGTACAAAAAAAATCTCATTGAGAGATTTTGAAAAAAATACTAATTAGGCACCAATGGGATTCGAACCCATGAACCGAGGTTTTGCAGACCTGTGCGATAGACCACTCCGCCATGGTGCCTGATAGATTTGTATCAAGTACTATAAGAATATCTATAGTGATTTCCACACTTATTTTCGTAATTTTTGAGGATAATATCAAGACATAACTTTTTCTTCTAAAAACTCTTGCAACAATGGCTTATCTTCAATGTTTGTTACTCAAGACCACTGCTCATCTGATACTGCCACCAAACAACTTGCATCATGACTTTCCAACAATGTATTACATACTGAAGGTATATAAAATTCTTTCTTAGGATCGCTAGCGTATTTTTCTAAGAATAATAAAAACTGTTCTTGTAGAACAGAAAAAAAGTGTTGAGAAAATCACCAAAAGTTAATAGAAACAATCGTTTCTGGTGATATTTTTTGTAGTTCATTACTTGTATAAGTTTGTTGCTGTCCATCTCGATGTATTCAATGAGACTCTTGAATGGATTGTAAATGTGTTCAAGAAACTGTACAAATTCATCTATTTACCGATCAAGATTTTGGCATGGTTTTAGATAAAGGATATCA
Source organism: candidate division SR1 bacterium (assembly GCA_007115995.1). Taxonomy (GTDB): domain Bacteria; phylum Patescibacteriota; class Gracilibacteria; order Absconditabacterales; family Absconditicoccaceae; genus SKJI01. The sequence continues at coordinate 38,486 of SKJI01000033.1, forward strand.
TATCATAGCAAAATTCTTTCCATTTAATCATTCTAACAAAGAAAACATCTTGCTCATTCAAGAAAATCCATACCAATCGTCAGCATTAATAACAACAAATGATCACATTACATACTCCTTGCATACCAAAACAGCATGTCCTGTTCACCGTGGTTTTAAGCGATGATCTGTATCTATTCACTGTGGTATATATGCTTGCATGTCTTGATAAACAAACCTTATTGGATATTTTTCAAGCATTTTAGCTCATAATTTTTGTGTTATTTGTTCTTCATGCTCTCTTTTTATAACGACTAGAATCTGATCAGCTCAAGATTTTAATGCATCATACATTGAATATTCCATAATCATTTCATTATTTGGACCAAATCAATCAATTTGTTTTAGTCATCAATAACGTAATCATAGTCATCATGCCATAATAATGAGTGTTTTTTTCATGAGTTTATCGATATCATAAATGTTTTGTTTCAATGTTTGCTTTGTGCCAAGCGTCTGTTGTTCCTACATCCCAAAATAAATCACCACAATCATGTGGAATAAGTGACCATTGATCAGTAAGTTGCAAAAGACAATCAGGCATAACAATTTCTCATTTTGAACTATCTAGCTTTGTTGTTTCAATAATACCAAAAAAATCCTTTGGAAGAATATATAATCCATTACAAATATAGTTTGATGGAGCTTCTTTTTTAGTAGCAGGCTTTTCGATAATTCAACAAATAGATCAGTTTTTATTGAAGTCTACAACTCAATAATTTGAAAGGTATTTGTCTGCAACTTTTTGAATTCAAATCACTGGCTGTTTATAGGTAAAAAAAACTTCAATCATATTTTTATAAACTGACATGTCTCAAAATTGATCTCATACCGAAACAAAGAAAAAATCATCGGTAACTCGATTTCTCGTTTCTAACAACGCATGAGGAAATCATAACTGTTCTTTTTGCTTAAAAAAAACATAATTACACAAATGTTTTGGTTCGTTTATTTTTTCTAATAATGCTTCCTTATTTTTTTTCACTAGAATATCCTCAAGTTCATAATTTTTATCAAAATATCACTCAAGTGATCATTTTCATTGTGAAGTAATAAATCAAATCTCATTAATTCAAGCGGCTACAAGTCATTCTACAATATATTGAATTACAGGCTTATTTCATATTGGTAACATTTCTTTTGGTATTGTTTTGGTGATAGGTAACATTCTAGTTCAATATCACGCAGCGGGAATAATAGCTTTCATAGACAGTATTGTAAGAATATAAAAGTACTTAGCAAGATGAGTATAAACTTATAGAGTTACAAAGTAAACTAAAAATTTAAGGAATCTCTGAAATATTTGATTTTATAAAATTATTTTCTTTCCCTCGACTAGTATTCTATAAATCTATAACCATCCTCATAGATCTATACTGATATGCTTCCAAAATATGTTCTTTTTTTACAGATCAAATTTGATTATATCATGCTATAGAACTAGATAAATTCAATAAATTGGAGACAACCCTTCAAGAGAGTGTAAACTTTTTTGACAGCAATTTTACAGTATCTTTACAACTTTTAGACACTGTCATTTTCTGTCTATGTTTATTTATAAAAGCATATCATTTATATAACTGAGATATATCTTCAACAAACTCTTGTTGTCAAAGCTCATCAGATAAAGGTTGTCTTGTAACATCTAAGATTATATCAAATCTATCTAAAAGCGGTCATGATATTTTTGCCTGATATCTTTTTATTTCGTTACTTGAACAGATACATTGTTTTTGTGTGTCTCAATAGTATCAACATCTACACGGATTCATTGTTGCAACAACCATACAGTCTGCTGGATATACAGCACTTCAATGGATACGTGAAATCATAATTTTTTTGTCTTGCATTGGTTGTCTTAATCATTCCAATATATCACGTTTAAACTCTCACATTTCATCCAAAAACAAAACTCAACGATGAGCCAAAGAAACAAGTCATGGATGGAGATAGGTTCATCAACCAAACATTCAACCATAAGAAATAGAGCTATGAGCCTTAATAAATGGACGCTTACTTATCATTTTTGATGGAGGAAGTTTTCATCATGCAGAATGTATAGCTGTTACTTCCAAAGACTCTTTATAATCTAATGGAGGAAGCAATAATCATAAATAATGAGCAAGAAGTGTTTTTCATGTTCAAGGAGATCAAATCAAAAGAACATTATGTTTTCAAAGTACAGCTATTTTCATTACTTTTTTAGCTAAAATATGTCAGTATATACTATGCTTTATAAGATAATTATGTTTATAATTATTAAATTTTTGTTGTACTCATCATCATCAAATTTTTTTAAAACCATTGTTTGATTTAATAAATGAAATAATTTCATCAAATGATTGTAGAGCATAAAAACTTACTCATTGAACAAAAGACACCTCATCGATTGCTTCGTAAGGTATTATAAAATTTTTCCATCATTGTTTTTTAGATGAGAGTATTGTTGGTAGTAATCATTGAATATATTTTATTGTTCAATCAAGTCATAGTTCTCAAAATATCAAACAATTAGACAGAAAAATCTCTTGATTTTTACAATTTTTGGACATCATAAGAACTAATCATGTTGCTATTGCTAGATCAAATCTACTTCCAAATTTTTTTACATTTGATGGAGCTAAGTTTACCACGTATTTTTTGGGAGTAAAAGTAATATTGGAGTTTTTGCATGCAATTTTAATTCTTTCTCTAGATTCTTTTATTGAATTATCAGGTAATCAAATGATTTCAATTCAAGGTAAGGAATTATTGGTATCAACTTCAATAGTAATAATCGTAGCATCTAATCAAATATTTTGAGCTGAAAAAATTTTTTTCATAAAAAATATACATAAAAAAATAAATGTCTTGTGAAAGATTTTTTGGTGAGATTCTTCTCTAAAATAAACTTACAACACAACTATACACTTTTTTGTTGAAAATTTTCTTTAATAAAGTGTAAAATATATATAAATAATAGTAGTAGTAATAGAGAAAATATGTGGAAAGTATTAATTACTTTTCCAAATAACACTATTATATTTAGGCAACTCTTCAGTTTCTTCTCTTCATTTTTTTTGACATTTTTTACACATATTTACCACAGGTATTTCTATTTGTATATTATCACAGAGCCATTTTTCTAAATTAATTGTTTTATTTTTTTTATCAATTTCTAACTCAAACTGATCATCATCTTTTTCTCATAAATATGCCTTTGTCTGGATAATTTTGTTAGTAAAAGTGTAGATATAATCTTTTCCACAATAATCACATGTTTGTTTAAGAGGCGCATTAATATCAGTAATTTCAACTATTAACTGATCATCACTTAATCATATAAGTAACACAGTAAAACTCATTCATGGATCTTGAATTTGTGGAAGAAATGTTGAAAACTTGTTAGAAAATTTTAGAGTGTCTTTTACTCACAAATTATGTAATATATCAGAAACTTTAATTATATATCATCAATGAGTACTCATAGTTTAGAAAAGAATATAAATCAGGTAAATTGTACTGATTCTTTAATCAATAACAATACCATCAAAATTTTTTTTGAGAAGTATTCTTCTCTCTTTGCTCAACAAAAAAAAATATATTGTGCAGTATCTTGATGACCAGATAGTATGTCTTTGTGTCACATACTTACAGAAAAATTTTGAAAAGATCGTATCATAATACTTCATTTTGATCATAATGCTAGAAAATGATCACATTGAGATATACAAGTAATTCAAACACACTTTCCTAATCACACTATAATTTCAGAAAAAGCTATAATTCCATGAGCAAACGAAACGCAATTTAGAAAACAAAGACTTTCTTTTTATAAAAACAATACTCCTCAATGATCAGTAATTTGTACTGGACATACTCTTTCTCATCGTATAGAAACGACACTTATGAATACATATAAATGATCTTCTTTCTCTTGATTATATGGTATAAGAGAAAAATCACATCTTATTAGTCGTCTTTTTTTTCGTCCATTACTTTGAGTAACTAAAAATGAAATTTTAGAATTTTGTCATTCTTTTTCTATTCCTTACTGTATTGATCAGACAAACTTTGATATTACTTATACTCTTAGAAATAAAATTAGAGACAAAATTAAAAAATATGATAATATAGATCAAAATTTTACACCTTTTTACACTTTTTTTGACACCTTAATCGACAAAACTCTATATAATAATATTTGAATATGTAATAATCCATGGCAGATCACCATTTATTCTGTCCGTGTTGATAGTCACTTTTGTTTGCAGGTAGTGCACCATATTTTGCATATATCATGAGCCTCAAAAGATTTTAATGAGCAGCTTTATAGTATAATACAGCATAAAAAACAAACTACTCTTTTTTATAAGTGACGAAATTATTGTATTCATCATTGAATCGTATATATGCTTAAATGACCACATATGTTTTGGCAAAAGAAGAAGTATTTACTTTCTGTGCGTGAAGCATGTGTGTTTTTTGGTATAAAATGAAATTGATTATGAAAAATTCGTTTTTTTACTCCATGAATAACATGTTTCTGATCTTCTACAAAAATAAAAAAGATGTTTAATTCATATAAAATTCCTGTTTTTTATAGAAATATTTTACCAATATTTTGAAATAAAAAGGACTATAAAGAATTTCTTCACACACTTTCAAAATCTCGTCAATTTCGATAGTGAAAATTTGACATTTTAAAAAAATTTTACTATACTTAGAGTATGTAATTTTTAATTATTCAAAGCTATGATGACAGATATATATTCTTGATGATCTCAAAAAAAACGTATACCACATCATGTTCTTAAAAAGCAAATAAAGCAACTTGTTGAATCGTATAAAAAATGAGATTCTATAAAAGAAAAAGCAAAAAAATACCAAGAGAAAGAAGCCGGGTTTGCAGAAAAAATGCTAGAAAAAAGTCTTGATGACTTATAGGACAATTGATTGTTTAAAAATAAATTATTCTGCTTTGTTTATCAACAATAAGAACCTAATAGAATTCATTGAGCTCTGTAGAATATAACTATACATTTACTATCTTACTAAATTATAATGAGTGATTTACAAACACAAGTAAAAACTAAACTTCCAGAAGACCTTCACGATTTAGCATTAAAGTTTACTATTCCTTTAGATTTTTTTGAGGATGATCTTGAAATAATTGTTTTGATATTACGTTCAAAATCGATTGATACTCATGATGAGAAGCAAAACTGGTTTAATTTATTGATGATGATGAATGCTGATCAGATAGAAAAATTAAGACAGATTTTAATCAAAGAAAAAAATAAACTAGAAGAGATTGAAAATAAGTATCAAACAAAGAAAAAGGAGTTAAGGGACAAGTATTTAAATCACTGGGAAGAGGAGTGATACATTAAGAAGGTAAATACTATAAAAGAAAAAGAATCGGAGGTTGAGCAAAAAGAAAAAGAGGAGGCAGATAATCTTCTATTAAATTTATAACCATTATCAATGAGATTGTTTTTATGAGTATTATTAATGATATTTACATTCAGTATAGTGCCAACTGAAGTATTTTCTGCACCACCAAACGATTGGTTGAGAGATGTATATAGACTTTCACACAATCCTCCTTGATGATGAACAGGAGATCCATATTCATCTGAAATTGAAGCGCATCAAATGTTTAATTCTCGTTTATGATTTAATATTTGATGACCCGAATCATGAAGTTGAGTAAGAGATTCTGTGTTTGTCCGTTTTGCTAGATTTTTGATGAGAATAGGAGTAATGTTATCAATTCCTATATTATTGTTTGGTGCAATTAAAGTTATGTTGTCATTATGAGACACATGAAAACTTATTGAATCATTAAAGCTTGTTTGAAAATTAATTTTATGACTGTTATTATTTCTTTCAAGTGTGATGATAATATTTATTTTAACTTCTCTTACTCGTAGTGCTTTACCTGATATTTAATCTATATGATAAAGAAGACGCATAATGTTTGGCCAGTATTTAAAGTGATATTAGGAGTAATAGCAATATTTTTTTTCATTTTTTGATTTGTTTCTGCTGATGATGTATGTCTTCTTCCTCATGAATTTACACAATCACAAAATGCACAATTACAAGATTATTTTATTCAAAACTCGCTATTATTAGATCATTTTGATAGTGAGTTTTTGGTTATTGAAATGGTGCTAGACACTTGTTCTCATAATATAGTTATGGCTCATTGGATTAATAGTGACGAAGATTTTCAAGCGAGAACAAGCGATGAAGCTACATGTGACTATATTGCTCTGACGCAAGAATGAAGACTAACACAATGGGTAAATAAAATATGATGACCTGAAACTTATGTGTGAGAACGTTCTCATCAATTATTGGAACAGAATTTTTTTGAATTTCCTACTCATTTTTGAGCAGAACCATTATATGCTACTCCAACGTTTTATATAATTAACCGTCAATGAGAACTTGTAACAACAAAAATTTGAGAGATTCCTTCATTGTTTTATGAAGTTTGTTTGGACTGAAGAATTTGTTCAGAGAGTAATGTGGGTATCTGACATAATGAGTGATGAACTGCTTGAATATTGAGTTGTTTAACATGATATTGAGACTGAGATGATTGAGACTGAGATGATTGAGACTGAGATGATTGAGACTGAGATGATTGAGACTGAGATGATTGAGACTGAGATGATTGAGACTGAGATGATTGAGACTGAGATGA
>SKJI01000042.1 GCA_007115995.1 candidate division SR1 bacterium
CCTGCACCTGCACCAACAGCACCAGCGCCAGCGCCTGCTCCAGCACCAGCGCCAACTCCAACACCACAACCAGAAGCACCTACATCAATATCATTGCAGCAGTTAACTGCAGGATTACAATGAACATATGTGAGAGGTAATCCTGATGCAAGAGTTTCAATTATTGAATTCTCTGATGTAGAGTGTCCATTTTGTCAAAGACACTATGCACAATGAACACTTGATCAAGTGGTGCAAAAGTATGGTGATGATGTAAATGTTATTTATATGCACTTCCCATTATCGTTTAATGCAAACTCACAAAAAGCTGCTGAGGCTCTTGAGTGTGCTTGAAGCTTTAATGGTGCAGAGTGATATTATACATTCAAATCAGCTATCTTTGATAGATGAACACCACCAACATTAAGTGTGTTAGAATCTATAGCATGAGAACAATGATACGATGTAACTGCATTTATGTCGTGTGTCAATAGTGGTGAATTTGCAGATAATGTAGCTGCTCATGCTGCTTTTGGTAGATCACTATGAGTAACTGGAACTCCTGGAAATGTTGTTATGAATAATGAAACAGGAGATTTTGTAAGAGTTTCTGGTGCAGTACCTGCAGCAAACTTTGACCCAGCAGTCACTCAGTTTCTTAACTAAGCTGATGTAAATCAAACACAGTAGGGGAAAGATACATGTGTTAGGAAATTCCCCAAAAAATATACAAAAAAAGCCATCATATTATTATGAGATGGCTTTTTTGTTTCTTGAAAGTATCATATATTTTTCTTATTATTGTATTGACATTATATATAATTTTTTTATAAAAAGAAATGCTTGAAAAAAATACTTGATGAGATAATCACCAGTCTGCCAAAATCTATGAGAATTTTTTGGCGTCTGCTCAACAGTATATTACTGAAAACAACAAGTCAGATAAATCATGAGGTGAATTTATAAAAGATCACTTATTTCAGTTACTGAAGATCGATGAAGTATATAATGAACAGTCATTAAAAACGTTTTTTGATGACGTGCTCAATACAGAAGAAGATAATTTTTTTAAAAAATTACGATTTATTAAACTTTATGTAAGAATAATAATAGATAAAATGGTAAATCATTGGTTTGATCATGAAAAATGATGAAATGATCAAAGCTTTAAAGCACAAAAAGAATCCATAAGTAAAAAATTATATGCAGTGGTTTCAGCTAAAGTTGATTATGGATGGTACAGGTATTTATATGCCTTGTATGTAAATTTATGAATAGAAAACACTACATCTTTATATAATACATACAATAATAAATCATTAACCTCTGCTGATATTACAGATGAAATGAATACTGCATTTCAAACCTCATGACTATTGCTAAACTGATTAGCAACTGTTTCTAACCACCATCAAATAGAATCATTGGGTGTTTTACATGTTGCAAAAACTTTTTACATATCCTTTAATAATGATTTTGTCTTAAAACCACTCTCATTGCCATTATTTGGAGCACAGGGTAAGTATTATATACAATGTTTACAAGTAGAACAATCGAAACTTCATAAAGCATTTCCTCGTGTGGTTTTATTAGATGAGCAGTTGTGAAGAATAATACGTCTAAAATATCATTATGTGACCATTGCAGATATTGCTCACAATAGTATCAAACCAGTATCTCCAGAACAGTGAGCAATGAGAAAAGATATGAGGTTTATATGATATACGTTTACACCAATAAACAATAATTTAAATTGGTTGAAAATATTTTTTTATAAGCGATCGATTCAATGAGAAATAAGGAATACATTTGACAAAAAAATTTTTGCTACAGTTGTTGATCGTATAATTGCAAGTAATTCTTTAAAAAACATACCTGTTGATATCAAAGAAAAACGACATGAATATCTTGATTATTGTGTTGATCAAATATTTGCATTTTTACTCATACTAGAAAATCAAAAACATATTGATTGATTATATCTTGATCTTGAAAGTAACCAGAAAGTAGAGTCCCTGTATGATACATTAAGATGGTGATTTGAAATAAACTACCCGCATATTGGGAGAGCAGAGAGAAATGAGGAAAAAGAACAGGCAATAAAAGAAATGATTCGTGAGCATCTCCAAAAGTATTCTTCATGAGTTTCAAATCATATTGTTTTATATTTTATAGCATGATTACATGTAGACAGTAACCTGATAGATATTCTGATAGATATTCTGTCCAAGAAATACAATGTATCTACTAAAAAAATACCATGGCAAACTGATAAGAAAGAGTTTATATATAATCAAATTTTTAAGTTTATCCAAGTCTTATCGTTTAATATATATTATTCTTTGTATGTACAAAAGGTTGAGTTTGCTCATCGTGATATTTTATCATCTGATATATTTCATATAAATGATTAATTATCTTCCATGATTACCGTTCATAAAAATACTGCGTAGTCAGTGAACATATGCAACATTTGTTCGTAATAAAGTTATATCTTCATTGCAAGATTTATTTAAGGAGAATTGGAAGTCAAATTATAAGCAATTTATTTTGAGTACATGAACGAACAATTTATCAATATATCATCATACACTTCCTGTAAATTACGATATATATAATGAAATAGATACATTTTATGATGATCTTTTGGAGTGCAGAGACGAGCGAGATGTGACCAAACTGCTCACGGATCTTCAAGTATTGCAAGGGCTTAAGGATCCATTACTAGATGAGTATCATATAAAAAATGATCCATTATATAATGAATATCATCAACAGATACAATGACTGGAAAGTGATGCATGCAAAAAACAGATTCTTTTATGTCTATGATATGAACATTTGTTTTTATCGATAATGATGTTTTCATATGTTGCTCACGATCCATTTGCTCAGAACATTTGATTTCAAGAAGATAGCACGTTATTATTAGAGTATCTTGCTACAAAATGATTATTGAATGATACTACGGAGTGATTAAGTACTCATTTATGGAGTTATGTAGAACATATCTTTAAAAATGTAACTGTACAGCAACTAAAAAACTTATTACAGTGTTCTGATCGTACAGCTATAGACATAAAAAAAATATGTGAGCGCCAGGGTGCTCTCCAAAAAGCAATAAATGATAATTGATTTTCTCAAGATATTATTGGGAATATTGCAAATATTAATATAGATAAGCATCAAGAATTTATTAATGAACGAAAACAGATAAAAATACAGTATATCAATGAACTGTTATTAAAATATAGATGACAAGGGCTTGATTGATCTAATTATGATTATGTGTCATATGATCCAAAAAGAATGAGAAATAATTCATATGTTAATGCACTTCAGGAGAGCTATGAATTATTATGAAGTTATGACATATATGTGAGAAATATACAATCTTGAGAAAAAAAATCTCTAACATTTTATCATGTAAGAATTACTAATGATAATGGAATACATGATATCTATGTGAATTATTATTACAAAATAGTTCTTCCAACTGATAATAGTACTTATAAAAAATGAATATTATCACCACCAGAATTTGATAGAGATCAAGGTATACGAACATGTTCATTACATGAATTTCAACATGAGAGCAGGATAAATATTCAGTTGTGATTATTTGAAATATTAAGAGATAATCAAAAGAAAGTAATGGATTTAGAAAACCCTGAAGAGTTTATGTTATTTGGAATAGAAATTTTTTGGGAATATTTAGAATACTTTTTTACACTCAAGGGTGATGTGAGTATTGATGTCTTTGATATGAAAATGGATGATATGAGTATTGATATCTTTGGTATAGAAATGGATGATGTGAGTACAGAGGATTACTGCGATGTATGAGATTTATGATATGCTGATGATACAATGTGAGATCCAATGTGGGAAAGGATCTATCACATAATGTATGCAAATGAAAAAATTGCTTCTCCAAACATTACCATGAGTATAGATGATTATATAGACTGGTGTCAAGGATATGTATGTTCGTATTTTGAAGATTGTTGTCAAGGAGAGCATATGCATGATTTTTTTTATCCTCGTTATTTTCCCCAGTATCTTAAACAGTTTCAAGATAATGTTAAAGACTATAATAATTTGGAATTAAAGGATAATGAGATTAGTGAGCTGATGTTCTTTTTGATAAGTTCTATAAGGCATCTTTTGCAAGAGTTATATATCCCAGAATCTTGAACGTTCCCAGAGAGTAAAAATATCTCATTTAATGATTTTTATAGACGATAAATGATCCTTTATCATATACCTATATGTAGTATCTATGGTTTTTTCTAGTTTAAAATTGACATTTATCTCGTAATTCCTATAGTCTTATTTTTATGAAAATAATATACCAGTAGCATATGAGCATAGAATGATGAACACATGGTTGATGAGGTGATACATCTTGAGAATGAGCTGATGTATGAATACTTTCTACTAAAGAATGATGGTCGTCTAATTGCTGAGAGCATGTCATTTCATGATTACAAAATTTTATGAATTCATGAGTAGGTAATATAGATGTAGAAATAAAATCAGTATTAGCGCATACATTACCACAATATCTTTGAACTTTCATGAAGAAGCATGCTGCGTTTATAGAAACACATAAGTGAATTTCACTTTTTTTGCTTGATTATATTGCTCAATTATCAGAAGATTTACAAGAGTATGCTATGAACTTTATAGATAGGTATGTGAAATTTGATAAACAACATACGATTATACAGTTTTCAGATAGACAACCATTAGTCATAAAAAAAGAATACTGTCATCTTACTGATGAGCGATTATGAGCGTACAAGGGTGAAAATAAGTTTGATACTTTTTCATATGATGCTGTTAGTAATACTGGCCAAGAGCTTGCTTCGAAAAATACTAAATGAAAAGAAATTATTGATAAAACTTTTCTGAAGTATTTAGAAAATAGTGCTGTAAAGCATTACTGAGTTATTAAAATTAGAGAAAGAAATACTTCTCCAAAGAATAGCACTGCTCGATTAAAGAGTGTTTTTAAGGATAATGGATTAATGTGGAAGGAAGTAGCTACTATTTCTAACGGTAGATTATGATTGACACAAAAAATAAATCCTGCTGTGTTACAGGCTATACTAGCATGAAATGGATTAAAAATGTTTGATTTTAAGGAGGATATAGCACCAGTATTAAATAAGGGTCTAGACTAGTTGAATAGCTATGAATAATGTATAAACATAGACTATGACTAGAAAAAACCCCTATAGAATGAGTTCCAAATTGGGAATCAAAAAAACAAGAAAAATAATTGAATGTTTTTGCATTGATTTATCAGCAACGGCGACGAGTAA
>SKJI01000012.1 GCA_007115995.1 candidate division SR1 bacterium
AAGACCTCTTCGGAGGTCTTTTTTGGTTATTTAGAGCGATTTTTTCTTCGTTTATTTTGTTTGATATAGCTATTTCTTATCTGTTATCATTGATATTATAGCAATATCACTCTGCTTATATATTTCATTGACTGACATATATATTGTTGGTGTTTTAGGATCTTTCACTGAATTTCCTTCCGTTGTTTTTTTGCTGAGTTTCATTATAGTAGCTTATGTTTATATATTGATAAGCATAATGAATAAAAAAATTTGAGTAATACTCTTATCCCTTAGTGTGTTGTTTTTGGCTTGATGCTCTGTTGATACTATGAGAGATCGTGTATATAGTTGGGTTGACACCTTAGTCACCAAAGATCAACAAAGAGAACAATGATTTGAATTAACATCTGATGATGTGTATGCTGTATTTGATCCTTCAGTATGATTTATTAATCTTTCTCACAAATGATTAACTGCTGTTCCAGATTTATGTTCGTTATTGAATCTTGCAGATCATCATCGTGTAGAGGTTGTTAGTTTGCTTGGGAATAATATTAGAATAGTGAGTCAAGACTTATCATGTCTAGAGAATCTTACTATTCTCAATCTTAGTTATAATAATATTGCTGTTGTTGATTCCTTATGAGACCTTCCAAATCTTTCAGAGCTATATCTGCATCAAAATGATATTGATTCAACAGATGGTTTTCCAAGATTTCCAGCACTAGAAAAACTGAACTTGAGTTATAACAACCTCAGAGAGTTGTGATCTGATTTGACTGCTTTGGACTCATTAACTGTACTGGAACTTGCTCATAATCAAATCGAATCAATTGTGTGAATTGAAAGACTTGAAAGACTAGAACAACTCAAGGTTGAATTTAATAAACTAAGAGAGATTGAATCAATTTGAGACCTTACACAGCTTGAGTTAGTAACTGCTAGGTGAAACCAATTAAGAGAGTCTGTAATTGAAACATTAGATGAGTTCAATAGATGATTTATAGAAAGAAATTTGGGCGTGTGAGCTGCAAATATTTGAAATACGGTCATCAGAGAAATTGATGCATGATTAGATAATGCACTCAATAGGTAATTTTACGATCTCCAAAGAATCGTTGCAACTTGCTTTTTTCATTTTTTAAGGAGTGCGACTTTGTTGTTGTAGTCTTTTTCAGTAAGGGTATAGTGTATATCTGTAATTTTTTGATTATTTAGTGAAACAGCATGATCTTTGATTCATTTTTTTGCAGTAGATCTAGATGTGAAGAGTCAGGTTGTTACGAGGATATCAAGAAGTTCTACTCTTGGTGTTGTAGTGGCTGTCCCACTGGTTGCTTGATTGAGCATTATTATGCTTTTCTGATCTAGTCCTTGTATTAGTCAAACTGGATCATTGCTATCAAAGAGAATTGCTTTGATGAGTTGTGCGTTATTTGCTGCATGAACTCAATAAATTAATTTGGTAACTGCGTATGCAAGCTTTTCTTGTCAGTATCTTTTCTGTGGTGCCTCGTTATGATTTTCTAGTATTTTTTCTATTTCTTGATTGTCAATCAGTGTTAGGAGTCCAAAGTACTGTTTGAGATCTTCATCAGCTGTATTCATAAAGTAATTGTAGCAGACATATGGGCTAATTTTTTCTTCATCAAGCCGGATTGCATTTCATTCAGATTTTCCAAACTTTTTTCCATTACTATCTGTGATGAGTGGGCATGTTGATCAATATACTTCTTGTTGTGTTTTTTTTCTAATAAGCTCAACTCCTGTGACGATGTTTCATCGTTGATCTGATCATGAGATTTGTAGTGTGCATTGTTTTGTTTGAAAGAGATGTAAGTAGTCATATGCCTGCATAAGCATATAACTAAACTCAGTATATGAAATAAACGATCAGTCTTGTGTGAGACGATTTTTGACGGTTTCTTTATTCATCATTTGATTGACTGTAATATATTTTCCTACTTCTCTAAGAAAGTCTATATATCCCATATCTTTATAAAATGCGCTATTATTTATAATTTCATACTGTAATGTTTTCTTAGTCTGTTTTTCAATTCTTATAAGCAACTGTGTAATTTGTTTGCTGATTGCATCAATATTTTTGTTGAGTGTCGCTTCATCGAGAAATGATCTTTCTGAGTTTTTTCATCATGGATCACCGATCATTCATGTTGCTCCTCAAACAACTAATATAGCCTTATTTCCATAAAGCATATACTGTAGTGCATGCATAAATTGTATGTAATTTCCTAAATGTAGAGAATCTGCAGTTGGATCAAATCCTACATAAAATACCTGATTACCCTTATTAAAACTATCAAAGAGCTCTTTATTAGTAAACTGATTAATAAATCAGCGGCTCTCTAGTTGTGTATATAAATCCATTGCTCTAAAAAAATTAAAGAAAACTACTTTACTATAGATATTTTTTCTTTCATTGCTATACTGAGAACAGTTTTTTATTTGTTATAATAAAATGTATATAGTTTTAGAAGGGATTGTGGGTACTGGAAAGTCTACACAAGCAAAATTACTTGTTGCATATCTCAAGAAACAATTTCCAGACAAACGTATAGAGTATGTGAGAGAGCCTTGAACAACCCAAATTGCTGAAGCAATTAGAACATTAGTGCAAGGTACTGAGTTTGATGAACCTATGAATTTTATTTGCGAAGCGTACTTGTTTGCTGCTGCTAGAGCACAGTTATTGCATACTACTGTTCGTCCATTGTTGGAAGAGTGATCAATCGTGGTCGCAGATAGGTCGTTTCTTTCAAGTTTAGCATATCAAGGTAAAGCAAAATGATTATGAATTCAAACAGTTTTTGATATCAATAGTCATGCAATTGCTTCCGTGATGCCTGATTGTATTTTATATTTTACGTGCCCGCCAGCGTATGCGCTTGCAAGAACTTCAGATGCTGCGTGAGATAAGTTTGAACGTATGTGAGTTGAGTTTTTTGAGCAAATACAGGCATGATATGATGAAGTATCACGTCTTGATGCCCTTTCATCACTTCGACACACAATAGACGCAACATGAACAATACCTGAAGTGTCAGCACGTATACATACTGTACTTTCTAATTTATGATATCTTTAAGATGCATATTTCATGTCTTTCAATTTTTCCAGAATTATATGAGTGATTTTTTGCTACTTCACTTATTGGTAAAGCAGTGGCTGCAAAAACAATTTGATACTCACTCATAAATCCAAGAACGTTTTGTGATGATCCACAGCAACAAATCGATGATTATCCATATTGATGATGAGCATGATTAGTTTTGAAAGCTAGACCTATGATAGACGCTTTGCGTTATGCTATTGAGTCAAGACCATCTAAGAATTTTGAGATTATTTTTCTTGCGCCATCACAGGATGTGTTTACCCAAAAAACTGCAGATGCGCTTACGAGTGTTGATCATCTCATTGTGGTCTCTTGAAGATATGAGTGAATTGATCATCGTTTCGAGTTATGGGCATGACAAACATATCCTGAGCAATTCCGTAAAATTTCATTATGATCGTTTGTGACCTTATGAGGTGAAATACCATCTATGGCACTTATAGAAGCAACTGTAAGATTATTGCCTTGAGTTATTGGTCAAGAAGCAAGTTGGCAATATGAAAGTTATAGATCAATAGATTGATTAGTTCAGTTAGAGCATCCACATTATACAAGACCACAGCAGGTTGCATGACTATCAGTTCCTGATGTGTTACTTTCTTGAAATCATGCCGCTATAGAACAGCGAAGAAAAGATAATGCCACTCGTTTATAAATTCTGCATGTTTCTTACCATTTTTCAATGGTAATAGATTTACTACTTATTCACTGCTCGATAAGTAGTTGTTTTGTTTCTTGGACCATTGTGGGTGAACCACATAAGAATACTTGTACATCGGTTGATGTTTTTTTAATTGCTTCTGGAATAGACTGCTGTACGCGTCCGTGGAGATATCATACTTTTTTTTCTTGCGTGAGGTGTGTTTGCACCGTAATATCTAGTTTGTTGTGTGCATAAAGAGTTTGTTCTACTTCTGGTATTATGTGTGCATATGTTCTTTCACCGAATAAAAAGACTAGATTGTTGTATGCTTGCTGTTCTTCCATGATAAGACTTTGAAATATTCCAAGATTTGGTGAAATGCCACTTCCTGTCGATATAAATAAGTAATTTTTTATTATCTTGTTGTCTATATAATGTCATACTGGTCACTGGAGTGTTACAATATCTCCAAGCTTAATACCTTGCGTGAGTCGTGCTGACATACCCTTTTCGCTTGCTTTCTTTACATAAAAACTCATCGTTTTTTCTTTGAGGAGTTGTTGGGCTGTCGATGCTATACTATATGGTCTCTTGATTACTGTACCATTAATTTCTTTGCTTATCATCATAAATTGTCATTCTTGAAATGAGCACATACTTTCTAGTTGGAAGGTCACCAAACTAACTTCACCAGATGGTGCATCGTATTTTTTTACAAGTGTTGCTTGTGTAGTAATCATTGGGGTTACTTTCATGGAAATAAACTATATGCTTTTTGAGGAAGTTGTGTATAGTGTAAATGTATTGTGAGCAATTTAGTTAGTATTTTATGCCTATTAATACATACTCATTTACTAACTGCAAGTGTATTTCTTTGTAGAAGTATTGTTTGCTTTTATGAGAAATAGTAGAGTCTGCAAAAAAATCTTTTGTTGCTTAGAATTGTTTATGGTAATTTTTGAGAGGTCATTATATATATCACACAATAAATTATAGCGTAAATGTACTATATATTTATGCTAGTATTGGCTTTAGAGCGAATACGAAACTTCTTACAATATTCAAAATTATCTTGCATTTTGATAGAACATTCGTATACACTTGCTCACTGCGTTATAAATAGTGTTGTTCTACGGGGATTAGCTCAGATGGCTAGAGCGCTTGGTTTGGGACCAAGAGGTCGCGAGTTCGAGTCCCGCATCCCCGAAGTTCTCATTGTGCAATGCATTATTTCATTTAATCACATACATTCAGCTTTATAATTTCTGTTTGATATGTATGTACTTGCCAGTGTAGCTCAGGGGTAGAGCAGAGGCCTGAAAAGCCTTGTGTCGGTGGTTCAAATCCGCCCACTGGCACCATTATTTGTAATACTATGTGTTATGGGCGTGTAGCTCAGCCGGTTAGAGCGCATCTCTGATAAGGATGAGGTCGGTGGTTCGAGTCCACCCATGCCCACCATTTGTTCTATTGTGTACAGGAGAGTAAAAGTCTTATTCTTGAAATAAGATACTCTACACTCCACCCTCTATGCTATGTTGAGCGGTTATAAAAAATCGCTTGCATTTCGTTTGTAAATTAATAAAGTTGTTCAGTTGATTTTTATTTTTCTTTTTATGATACTATGTCTAAAGTTCACGTAAATGTTGGTACTATTGGTCACGTTGATCATGGTAAAACTACTACTACTGCTGCTATCTGTGCTGTTCTTGCTACTAAAGGATGGTCAAAAGATGTCGGTTTTGGTAATATTGATAAAGCTCCTGAGGAAAGAGAAAGAGGTATTACTATTAATACTGCGCATGTTGAATATGAATCAGAAACAAGACATTATGCTCATATCGATTGTCCTTGACATGCAGACTACGTCAAAAACATGATTGTAGGTGCTGCTCAAATGGATGGTGCTATTCTTGTTGTATCTGCTGCAGATGGTCCTATGCCTCAAACAAGAGAACATATTCTTCTTGCGAAGCAAGTAAATGTTCCTAAAGTGCTTGTTTTCCTTAATAAATGTGATATGGTTGATGATGAAGATATGTTGGAGCTTGTAGAGGAAGAAATTAGAGATCTTCTTAATCAGTATGATTTCCCTGGAGATGATACTCCTATTATCAGAGGTTCTGCATTGAAAGCATGAGAAAACCCAACTGATGAAGCTGGTGATGCAAAACCAATTTGGGATCTTCTTGCTGCTTTGGATTCATACATTCCAGTTCCAGAAAGAGAAACAGATAAACCATTCCTTATGCCTGTAGAAGATGTATTCTCTATTAAAGGTAGAGGTACAGTAGTAACTTGAAGAATTGAAACATGAGTAATTAAAATTAATGATGAGGTTGAAATAGTGTGATTGTCAGATGAGTCTACAAAAACTACAGTAACATGAGTTGAAATGTTTCATAAACAATTTGAAACTGGAGAAGCTGGAATGAACTGTGGTCTTCTTTTGAGAGGTATTCAAAAAGATGAAGTTGAAAGAGGTCAAGTGTTAGCTAAACCATGAACAGTAACTCCACATAATAAGTTTGAGGCTGAAATTTACGTTTTGAAAAAAGAAGAGTGAGGTAGACATACTCCATTTATGAGTTGATATAAACCACAATTCTTTTTTAGAACAACAGATGTTACTGGTACAGTTAACCTTCCAGAATGAACTGAAATGATTATTCCTGGTGATAATGCAAAAATTATCGTAGAGTTGATCTATAAGATTGCTATGAGTGAATGATTAAGATTTGCTATTAGAGAAGGTGGAAGAACCGTTGGTGCTTGAGTTGTTACAAAAATTCTTGCATAATTGTTCCTTACTTTTATTTAGATTTTGCTGTCTATATTAGTGTTACACTCAAAAAATTTATTGTATGTGTTATGCTATAATAGATATTCTCCCAAAGTGTTTTGTTAAAAGTTTGTAGTGGGTCTCGTAGCTATTATGCCGCGAGACTCGCTTCTTGTATATTATAGTTCTCTTTGTTTATTATTTATGTGCTCTAAAGAATGGCTCAAACTAGTCCTAAAAAACAAGATCCTAAATTGAGAATAAAACTAAAAAGTTATGATCTCAAAATGCTCGAAGCAGCAATAACAAAAATCTTGTGATTATTAGTTAAATCATGAGCAACGGTCAAATGACCAATTCCGTTGCCTAAAAAAATCAAAAAGTATACGGTTATCAAGTCTCACTTTGTATATAAAGATTGAAGAGAGCAATTTGAAAGAATTACATATACAAGATTGATTGATGTTGTAGAAACTTGATCAAAAACTGTTGAGTATTTACAAAACCTTTCAGTGCCAGTTGGTATTTCTGTTGAGGTAAAAGTTTATTAATTAATGTTGTATAATAGTATGGTTTCATGAGGATTAATTGCTAGAAAGCAAGAAATGACATCGGTATGGGTAGATGGGAAATATGTTCCTGTCACTGTTCTTCTTGTTCCACAACAAGAAGTTGTTCAATGGAAGACTGAGGATAATGACTGATATAATGCTGTTGTGCTTTGAGCTGAAAAAAAAGAACTCAAAAAAGAAAAATGAAGAAAGGTCTCGTACTCGTTTATGACTGAGTTTCGTGACTTAGCATTTAGTGATACTTGGACTCCAAGTGTTGAACAGTTACAAGATATTGCTTCTGTGAGAATATCGGGTGTGTCAAAATGAAAGTGATTCCAATGATGAATGAAGAGACATAATTTTGCATGAGGTCCTGCGTCTCATGGTTCTAAATTCCATAGAGCGTTATGATCTACTGGTAACAGAAAGCCAAGAAGAACTATAAAATGACAAAAAATGGCTTGACGTATGTGATGAGACCGTGTGACACTCAAGTCAGTTCCTGTTGTTGATGTGGTTAAAAATGGTAATGAACAACTTGTTATGGTCAAATGATCTATTCCTTGATCGTATAACTCATTTGTTACACTTTCAATTGTTTAATTATTCAAATATATTTGATAATGTCATATAAAATTCGTATTGTTGATGCTGATTGAAAAAAAATAGAAGAAAAGGCGTTGTCTTCACAAATTTTCTCAGACGATTTTGTTAGTCAACCTCTCATGCATGAGTATGTGGTTATGTATCTGGCAAACCAACGTCAGTCTACAGCTCATACTAAGACAAGATGAGAAGTACAGAGATCTGGAAGAAAGTTGTATAGACAAAAATGAACTTGAAGAGCAAGAGTTGGTGATGCTTGATCGCCTATTAGAAGAAAGTGATGAGTGGTGTTTGGTCCAAGAAAAACAACTGACTGGTCAAAGATGATGCCAAAGAAGATGAAACAAAAAGCTCTTTGTGGTTCATTAACACTCAAAGCTCAAGATAATGCACTTGTTGCTGTCCAATGATTGCGTTTTGAAACACCAAAAACTGCACAAGCTTTTTGACTCCTTACTGCATTAGAATTGGATAGTACAAAAACACTCCTTGTTTCTACCGGTAACGATCTTGGTGTTGCTAAATCGTTTGCAAATATACCAACGATTACAACTGTGCATATTGATACCTTAAATGCGTATGATATATTGGCACATAAGTGTGTCCTATTTACAGATGAAGCATTGTCTGTTCTTGAATCAAAGTTTACGTCATAATTATCTTATACTCATGACCTTCAAAAATATTCTCCAAAAAAGAGCTGCTAAGCAAAAAAAGCCAAGAGCGTTAGGTAAGCTTTCACCATATCAAGTATTGTGAAAACCTCTCGTTACTGAAAAGGCATATAAGATGGTGGAAGATAAAAATATTTACACATTCCACATCCATAACAATGCGAATAAAAATGACGTTGTTGCGTCTTTGCAGACAATATACTGAGTTACTCCTGTTTCAGTTCGTACTATGAATGTAGTAAGAAAATGAAGAATGAATAGAAAGCTTGTAAGAAGAGCATACAAAAAGGCATATGTCTCTCTCAAAAAATGAGATAGTATAGAACTTGCTGCATAATACTTATTTATTTACAATCACTTGTACAATTATGGCTACAAAATCTTATAGACCATATACTCCTTCAAGACGTTTTATGACTGGGTATGACTTCTCTAATATTACTCAAACAACGCCAAACAAAAAACTCACAACTTTTGTAGGTGCTACTGCTTGAAGAAATAATGCTGGTAGAATTACTACGAGACATAGATGAGGTTGACACAAAAGACTCTACAGAATTATTGATTTTAGAAGATATGACAAAGAAAATATTCCAGCTCGTGTAGAGACTATTGAATATGATCCTTATAGAACGACAAGAATTGTTTTGGTTTGTTATGCTGATTGAGAAAGAAGATATCATTTAGCACGAAAGTGAGTCAAGGTAGGTGATAAAATAATGACTTGATCAGAGGCGTTATTAAAGCCATGATCTACAAAAAGACTAAAGGATATTCCTGATTGATTTGCAATTTATAACTTAGAGCTAACACCACAAACTAAGTGAAAAATCATAAGATCTGCTGGGCAAAGTGCGACTATAACTTGAAGAGATGAAGAAAAGAAAATAGTCTATGTTAAATTACCTTCAACTGAAATTAGAATGTTTCATGAAAATTGTTGGGCTACTATCTGAACACTCTCAAATGATGAGCATAAGAATATTGTACTTGGTAAAGCATGAAGAAGTAGATGGTTGGGTCGTAGACCGGAGGTTCGTGGTAAGGCTATGAATCCTGTAGATCATCCACATGGTTGATGAGAATGATCAACTGATATTGCACTTAAATATCCAAAATCATTTAGAGGGAAGCCAGTTGCTCCTGGAATGAAAAAAAAAAAAAAGAAAAAATGGTCAGATAAATTAATTGTTTCAAGAAGAAAATCTAGATTTAAATAACATATCAAATTATTTTATACTTTTGTATTAACACATAATGGCACGTTCACTAAAAAAATGATTCCGAGTTCATCCTAAATTAATGAAGAAGGTTAAAAAAATGAATGAATCGTGAGAAAAGAAAGTTATCAAGGTCTGGGATAGAGCATCTCAAATCTTACCAGAAATGGTCTGATTCACTTTCGCTGTTCATAATGGTAGACAGTTTGTTAGTGTTTATGTGAATGAAGAGATGATCTGACATAGGTTATGAGAATTTGCCCCAACAAGAACATTTAGATGACATCCGTTCTAGTGTATCTACCATCTTTGTAGTCTTATTTATACATTTATCTGTTACCTCTTATGAATAATAGTCTAACAGCAACATTGAAATATGCAACTCTTTCTACTAAAAAGGTCTGAGTTGTAGCAAAAATGATTCAATGAAAGCCAGTTAATGAAGTCCTTACATATTTACAGTTTTTGCCAAAAAAGTCGGCAAAAATTCTTTGGAAGTTAGTAAAGGCTGCATCATCAAATGCATCAAATAATTTGAATATTGCTCCTGATCGTTTGTTTGTAAAAACAGTTGATATTGGTAAATGACCTAAAATTAAAAGATTTAGATCAGTATGAAGATCAAGAATGCATGGATATATCAAGCATAGATCATTTGTGAGAGTTGTTTTAGATACTATAACTTCAAAATAGCATGTGACAAAAAGCAGATCCTAGAGGATTTAGAGTGTGAATTACTCAACCATGGCCAAGTGAATGGTTTGTTTCAACACAAAAAGACTCATCATCATTCTTTGTTGAAGATATTAAAATTAGAGAGTTGATTGAGAAATTTTATTTTAGGTCAGCAATAAGCAAGATCGTAATTAGAAAGGATGTGTCTTGATGAGAAATTCTTATATTTACTGCAAAACCTGCTTGAATAATATGAAAAGACTGAAAAACTCTTGAAACATTTGAAAAGAAATTAAAAAAACTTACAGGAAAGCAATTTAAGGTTACTATCAAAGAAGTGAGAGTTCCTGAGCTGTCTGCAAAAATTATGGCTGAGTTTGCTTGTATGCAACTTGAAAATAGAATATCATATAGAAGAGTAGCAAAATGAGTCTTGCAAAAAGTAATGGAAAAGTGAGCAATTTGAGTAAAATTCCAAATTGGTTGAAGATTATGATGAGTTGATCTGTCTAGAAGTGAAACGTTCTCAGATGGAAGAATTCCACTTCAAACACTAAGAGCTGATGTTGATTACCATTATACAACTGCTTTTACAAAATATGGTATTTTGTGAGTAAAGGTATGGATTTGTAAGTCAGAAAATACACAAATCTCAAAACAAAAATCTGCAATGGATAAAATTTAATTATTAATTTATTGTTCTAATGGCGTTACTCTCTCCAAATAGATGGAAACATAGAAAGCAGTTTAGATGAAGACTTAAAGGGAAAGCCTTAAGAGGTAATCGTGTTGCTTTTGGGGAATTCTGAATGAAAGCAATTACTGCTTGATATCTTACTAATAGACAGCTTGAAGCTGCAAGAAAAGTTATTGTTAGGTCAACAAGAAAAGTATGAAAGCTATGGATTAGAGTATTTCCAGATCTTCCATATACTAAGAAATGACTTGAAATGCCAATGGGTAAGTGAAAATGAGATGTTGATACATACAGAGTAAGAGTGAAGCCTGGTAAAATTATTTTTGAAGTATCATGAATAGATAGAGCTGTAGCTGCCGAGGTATTTAAAAAAGCTGCAGACAAGCTTCCATTGAAAGTAACGCTAATAGAAAAGTGAGAAATTAAGTAACAATTGTTTATATATTCTTTAACCATACTACTGATGTCAAAAAAATTAGCAGCAAAAGATCTTCTTTGAAAATCATGCAAGGAATTAGTGAAATTAAGAAATGCTTTAAGAAAAGAGCTGTTTGATCTCAAAATAAAAAATTCTATAAGAGCACTCAATCAAACGCATCTTATTAGAGTTGCAAGAAGAAATATTGCTAGAGTCAATCAAGTATTAACTAAAAAAATTAATTCTTAATCCCTTTATTATATTATAACATCTTATTACCTATGACAGTAGTTTGAGATAAAAATTTAAGAGAACTTATTGGAGTTGTTGTAAGTGACGCTTGTGACAAAACTATTACCGTTGTTGTTGAAAGAGTCAAAACACATCCACTTTATAGAAAAAGATATACAGTCAAGAAGAAATACTATGCTCATGATGAAGATAATACTGCTCGTGCATGAGATAAAGTAAAAATCAGAGAAGCTAGACCAATGAGTAAACTTAAGAGATGGAAACTTATTGAAGTAGTTACAGCTTCACAAGTTATCTAAATTTTATATCCTTCTAAAATGTAATACAATGATACAACAAGAGTCTAAAGTTATTGTGGCTGACAACAGTTGAGCAAAAACTGCAAAAGTTATAAGAGTGCTTAAGTGATCAAGAGCTAGATTTGCAAATATTTGAGATACTGTCGTTGTCGCTATAAAAACTGTTTCTCCAAGTGGACAAATTGAAAAATGATCTGTACAGTGGTGAGTTGTTGTAAGAGTCAAAAAAGAAATCAGAAGAAATGATTGAACATATATTCGTTTTGATGATAATGCTATTGCTCTTATAAATAAAACTAGAGAGCCTTTGTGAAAAAGAATATTTGGTCCTGTTGCAAGAGAAGTAAGAGAAAGATGATACAGGCAGTTGGCTACTATGGCTGAAGAAATAATTTAATTGCTGTGTATATTGTAGGAATATAATGCTTTGTTATATATGTATCATAGCAATATATTCTATACATTATTTATTCTATTTATTATATCCTAGTCTAATACTATGAAGAAATTACAAACGTGAGATTCAGTAGTTGTTATCGCTTGAAAACATAAGTGAGCGAAATCAACAATTACATCTATCAATGAAAATTGGGTAGTTCTCAAATGAGTGAACCTCCAAAAAAAAGCTGTTAAGTGAGAGTGATTTAAAGAAATTGAATGACCAATTCAAATCTCTAATATTGCTCACCGGGACAGTACAGCATCTGCTCCTTCTAGAGTGTGAGTGAGAGCAACAAAGTCTTGAAAGGAAAGATTTTATAAAAAGAGTGGTAACAAGGTTGCATAATCATCACTGTTCATATGTTTATTGGTTTATAGCTATTACTAATGTAATTACAAAAAAAATACAACGATTCATGAAAGAAAAGCTTACAGGAAAAATTGTGACTCAAAAATCCTCATCAGCTTCCGCAATTACAAAAAATTGTTGTTGCAATGTGAATTTGATCTGTCGCAACGAGAAAGTGAGTAAAAGACTTTTCAGAGTTAGAAGATAACTTAAAGGCTATTACTTGACAAGCTCCACAGTTAATTTACTCTAAGAAATCAGTTTCGAACTTTAAATTGAGGGAGTGAATGCCAGTAATGTTACGTTGTACCCTCAGATGAAGTAAGGCTTATGATTTTATTGAAAGATTAACATCATATGTCTTCCCTAGAGTAAGAGATTTCGAATGATTGTCTACTAAAAAGTTTGATTGACGTGGGAATTACTCAATGTGACTCAAAGACTTAGTTGTCTTTCCTGAGATCAATCCAGAAGATATCAAGATTCCAATGTGATTACAAATTACTTTTGCTACAAGCGCTAATACCAATGAGGATGCTCAAGCACTATTAGAGTCTCTTGGTATTATCTTCAAAAAAGCTTAACAACTCTTATTATATTCTATTCTATTTACCTACTATATATTACTATTATGGCTAGAAAAGCACTTATTGTAAAACAGCAAAAATTAGCAAAGAAAAGACAAAGAATTTATGAAGAAATGAAGAAAGCTAAGGAGGCGTGACTGCCGTATACTCCACCCAAAAATTGGAGGCCAACTAAATTCTATAATAGATGTCAAACTTCTTGAAAGACTAGATCATATATGAGAGACTTTTGAGTGAGTAGGCAAGCGTTTAGAAGATATGCAAGAGAGGGAATAATTATGTGAGTAAGAAAGTCCTCTTGGTAATATGTGTGTAAAATTAACTATACTTCTCTATCTACCCTTTTAATTTACTTGAGTACAACAATGACATTTGTGAATGCTCCTATACATGATTTATTAATCAGAATCAAGAATGCATATTTGGCTAGAAGATATGTAGTCAATAATGTAGTATATTCTAAATTCAAGGTTCAGGTTCTAGATCTTTTGCAAAGATTTAAGTTTATTAGTTCTTATGAGATCAATGATGATTCGTGAATTAAAACACTTTCAGTTTTTCTCAATACATCATGATCACTTAATGAAGATGTTCCTGTAATCAAATTCTATTCAAAACCATCAAGAAGATGGTATATTTGATGGAAAGAGATACATCCAGTTGCATGATGAATTTGAATTGGTATACTTTCTACTAGTCAATGAC
Organism: candidate division SR1 bacterium; assembly: GCA_007115995.1. Taxonomy (GTDB): domain Bacteria; phylum Patescibacteriota; class Gracilibacteria; order Absconditabacterales; family Absconditicoccaceae; genus SKJI01. The sequence goes on from SKJI01000012.1 coordinate 14,018, forward strand.
TTATGGCTGCTCATGAAGCAAAAAAGAAGAAAATTTGATGAGAGCTTATTGCAGAAATTTACTAGTTTTTACTGGTTTGTTTACTTATTGTTACCTTATAGATAATGTCTAGAATTGGAAAATTACCTATCACAATCCCTCAAGGTGTTACTGTCACTGTTGCTGATAGTTTGGTTACTGTTGTGTGACCAAAATGAACATTAACACAATCATTAGTCGCTTGAGTTGTCGTTACAGTCAATGAAAGTGATGTTATTGTTTCTGTCGAGCATGAGGAGCTTAAAGCTTTTTGGGGTCTTACAAGAGCTTTGATAAATAATATGATTATTTGAGTGACTGAATGATATGAAAAAAAACTACAAGTCATTTGAGTGTGATATTCAGCAAAAGTGCAATGAAAATCATTAATACTTAATTTGTGATATTCACACCCTATTAACCATACACTACCTGATATAGTAGATGGAACAGTAGAGAAAGATCCAAAATGAAACGATATGATTGTCCTAACATCTATAAATAAACAACAATTATGAGAACAAGCAGCAAAAATAAGATCGTATAGAAAGCCAGAGCCATATAAGTGAAAATGAGTAAGATACTGGTGAGAGCAAATTAAAATGAAAGCATGAAAAACTGCTACTAAATAGTACATAATAGTTTACCTTTATATATTATTATCTATATCTTATGCACACATTAGCTAAGCAATCAAAAGCAAAGAATGCGCGTTATGCAAGAAGAAAGCATAGAACAAATATTATTACCAAAGAAACATCATCTTTGCCAAGACTGATTGTAAACAGATCTGTTAAACATATTTTTGCTCAGATTGTTGATAGAAGTTGAGTCGTTATTGCTGCATTGTCAGATAAATGACAAACGTGAACAAAATCAGAAAAGGCTTTTGCAACAGGTAAAGCTTTGGCTGCACTTGCTCTTAAAGCATGATGTGAACAGGTTGTTTTTGATAGAAATGGATTTCTTTTCCATGGAAGAGTAAAACAACTTGCTGAATGAGCAAGATCTTGATGATTACAATTCTAATTATTTATTACCTATTACCCTATTTTTATGGCTAGAGATAACAATAGAAGAAACAGACAAAAACCAAAAAAAGAATTTGATGAAGTTCTTTTGGAGGTGAGAAGAGTAACAAGAGTTACTACTTGATGAAGACAGTTGTCATTTAGAGCGATTGTACTTATTTGAAATAAAAAATGAAAGGTCGCATTGTGAGTTGCAAAGTGATCTGACGTTGCTATTGCTGTACAAAAAGCGACACGTGAGGCATATAAGTCTATTATTGAGGCTCCTATAACTGATGCATTGAGTGTCCCTTATGAGCAAGTTACAAAATATAAGGCTGCGGTTGTAAAACTTATTCCTGCTGCTCAAGGTACAGGTTTGAAAGCATGATCTTCAGTAAGAATGGTTCTTGAACTTGCTGGGTACAATAATATTCTATCAAAAATTATGTGAACAAACAATAAGTTAAATAATGCTATTGCAACTATTCGTGCATTAGGTACCTTCAAACAATGAAAAGTAACGAAAAAGCAAAAAAATACTGAAGATAAACCTACCGAAGAAGTTGTTGAAAAAAAGACAAAAAAAGCTACTAAAGAATAATGTTTTACTATTAATATCTGTTTGTAACAATGGCGCTACACGAACTACAACAATCTCCATGAATCAAAAAAAAACCATTTAGACTATGAAGATGAAATAGTGCAAGAAAAGGTAATTACTCTGGAAAGTGAGTAAAATGACAATCTGCAAGATCAGGATGAGGAGTACCTAATTGGTTTGAAGGATGACAAACTCCTTTGCATATGAGATTGCCAAAATTAAGATGATTTAAAAGACACCCTAAGTTTATTAATAAGGCAACACCTGTATCTCTTTTGAAATTAGCTCAAGATGAAAGAATTAAAGATTGAGCAACTATTGATATGGCATTGCTTGTGTCACACTGATACTGTTCTTCGGAGAACACTCGTGTAAAAATACTTTGATCAGATAGCATTGATAAAGCACTAAAGTTTGTATGAATAGAAGAATTTTCAGCATGAGCAAAAAAGGCGATTGAAGCTGCATGATGATCAATAAGTTAGTAGTTTGTAAATATTATTTTTTTTATTCTAGATTGTATTGTGATCATGGAACAATTCATTAGGTATATTACTGATATGGTATCTAACCCAACGGTTAGAAAAAAATTGTTATATACCATTATGATTTTGGTTATATATAGATTCTTGGTGTTTATTCCTGTTCCATTTGCTGATGTTGGACAAATTTTGTGATGAACACTTTGATCATGAACAGGTACTTGATTGGAGTACTTTGCAATGCTTTTGTGAGGTACATTAGAAAACTTTGCAATTATTGCTGTGTGATTGATTCCATATATTAATGCATCTATTGTTATGCAGTTACTTACAGCTGTTGTGCCGGCTCTTGAAGAGTTGCAAGAACAAGGAGAACAATGAACACAAAAAATACAGCAATATACGAGATGGTTAACATTCCCGTTTGCTTTTTTGCAATCTATCTGAATGGTTTATTTTATCAACTTTTTATTGGGTTGAACGGTAATCCCAACAGATTTTGGAACAATTCTCTTATCAGCATTTGCTCTTTCTGTTTGAAGTATTTTAATGCTTTGGTTATGAGAGCTTATCACTGAAAAATGAATTTCAAATGGTATATCAATTTTGATTTTTGCATCAATTATTGCAGGTATAACCTCGCAAGTCTATCAGTATATTTCAGTATCGTGAAGTGACTTATTATGAATTATAATCTTTATGCTTGTTATAGTATTAGCATTAATCATTTTATCCGTCTTGTTAATTAAGACAAGGAAGGATATTCCTGTGATTTATGCCAGACAGTGACAGGTTCAGGAGACAGCAAGTCTTCCAATTCCTCTTAATCCAGTAGGAATGATTCCAATTATTTTTGCTATTGCATTTGCTTCGTTCCCCTATCTCTTGTCTCAGATTGTTATTAATATGTGAAGTCAAAATCAATCAATGCAGTCAGTAGCAATTCGGATAGAACAAAACTTCAACATATATGTTGAGAATCCATGATGGTTAGTTATTATCTTTTATTTTATTTTGATTGTATTATTTACGTTTTTTTATGCTATGATTACTTTCAATCCAGATAAAATAGCAGATACAATTCAAAAGAGGTGATGATTTATTCCATGAATCAGACCGTGAGAAGAAACTGCAACATATCTCAATAAAGTACTTATGCATCTTTGTTTTTGGTGAGGAATGTGATTAGCTTTTATAGGAAACTATACGTACTTATTGTCTAAAATACCTTTTGTCCAACAAGCTGCACAGTCAATTGGTACAATTCCAGTAATTGTTCAAGGTGCTTGAGTGATTATTATTGTTTGAGTTGTTCAAGAATTAATTAATAAGATTGATGCAGAATTATTGATGGAAAAATATGATAAGATTTAATTTGATCTTACCCTTATAGAATAATTTCGATAAACATATAATGTAAATATTACAAAAAAAGGATGATTGATGCATCCTTTTTTATGATTAATTTTGTGTAGATAGAAACATGCTCTATATATCATTATTTTTTTGTTTTTTCTGCAAGAGTATTGACTTATATGTTTTTATGATTTCTCGAATTTTTTTGTTGTTTTGGAAAAATGAGATTCACTTTTTGAGAAATGATTGACGTATGACACAAAAATATCTCCACCATCCATGCTTGTGGATAAGTTTAATGTCTGGATTTTTTTTATTACTTTGTGCAATTGCAACGAGTTTGCTAAAATGATTATCGAGTAGATGATATTTTTCATGTACTGAGAGCGCGCTATCATAAACGACAGTTGGAATTCATCATCCTGCGTTACATTCTATTACTTTACAATCTCATGACAGGAGTGCTTCAAGAGATGGTGCTTTGATATCGAATCTTCATGCGCAGATAAATGATGGTTCTAAATGTTTAGTAAGTTTTTTGATGACTGTAAGAAGATCTTGCTCTTGCTTTTCAGTAAGATGTATAGTGATATATTTAGTTCAATACTCAATACTTGCTGTACGGACAATACTGTGTGTTGTTCATGATTCAGGTATTGAATGCAGAAAATTTTCCTGATTTTCTTCTAATCGCTTGATAATGTTATTATTGTGACGTGTATCTCTATCGCTTTGCTGAATAAGCTGAAGAATCGTGTCTTTACTGTTTCATTGTACCGTAGGAATATCTCTAAGTGATAATCATCATGTTTGTATTTCAATATCACCATCCTGGTTGTAGTACTTATAGAATTGGATACAGTATTCTTCTTGGTATGTACAGTATTCTTGTATATATGAGTGATATCATTTTCTTTCTTTGTTTGCAACTTTTTCAAAATGAATGTTTAGCGCTTTTTCATTATCAATAAAATAGATGCCTAGTCATCTTTCCCCCTGTATCGGTTTGATCATGAGCGGGTATTCTAATTTATGATAGTCAGGATGCGATATAACAGCATTGTATGTTAAACCACTCCCTGCTGGGAATGTAATTGATTGAATTCTCTGTCTATTTGGTATTTTTTTGTCGATAGCAGTTTTGTCATACTCTGTGAGTCATCAGTATTCAATTCAAGGATTAGCTCGACTGAGTAGAGGAATATATTTTCGTCGTTTGTAGATAGTTGGTCCAAACTGTACAAGATATGGCAATTCTTCTCGTGTTTTTTCTTGAGATAAAAGATAATCATTAATTTTTGTTATCAATGAGTTATAGAATGTCGCTGATTTTATCATTACATCTTTATTCTGATTTATTTTTTTCATCTCGATGGCACTATATCAATATAGATGATAATTGCAAATAAAGCTTACTCATTTAGTGCTTTTTGCAGGAATGATATAATTCCAGGGACATCAATTTGAAGATGCTCTCACATCAAAATATGATCACTGTTTTGCAGTCTTGTAATCATATTTCTCACATAGACTAACTGTTCTTGCGCAGATAATGACTGAATGTTTTTGAGTAGCATTTGATAAAATTGCAAGTTATTTCATACAAGATATCTATAATTTAAAAATCTATCAGGGAATGATGTAATGATAATATCTGCTGCTTGTTGTCTTGTCACGTATCTAGAGTTATTGTTTGTTTGTGTATGAACTGGTTGCATAAATCACAAGAAATCAAAGAGATCATCAAGATTGTTATTTGATGCAAGGAGTGGCTGTTGTGTTTGTTGCTCATAGTTTCTTCATCAAGCATTTCTGATGAGTAGATTAAATTGTGCTGGTGATATCGGAGTAAATGCCTTGAGGTGCGTACGTATTGGATGTGAGTCAGTAATACCATTGAGTATTCAAGCTTGATGAGCATAGAGTACATAGCTTGTATACCAAGCTGTTGGTGTCATATCGGTAAATGGGTGTGGTCATGGATAGTATCATCTTTCATTGAACGTTGTATTAGTACCGATAGCATGTACTTTACTTACCATCTTTATTGCTTCACCAATTCATGTTGGCATTGTACGTTGAAATTTATCTCTATATCATCTTGTAATACAGAACAAGGTCATAACATATGATGGATCAAAACGATCTTCTCGTGATATATCTTTGAGACGATTGAGTCTACTGTTATAATCAATATCGTTATACTGACACGCAAGTTGAATTGTTTGAATCGCATCTCTTAGTTCTGTAGCAATCATAGTAGTTGCTGTAACTCATTGATCAGGAGTTACTTCTAATCTACACGTACTACTACATCAGTCTCAATCTATCAGATTTCCATCATCACATTCTTCTCATCGTTCTACAATACCATTTCAACAAATAGGTTGACTAATAGAAGAAATAGTTCATCTTCATCATCAGCTTCATCCACTTCAAGTTCATCAACCTCATCCTCAATCTCAGTCATCTCAGTCATCTCAGTCTCAGCTATCTCAACCTCAACCATCTCATGGAGTATCCGTGATTGGGCATCAGTTATTACTAGCTGGTCAAGGAACTGTTGGACATGCATCATCTGGATCTAAGACTCAATCTCAATCAGTATCACTAATTGGAGCATTACATGTAATCGTATTATCTCAGCTACATTGCCATTGTCGGTAAGATCAGTTTCTAACAACAGTAGATGGACTTCCTACACTACAAAGCTCTCAAGCTGGGATATTATTGTTTGGATAGTTGTTTTGCGTTGCTATACCACATACTGCTTCTTGACATACTGCTGCCTGAATAGTTCATGAATCGGTTCGTCTTTGACATGTTTCTCAGTTACTTTCATAGGTTATTCTTGCTCTATATAACCCAGGAGGGAGATCAGTAAAGAGTATATTTGTAACTCCTGATTGTGGGCTACCAAATATTTCTAGATTTCTATATAGTTGAACAGAAACTGCTGTTTGATTTGTATTCATCATTTCAATAAGGAATGTTCAATTTTCTGCATTGCATGTTGTTTCATTCGTAAGGTGAATACGATGTTGTCATAGTTCAGTACATGCATCTTCTCAATCACTTCACCCTCATCAACCACCTCAGCATCATGATTGAATGGTAAATGGCATTGTGCTCACTACACAAGTGTCTGCATAATTTTGATTTGTATATGTAGCACTCACAGTATATGTTCATGGTATTAACCCAGTAAATAATCATGTTGTATTACTCATTCATGGGACTGGAGTGTTTCCAATCATTAGTTGGTAGGTAATAGGTCAGTCATCATTGAGGTGTTGACCAAATATTACTTCTACTTGTACTGTTCAGTCATTTTCATTACATGCTGACTCATTTGTTTGTGAGATAACACGCAAAATACGATCATCACAGCTTCACTCACATGATGCAGCACCAACATAAATAGATGAAGATGTACTTACAGAACAGCTTGCATTTGTTGCGCTTGTATATAATACTTCTACTGTATATGATCACGGATTCAATCATGTAAATAGACCATGTTGATTAGTTTGTATAATTACTCATCATTGTTTTAGTTGGTATGAACTAATGGTGTTTCAACTATCTCAAGAGAATGATGCAGTTATTGTTCAATCATTTGCTCAACAAGTTGTTTCAGCACTACTTGTAGTAGTGACTTGAGCACTACTATCACATGAGGCACATTCAGCTGCATCAATCGTAAACTCTCCAAACACATTACACTGTGTATCACCATTATTTCTAGTATATTCAAGATTAACGGAATACGTTCATGGAGCTAAGTTATCAAAGAATCAGTGTGTATTGGTCATGGTTTGGGTAGAGCTACTTGTAACTCGAATTCAACTAATATCTCATCATTCTGGATCATTGAGTGTTATAGTTGCTGTTCCATTATTAAAATTACATGATGATTCATCTCCTGTTTCTATAGTGAGAGTAGCATTACATGCTTCATTTTGAAATGGGTATATAATAATATTTCATTCACTTATTGTACATGTTTCTCAATTATCAGCTGTGTATTCTGCTTGTACCATATAGAGATGAGGATTTTGACTAGTTTGGGGTGATAATCATTCGAATGTATAAGGATTGCTCGGATTCATCTCGATATTACTACTTTGTGTTCGGATATTTATGAGTGTATACTGATTCATACTCCAAGGTGCTTCATTTGGAAGATTATGGCTGATTGTTATTGATCAGAATGGATTTGAAGCATTTGGATGTATTACATTCATATCGAGAATGTCTTGAGGATTGAGTGTACATCCAATACATTCAGCTTCTTCAATGATTATAGTTTCATTTTCTAGATTACAAGTTTCACCAAGCTGTGTATATGTTCAGCTCATCATATATGCTCATGGTTCTAGGTTATTGAAACCTGCTGACGCTCCAGTTTCTGTTTGTATGCCTCCACCTCATCATAATGGAGTAAGTGTTACTGTTTGCTGAGTAATATCATTTCAAGAAAATATATAGGAGATAGCTCAATCATGAGCAAGACATGCTGTCTCATTGGTAAATTCATAGAGTAGTTCTGCGTTACAAGCTTCAAGAATAGTGACTTCTTGATTTCACGGCTGTGTATTGTTTTGGTTATTACAATTATAGACTAATTGAAATTCATATATTCATCAAGTGAGATCATTTATAGTTGCTGAAATAATTATTGGATTTGATGATGAGTCTATTGTGGTTGTTTCAGTATTAATTCGTGGATTCGTTGTTCAAACTATTCTATACTGTATTGCAAGATTTGATAGATTACTTTCTTCTCGACTTTCATCAGTATTATCATAGGTATATGTAATAGTTATGGATCAGTTTGGAGTTGTTCATCACGAATTGTTTGTAATATTTTCAATACTTACCGAGAAGTTTTCATCTGATGGACATTCCAATCACCCTCATCAGTCTAGAATAATAAATGTATTCGATCAAGAAATAACTGGTTCATCACATTCATATGTAATTCTATACTCATAATTTCAAGGATCAAGGTTATTGAGAGTAACAGTATAAGAATTTTCAAGAGCGTTGAAGATAACATCTCAAGCACTTTCCCAAGGTTGGGAAGAGTTTTCTACTCTATACTCAAAGAGAAGGTCATCAAAGGTAAATCAAGCAGGAGGAGAGAATGTAATTGTTGCTGTATCATTAAGCAAGAAGACATCAACGTAATTATCGATAAGCAATGGGTCAATACATTCCAATCACCCTCATCAGTCTAGAATAATAAGCGATCCACTTTCTGATCGATTATCATCATCGCAAGTATATGCTATCGTATATGAGTATTCTCATGCTGCTAAATCTGAAAGTATTCGAGTACGTATTCCAGTTGTTTCATTAAAACTTCATGCTCATGCAGAAATCGGATTTCAACCTACAAGGTTGTACATAAGTTCAATGTTATTGAAACTATTTCATGTTCATTCTTGTAGTGTAATCGTCACTGTTTGCCATAGTATATCCACATTCACTGCGTTTGTTAATTCCGCTTGTGTTAGACATTGTTCAGTTTCTTCTTCAGTAATCGTCACAGTAATAGGTATTGCAATCTCATTTCAATTGCATTCATAAAATAATGTAAATGTATGATCTCATGGCATCAATCATGGAATTACTCGTTCATTTCATCAAGATGGTGTAATCTCTTCATTATTATTATCTTCTAAACGGATATTATTGAAAATATTTCATGCAATCTCATCGAAGGTAATAGTCGCAGTTCAAAGATTTGTACTTACATTATAAAGTTCGCTAGAGTCTCATCAGTAACATACTTCTTCAAGTCAGATATGAATATTTGTAAAGACTGAGCTAATTGGATCTAATGTTATTGTTCCTGTTTGATTATTATCATTTGGGAAGAAAAACATGATTTTATTCCCGTTTGGAGCACTGTCAGAGTTTGGAGCAATAATGTATCAACTTGGAGCTGTAGCTTTTATAACATATGATCAATAATCTCAAGTAAATACATAAGTACTATTTGTTCACACTGAGCTAATTGTTTTTATAGGATCTCAATTTTGTAGGAGTTCTATTTCAATATCTCAAACATATAATGCGTCATCTTCTTCAATATACAATCAGTCACTATTATAATCTATAAAGACTAGTCAGCTGATTATTCATTCATCATCTCATGGGTTTTGAGTTTCATTTTCTACACAAAAGTTGTAATTTATTGTACAGTTTGAGTTACAAGTTACATTTCAAGAATATGTAACTGTTGATGTATTGAGATCACTACATGATGCGCCTCACAACTCGTCTCAGTCACACTCTTCTGCACCATTTATTATTCAATCACCACAATAAAAGTTTGTAGCAGAACAAGTTGTTTCGTCAGGACAGTCTCGGGTTCGAGTGGTTCATCCGTAATTTATATTTTCAGGAATCCCTGTACTATTACATAGGCTTGTACCGTAATGATCTTGTGGTGGAGTTATTTCTGTTGAATAATAATCATCAAAATCACTACATGTTTGACAGCTTTGACATTGAAATTCAGGTACGAAAATACATTTACTATTTTGGTTACATGCCCCTTCATTCATTCATATACTTGGACATAATACTCACGTATTCATACAAGTATTACTAATAGGATTCCATTCACATTCAGCTGACTGTTGACTATTACAGACGTTTTGTCATGCTGATGTTAGAGAATTACAATCAGTTATATATTGACATCAAAATAGATCATTTTGTGTGCATATTGCTCAATTAGCACATGGTGCTCAGTCAATGGTACATGCACTTCAACATGATAATCATTCATTTGAACAATCACAAGTCAATTCTTGATGCCACTGACAATTTAATTCAGTATTACAGGTATTTTCATTGAGACCATCGCAGCTTATTCATAAGTATACACATGAGCTTCAAGTTCGTTCGCATCATGCAGATGCATTACATACATTTTCTCAAGCAGATGAAAGAGCGCTACAGTCCACCATTTGTTCACATGTTCATGGGTTATTTGCTGTACTACACACTCAGCTTCCTCATCAACAAAGAGCTCATTCTGGTCCTGTCATACATACTTCACCACATTGAGCATCATCTGCAAATACTTCCGATCCTTGATGGTGTGGTGTTGTGATTGATCAGCTACCGTATATACTAAAAAATACTCATAGTAGTACTATACTGAGACCTGAAAACAGTGTTGCAGCGGTTACTCAATAAATACTAAAAAATCTCTTTACTGTACGGATGCATGATAGAGCACCATGTATCATTACTTTGAAAATATGATTCATCACATTTTTTCTAAGAATAAAAAATCTTACTAAGAGTATACCTAAAAAAAATTATCTGTAAAAAATTATTCGAAAATAGATATGTTTTTATTTGACATATTTTTTAAACAATATAAGAAACGTTTGAAATTAATGTTTATTTTATCTAGAAAGAGTGATTTTCTATTACTTTTTTGAGAGAAGATTTTTTCGTAGTGTTTTATAGTCTTGATAGCATATTGATCGATCAAATATTTTTTTGGGTATAGTTGTGTAAGAGTTATGAATAAGTTTTTTCCGTGCATTGAGAAATGATTGCGTTGAGTGGTCATCTAAGAAAATAACTTTTCAAAAGACTACTTCGGGTAGAGCACCAAATTGTGTTGTGATCAGAATCTTTTTCGTTGCACTTGCTTCGGCTGCAGCAAGGCCAAATCATTCACTTAACGAAGGCACAATGATTGCATGACAATCATCGATTTGCTGAAAAAGTTTTTCTTGTGGTAGATTTTGGTGTAGGTGTATGGTGTATTGTTTTTGTAAACATTTGAGTTTTTTTATAATACGTGAAGTATTTTTGGATGGCAATAAAGAAAAAATAAACTGTGTACGAGGATACTGTTCTGCAATAGTTGGCAGTGCAGTCAGATATTCATCTATTCATTTTGAAAATCAACAATGACCAAAATATAAAACCTTTAACGGTTGATCATGAGATCACACTCATCATTTGGAAATTGTAGAGAATTTTTGATCAATACCATTGTAAATACGTTCTATAGGACTGCTAGGATTGTGTTGTAGCACACTCTTGTAGGTAAATGTAGAGACAGTCACTATTGTATCAAAATGAATAGTACATAAGAATTTTTCGTATCAACGATATAATCGATGTGATCGAGGATATGCTTTTTTCCATAATGCTCCAAAGAGTTCATGAACTGTTAGAGTGACTGGAATATTCGCTCATTTTCCCAAACACCAAGCAATAATAGGAACAGCAATAGTACTTGTATGTATAAGTTGTGGTTGATTTTTTTGTTTCATCAATCAAGTAAAAATCTTACGTGCCTTTCGCCATCAACAAAAAAACCAACTAGTTCTTTTATGTCACACTCTATAAATAGTTGCTCATCATATCTGTTCTTTATCTGGAACTGTTTGAGTATGTTTTGTAGTAATAATACTCACAGTCACTTCATCCGCTATAAGTTTTTCTACAAGTTTTCCAAAAACTTTTTCTGCTCATCATTGATAAGGTAGGTAATAGTCCAAACAAAATACTATATGCGAAAGTGTTGGTTTCATAATCAAATAATTGTAGTGATTTTTACTTGCAATAGAAGATGATTTTATTATACATACTTGTACTAACCAAAGACAGTAGGCTTTTTGTAACTCCTACCGAGGTGATATAAGCTGTATGTTATTACGTTTTATGTCGCTTCTAGCGTCTTTTTTTATTTTATGACAATGCTCTGTGATGCCATTATTAAAAGCTCAAAAGCATGAACTAGCACAAAAATATCTTGCATCTGTAGAGTCAGCAAACAATGTTATTGTCTTAGCATTTCACGCTATTCCTGTCAATGAGCTTAATCAAGTTAGAATGGACTTATATGAAGCTCAGTGAACAATTGAGATAGTAAAGAAAAGAGTTCTTTTGAAATGATTGGCATGAAAGTTTGATGGACTTACATTAGATCAAGCATGATGATCTGTTGCATTGCTCTATAGTCAAAATGAAGAAGAGCCTTTTGCTCCGCTGAAAGTGATTAGTAATCACATCAAAGCATGGAAAAAAGCAAAACTCGAATTTTCGTTTGATTATGTTGGGTGATGGATTGATGCAACATGGCAAGATAAGGATCATGTTACTGAATTGGCTAATCTTCCTTCAAAAGAAGAACTTGTGTGAAAATTCATTTATATGCTCAATCATCCAGTATCTTCGTTTGCAAGAGTGTTACAAGCTATTGCTGACAAACCTACTGAAGAAGATCATGTACCTGCAGAAGCAACTGAAGCATAACAACGCTTCGTGCGATTTATTCTACCCTTGTAATTTAATCTTTTTTTACTAATTTATAGTATATACTACAATGACTGAAGAAAAAACAACTATCGAGCTTTCAAAGGAAGCACAACAAATTATGGACCTCGTAAAAGTACTCCCAGCTATTGAACTAAACAATCTTGTAAAAGCATTAGAAGAAGAGTTTGGTGTCTCTGCTGCTGCTCCTGTAATGATGGGAGGATGAGCTGCTTGATGAGGTGACGATGCTTGAGGTAATGATAATGTTACTATCGAGTTAAGTGAAGTATGACAACAAAAAATTGCTGTAATTAAAGCCGTAAAAGAAATTTTGTGATTAGGTCTTAAAGAAGCAAAAGAAATTGTTGAAAAAGCGCCAGCACCAGTAAAAGAAAATGTTCCTATGGAAGAAGCTGAAACTATCAAGGCAAAACTAGAGGAAGCAGGTGCTACTGTAACTCTAAAATAGTTTTTTACTTATCAATAACTACGATTAATGAGTGTTGTACAGAATATCGTTAATAAAAAAGTCTTTCTCTGACATCCCAAAAATCACTCAAACCCAAAGACAAGAGATGCTTGGTTGTGAGTACAAAATGGTATGGTAGTCTTCAATCCTGATGTTTTGGCAAAGCAATTAGAAGATGCAAAATCTCTGTTTGCTGCTGTGAAAAAATCTAATAAGGAAGTGTTAGTGATTTGCGAAAAAGAAGTCTATAAAGGGCAAGTTGAAGAGCTTGCTGCTTCTGTTTGATTTCATTATATGAATCATAAAATACCTGCTTGAGTACTTACTAATTTTGATACATTGCTTGGTAGAATTAAAAATCTTCAAGAAATGAGATCATATATTGATTCAGAATCTTTCTCTTCCTTAACAAAGAAGGAGCAATCAATGAAAAAAAGAGCATTAGCAAAAGTTGAAAAGGTGTATAAGTGAGTTGTAAATATGAGAAAAAAACCTGATCTTGTTATTATTGTTGATGGACAAATGATGCATAAATTTGTAGAAGAAGTTGAAAAGCTCTCTATGCCTGCTATTGTTTTGGCGTCATCAAACTTTGATATGTTTACGCAAGCATCTTTGGTGATGTGTAATGTAAATAGTCAACAAAGTATTGATTATGTATTACGTACAATAATGGAATAGCCTTCAAGATACTTTACATCATAATCTTTCTAGATGGTAGAAGAGTCTAGGGACTTGGACGGTCTCATTGATGAATGATACGTTCCAAGTAGCGTAGAAAGAAAAAAAGCAGTATTGATGTATTTTTTTGTTGGAATTGTTCTCGCGCTTGCAAAAGAAAAGGTCTCTGTCTATGAGTTTTTCCATCTCAAGCAAGCTTTGGGTCGATGGATGGTCTTTTTTGTTGTGATGATAGTCGCAGTAATCTTTATCTTTATCCCATACTTATGGGTATTACCCATTCTTGTCTTTCTTATGTTTTTAGTCATTTGGGTGCTATTTCTTAAGCAAGCATATGAGTGAAGATATGTTGTTGATAATGATAAGCAACTTTTCCCTTTCTATGCTTCGTTATGATGACGAGTCGTTAATATCTTTGAAATGGAAATTTATGATGCAGATGAATAAATAATATAATAATGCTTTATTTCTATTAGAATGTAAAATATCTATGGCAAATGTAGAACTTATAAAAAAATTAAGAGCGATAACACATGCTCCTTTAAAAGACTGTAAGTCAGCACTAGAAGAATCGTGAGGAGATATGGATCGTGCACAAGAAATCTTAAGAGAAAAATGAGCATTAAAAGCTGCAAAAAATGCAGATAGAGAAACTAATGAGTGAACTGTCACGATTGTTGAGGTCGCATGAAAAGTTGCATGAATAAAGCTTGCTTGTGAGACTGATTTTGTTGCTAAAAATCCTTTATTTTTGGATCTCGCAACACAAGTTGCAACAATTTTTGGTGAGTGAGAACTATTTGAATGAATTGATAATGCAGATCCTGCTCTTGTTGAGCGTGCAGAAGGTGTTCTCAAGGATAATTTTGTAACAATTGGAGAAAATATGAAAATAGTTGATGCATTTGCATTGGACGGGAATTGTTTTATTTATAGACATCCTGGAGATAAAGTTGCCGCTGTTGTGTTTTTTGAAGGTGATGCAGAAAAAGCTAAAGCCGTTGCATTACAAGCTGCTGCAATGAATCCGCTCTATTTGTCTGTAGAAGATCTTCCTGCTGATGAGGTTGCTGCACTCAAAGAGAAATTTATTGAAGAACTTGCTGATTCAAATAAGCCAGATGATATAAAGGAAAAAATTGTTGAAGGAAGGTTACAAAAGGAATGGAAAGATATTGTTCTTTTGGAACAACCATCAATAGTTGATGATACTAAGCTTGTTAGACAGTTGCTCGGTGATACTGTTGTGACAAGATTTATTAGATATGCTATCTAAGTTTGATAGAATAGTATGGATCTTGTAATGGATGAAATGAGATCCAGTTGAAAGTTATCTTTCTTCTTCCAGATACTATTTATATTTCAATTATATATTATGAATAAATACGAACTCGTCTGCGTGTTAGATACCTCACTCAGCTCAGCGGCAGCAACAGAAAAGAAACAAAAAATTGAGAGTATTGTCACTAATCACCAAGGATCTGTTCTTGAAACAGATGATTTATGATTAATGCCTCTTGCTTATCCGCTAAACGGTCAAATGCAAGCATATATTATTTCATATTATATCGCTCTTGATCCAAAGCATTTTGATGAGATAAAAATGCAATTTTCTATAGAAAAATGACTTGCTAAGTACTTTTTCTATTCTATGAAGGATGGTGATACATTCTTGAAATTTTCTGATTTACAACAAAGACATGAAGCGATGTTTGCAGTTGATGAAGAGGAAGAGGAGGTTGTATCTGATGATACTGAAAAAGTAGACCAAGCTTCTGAAGAATGAACAACTGAATAGTGCTACTGTGTTTTATTATTTTATTGTATTGTTATGTTTACAAGAAAAAAGAAAGATTTCTTTGCTGCTGCGGATCATGAGACCCTTATAAACTGGAAAGCAGTACCATTTCTATTGAAGTATACGACAAGATTTGGTAATATTAAGCCAAGAAAGTATACTTGATTGAGTGTTAAACATCAAAAAAATGTGAGAAAAGCGATTATTAGAGCAAGAGAAATTGGACTTCTTCCATATGTCAAATAAGCTTCTCTTTATTTATTGTTAACAGTTTATTACTATGCCAGGAAAACTTAATAGAATAAGAAAGTATCAATGGAGAAAAAGAATGAGAAAACATTGATTTCTTAAAAGAATGCAATCAGCTTCATGAAGAAATGTTCTTGCAAGAAGAAGAGCAAAATGAAGAAAAGTTATTGTTGTTGCAAGAAGAAAGCGTAGCTAACAAAAATGTTAGTTCATGTACCGCTTTACTTCCTCTATAGCATCTATGTTTACAACGTGATATCCTATAGTTTAACTTCTTTCTACCATCCATACATATGGATGGATTTTCACTTTATTTCTACTGTCTCATTGATATGACTGCAAAAAGAACAACTGTAAAATCTAAAAAAGAATCTACTGCTTCTTACTCTTTCCCAACATTTGGTAAGAGGAATGGAAGAGTGTTTTTATCACAGGAAAAGAAATTTACTGATTTCCCAGATTTGCTCTCAACACAAAATTATGGATTCTCTAGTTTTGTTGATTACTATCTTCCTAAACTCTTTGCGGATATCAATCCAATCTATGATATGGCTTGAGAGAAAATGGCATTGACGATCACTGATGTAAAAGTTTCTGAGCCAATAGAACCAGAAGATGTATGTAAGAAAAAAGAACTTACGTATTGATGAATTATCTCATGAAAGATGAAGCTTATCGACTCTGAATCTGATAAAGTTATTTTCAACAAACGTATCAATATTGGTATTCTTCCATTGATGACTAAACGAGGATCTTATATTATCAACTGAGTGGAAAGAGTTGTTATTTCTCAAGTAATAAGATCGTATGGTATTTTCTTTAATTTTGATAAAAGAAATCTCACACAGTCATTTAAAATTATTCCTGAAAGATGATCTCGAGTTGAAGTTTTTACTGAAAAATCTGGTAAAATTCAAGTAAGAGTAAATAATTCTAGAAAGTTTTTGTTAACTCCTTTATTGAGAGTTATGTGATTTGAGACTGACGAGAGTATTAAAACAATGTTTGCTGATCTTTTTGATGAGGATGAGTTTAACTATATTGAGCATACCTTAGAAAAGGATACGGTTATGACAGCTGAAGATGCCGCAGTGTACATATATAATAAAATGAGGCCGTGAGAGATTATTGA
Organism: candidate division SR1 bacterium; assembly: GCA_007115995.1. Taxonomy (GTDB): domain Bacteria; phylum Patescibacteriota; class Gracilibacteria; order Absconditabacterales; family Absconditicoccaceae; genus SKJI01. The sequence continues at coordinate 31,123 of SKJI01000012.1, forward strand.
TGCAGAAAGTGCATTGGATTATATTAAGTCAATTTTTCTTTCTCCAGAGAGAATGTACCTTTGACCGGTAGCAAGACGTAAGATAAACGTTAAGCTTTGAGTAGATAAGGATATCAAAAAAGATACATCGCATCTTTTTGATGCTGAGGATTTTATTGCTGCAATAAAATACCTTGTATCATTAGCAAACAAAAAAAGATGATTTTATTACGATGATATTGATCATCTTGCAAATAGACGTGTAAGAGCGACTGGTGAGACATTGTATGCTCATCTCAATCCAGTGATGAGAAAGTTTGTAAAGAGTGTTAAAGGTAAATTAAGTATTTTGAATTTGGATGAACCTGTTAAATTGACAAGTTTAGCTAACTTCAAAATTATTGATAATTCAATTAAAAGTTTTTTTGCCACATCTCAGCTCTCACAGTTTTTGGATCAGATTAATCCTCTTGCTGAAATTGAACATAAAAGAAGAATTACAGCATTGTGACCTGGATGACTCAAAAAAGAAACTGCTACGTTTGAGGTACGTGATGTGCATCAGTCTCACTATGGAAGAATTTGTCCGATTGAAACACCAGAGTGACAAAATATTGGTCTTGTTGTCTATCAGTCATTATATTCACATGTCAATGAATTTGGTTTTATTGAAACACCTGCTGTAAAAGTAAAAAAGAGTGTTGCTCCACTTACTGATGAGTTAGTGAATAGAATTGCTGATGAAGATATTCTTGATCCCAAAGGAAAGGTATTGGTCAAAGATGGAGAGATTATCACCCAGACTGCAGCAAAAGCTATCGAAAAAGCATATAAAAATCAAGCTGAGCTTATTCCTGTGAGACCATTTTTAAGCGATGAAATTGAATATATTTCTCCAGAGTATGATGAAAAATATATTATCGCTGATATTTCTATTCCATTGGATGATCATAAAAATATTCTCCAAAAACGTGTGCCTGGAAGACACTTTATGACGATGGAGATGTTTTATGTAAATGATATTACTCATGTTGATGTAAATCCATCACAAATCTTTTCACCAAACACTTCAATTATTCCATTTGTAGATCATGATGATGCTGTACGTGCATCTATGGGTACTAATATGCAACGTCAAGCTACACCACTTGTAAAAGCAGAAGCACCGTTAGTATGAACCTGACTAGAAGCAGATATTGCCAAAATGTCGTACGCTGTTGTATTGGCTGAATGAGATGGAGAAGTTATCTTTGTTGATGGGAAAAGAGTCAAAGTAAAATACAAGTGATGAGATATAAAAGAGTATGATGCTGTCATTTTCAAAAGATCTAATCAAAAAACAGTTATTCATCAAACACCAAAAGTTTCTGTTTGACAGAAAGTTGCCAAAGGCGATATTTTGATTGAATGACCATCAGTTGTAGATGGAGAAATTTCATTATGAAAAAACTTGAGGGTTGCATTTATGCCTTGGGAGTGATATAATTATGAGGATGCAGTTGCAATTTCACAAAGATTAGTAAAAGATGATGAGCTCACATCCATTAATATCAATGAATATGAAATAGAAGTAGCTGATACAAAATTATGACCTGAGGAAACTACTAATGATATTCCTTGAGTATCATTGATGAAACTGAAAAATCTAGATGATGAGTGAGTTGTAAGAATTTGATCTGTTGTAAAATGATCAGATATTTTGGTATGAAAAATTTCTCCAAAGAGTGAATGAGAGTTGAGTCCTGAAGAAAAGTTAATTCAAGCAATTTTCTGAGATAAATCAAAAAGTTTCAAAGATACATCGCTCTACCTTCCTGCTTGAAGTGAATGAAAAGTTATTGATGTTGTTGTACTTGATGCAAAGAAATGAGATAACTTGAGTGCGTGAGTAAGAAAGAAAATCAAAGTATATGTTGCATCGACTAGAAAAATTGAAGTGTGAGATAAATTAGCGTGAAGACATGGGAACAAAGGTATTATTGCTGTTGTTGTTCCTGAGGAAGATATGCCTTATGATGCTTCGTGACAACCAGTAGATGTCTGTCTTAATCCACTATGAGTTATTTCTCGTATGAATATTGGTCAGACGTTTGAAGCGCAATTATGATTGATTGCAAAGTCATTATGAACAAAATTTGCTGTCCCATTATTCTCTGATTTATGAGTAGATCATATACAAGGGATGCTGACTGCAACATGATTCCAAGAAAATTGAAAAATGACACTTTATGATGGAAGAACATGAAGTGCATTGGATAGTCAGGTAACAGTTTGATATATGTATATACTGAAACTGATACATATGGTTGAAGATAAAATTCATGCAAGGTCAGTTGGTCCATACTCGTTGATTACGCAACAGCCATTGTGAGGTAAAGCAAGACAGTGATGACAAAGATTTGGAGAGATGGAAGTATGGGCACTAGAGGCGTACTCAGCAGTATATACATTGCAAGAAATGCTTACTATTAAGTCTGATGATGTAACATGAAGAAATAAAGCATACGAATCGATTATTAAATGATGAAAAATCAAAGTGTCATGACTTCCTGAGTCATTTAATTTGGTTGTGTATCTCTTTAAGTGACTAGGACAGAATATTCTTCCACTGACTCAAGAAGATGTCGATAAGATTCATCAAGAAAGAATAGGAAAAATTGTAGAGCTATGATTGAAATGAATTACTTGAGAAGCATGAGTGATCGATAAGAGTGAGATTGCTTCTAGAATGAAGGCAGAAGAAGAAGAAGCTGAAAAACTAGAAATGATGGATTCAGTTGTTAGTGAACTAAAAGAACATTGAGATATTGATGAGTAGTTATTTGAGTATATAGATCAACACGTTTCATTTATCTAATTTATACCTTCCCATGATTAAAAAACATTTCGATGGTTTACAAGTAATGTTGGCATCATCAAAAGATGTACTAGAATGGTCTTCTGGTTCAGTGGAATCTCCTGACACGATTAATTATAGAACATGAAAACCAAAACAAAAATGATTGTTTTGTGAAGCAATTTTTGGTCCGATGAAAAACTTTGAGTGTAGTTGTGGAAAATACAAATGAGTAAGATATAAGGGTATAGTGTGTGAAAGATGTGGTGTAGAAGTAACAACTTCAAGAGTCAGAAGGGAGAGAATGGGTCATATTGAACTTGCCTCACCAGTAGTACATGTATGGTATGTCAAAGCAACTCCAAGTAGAATTGGTTTATTGCTCAATCTTTCTATCAATGAGATAGAGAAGGTATTATATTATGTAAAATATCTAGTAACTGAGATTAACGAAGAACAAAAGAAGAATGTTATAGCAAATCTTGATAAAGATTATAATAATAAAATAAATGAGATTGATAAGATTTACGATGGTGATAGAAAACAGCTGCTGGAAGACTTAAAAGACAAAAAAGAGAAAACACGTAATACTCATCTCGATGAATTGAGAAGAGTTTATACTGATAATAAATCTTCATTGGAAAAAGAGTATAGTAGAATTAAATCTATTCTAGCAAATCTTCATGTATGAAGCACTATTTTGGAAAGTGATTATAGAAATATTTTTTATAAATATGAATGAGCATTTACTTTTTCATCGTGATCACAGGCTATTCTTGCATTACTCAAGAAGGTTGATGTTCAAGAGCAGATAAAACTTACTATCGAGAACTTTGCTGTACTCAAATGAGAAAAAAGAAAAAAAGAATTCAAAAGATTGAAACTTCTCATTAATTTACATATTTCATGAGTTAAACCAGAGTGGATGGTGCTTTCACATCTTCCTGTCATTCCACCTGATTTGAGACCAGTTGTACAGCTGGAATGATGAAGATTTGCATCATCTGATGTGAACCTGTTCTATAGACGTGTACTTATGAGAAATCTAAGATTGAAAAAGATGATACAGGTATGAATGCCTGATGTGGTCAAGAAGAATGAAATTAGACTCTTGCAAGAGTCAGTTAATAATTTGTTGGTCTGAGAAAAATGATCGGCAGCTAAATGATGAGCATGAGTAAAAGTGTTCAAATCATTGACTGATATGCTTTCAGGAAAGGAATGAATTTTCAGAAAAAATCTCTTGTGAAAGCGTGTAGATTATTCTTGACGTTCTGTGATTACTGTCTGACCATGACTGAAGCTTGATGAGTGTGGATTGCCTTTGTATCTTGCAGTCAAAATGTTCACGCCGTTTATTATAGGAAAACTTATTGAAAGAAAAATTGTACATACGCCAAAACAAGCTGAAAAGCTTATCAAAGATGAAGACCCAATAGCATTGAAAATTCTTGAAGAAGTGATTGAAAATAAATATGTTTTATTGAATCGTGCACCAACATTGCATAGATTATCTATTCAAGCCTTCAAAATTAAATTGATGCCTTGAAAAACTATTAGAATTCATCCGCTTGTTACTCCTGCCTTTAATGCAGACTTTGATGGTGATCAGATGGCTGTTCATTTACCATTATCAGATGAGTCACAGCGTGAAGCAAAGGAACTTATTGCAGCAGATAAAAATGTTTTGAAACCTGCATCGTGAGATCCAGTTATAACTCACTCGCAAGATATGGTTATTGGAATCTACCATCTTACTGATGATAGTCATGCAACTGAAACAGTACTATGAAGATTTGGGAGCATTGATCAAGTTATGAAGCATTTTAAGAGTAGTGAGCTACATATTAGAGATAGAGTCGAATTGCGTGTTTGAGATCATCATTTGGAAACAACAGTTTGAAGAGTTATATTAAATAGTATTTTGCCAGATAAAATTCCATTTATCAACGAAAAAGTGACTAAAAAGTGATTGAAACGTATTCTAGATAGTATTTTTGATCTGTATGGAAGGGAAAAACTTGTTGAGGTTGCAGACGCTTTGAAGGATTTATGATTCCAGTATGCAACACAATCGTGAGTAACTATGAATGTTTTCGATTTACATGTACCAAAAGAAAAGCCAGAAATCTTGCATACTGCATCTGAAAATGTTACGAAAGTACACAACTTATGGTTTTCTTGACATATTTCAGACGATGAAAAGCATAGGTTGATTATTTCTCTATGGTCTGATGCAAAGACAGAAATTGAGCAATTAGTGAGAACAGGATATGAACCTTGAAATGATATTTTTAGTCTTATTGACTCTGGGGCAAGAGGTACACGATGACAAATGACGCAGATGGCTGGTATGAAATGATTAGTTTCTTCTCCATCATGAGAAATTATTGAGCTTCCAATTAAATCGTCACTCCTAGAATGATTTACTCCGATTGAATACTTTATTTCTGCGCATGGTGCGAGAAAATGAAAAGCTGATACTGCATTGAGAACAGCTGAATCATGATATCTCACAAGAAGATTGGTTGATGCTTCACAAGAAGTAGTTATTAGAGAAGATGATTGTGGTACTGATGAGTTCATTATTATTTCTAGAGATGAAGCGAAAGCAAGATGAGAATGATTTGATGAGTTGTTGTTTGGTAGAACAGCTGCACAAGATATTGTAGATGGAGATTGAGTGCTCTTGGTTCAAAAGAATCAAATTATCTCAAAGAAACTTCTTGATATCATTGTTGATGCAGATGTTGATTATATCAAAGTAAGAAGTCCATTGACGTGTAAGACGGTGAGTGGTGTTTGTAAAAAATGTTATGGTATGGATTTGGCGTTGAGAGAAGAAGTGGTACTTGGTGCTCCAATTTGAGTGATTGCTTCGCAGTCTATTTGAGAACCAGGTACGCAGTTGACGATGCGTACTTTCCATTCGTGATGAGTAGCTAGTGCAGAATGAGATATGACACAAGGTATCAAAAGAATTGAGCAACTTTTGGAGATTAGAAATCCAAAAAAACCTTCCTTGCTTGCACCGTTTGATTGACACGTTGTTGTGACAGAATCGCCAAAGAAAGTTGAAGTTGCTATTACGTCTGAACCTCAACCAAAAAGATATGTTATTAAGGATGGCTACTCAGTTGATGTAAATATTGGCGAACATTTAGAAAAATGATGAGTCTTTGCATCAAAATGAACAAGTAAGCTTAAAGTCAAAGAAGCTGGTGTTATTCTTGAAGTGGAGAAGGATTTTATAACACTCTGAGTTATTCTTACTGAAAAGAAAAGATTACCAATCGGATGAGTGTTAAAGGTGAAAGACTGATGACAAGTCTTTAAATGACAAGTACTTTCTACATGAACAATTGATATTAGAGAATATATGAAGGTTTTATGAGCGTTAGAAACACAAAGATATATTGTCAAAGAAATTAAGAAAGTGTTTACATCACAATGACAAGATGTCCACGATAAGTATATAGAAATTATTGCAAAACAGTTATTCTCTAAAGTATTGATTGAAGATGCATGAAATAGTAGCTTTGTTCCTGGTACTATTGTTAAATATGAAGAGTTTGTAACAGTTAATCAAGAGCTTCTTGAACAGTGAAAACAACCTGCAGTATGAGAAAGAATGGTCTTATGACTGACGCAAGTTGCAAAAGAATCTGACTCTTGGATGTCAGCTGCATCGTTCCAAGAAACAATAAGAGTTATGGTTAATGCATCAACAAGATGAGCTATTGATGAGTTAAAAGATCTCAAAGCTAATGTTATTCTCGGAAGATTATTACCAATTTGAGATATCTATCAAGATTTATATAATCAAAGAAAGAGTGGTTCTGTACTTGATGCTATCGAAGCTGGTTCTCTCCAAGAAGCCCCAAAGAAAGAATGACTTGAAAATCTTATCTAAATGTGTATACATACGTTCATTGAAAAATTTTATGTATATAGTCAATTGAGTGTCCATATAAAACGTACTCTTTGTCTTCTCATTGTATGGAGCATGAAGCTGTATTGATTGTAAATAATCCTATTCATACCTATTTTATTTAGCTTGTACTACCATGGCTCACAAAAAAGCTGCCTGATCAGCAAAAAACCTCAGAGATTCAAATCCTAAATATCGTTGACTTAAACTAGCATGATGACAATTTGCTACTGCTTGAAATATTATTGTAAGACAGAAAGGTGATGTATACAAGTGTGGTCTTAATACATATAAGGGTAAAGATTATACAATTCATGCTGCTGTTGATGGTGTTGTAACGTTTAGAAAGAAAAAGTATGTGAGATTTGACTGAAGAAAATACCTCAGAACAGTTGTTGAAATTACACCAGCACAAGAACAAGTATCTGTTCAAGCTCCAGTAAAAAAACAGAAACCTGTTACTTCTGCAACAACTACGGATAACGAGAAAAAAGAAACTACTCAGCACGATGATTTAACTAGAATTGCATGAATTGATCAAACAATAGCTTGATTACTTGTGCAACAATGAGTTGTAACTTATGCTGATCTCTCTACAAGTAAGGTATGAGATTTGAGAGCTCTTCTTAAGGATAATTGATTAGAAGCGCTCGATCCTGCACTATGGAAAAAGCAAGCAACCTTAGCAAAAAATTGAAAGTGGGATGAACTTGCAGAACTGCAAAAAGAAATAGCATAAAATAAAACATTTAGAGTATTTTTCACTTATTTACCCTCCTATAATCCAATGATCGGTCCTAAGAAAAAGAGATCCATTCGCAAAAAACATATTAGACATGCTGCGTGGAGAACTAAAGTTATCAAAAAGTTACATGCGACAACACAGTTGACGTCATGCTCTAACTGTGGTAAGACAAAATTAAATCACAGAGTTTGTCCTCATTGTGGTTGGTATGCTGGGAAGCAAGTTATTACCATCAATACTTGATCATCTGATAAAGTATTAGACGCATAATGAATATTAAAGCAAGAATTTTTGCTAGAAAGATTGTTTTATTATACTTTTATGAACAGTACTTTGTTTTTCTTGCATGAGAAAATAAACAAATGATAGAGGAGATTAATAAAGTGAGTGATGCCTTGGATCCTGTTCATAGTGACGCATATGTTGCAGTTGATATACAGAAAAAGTTTGAAAATTATTATGAGCATGTAGACTATGAAATTTCATATATTATTCAACAACATTTTAGTAATATAGCCAAGGCAGATATTGATTTTTCATATATAGAGACGGTAGCACCCCACTTTTTTGATTATTTGTGACCAGTTGAACAACTAGTAAATCAGTTTACTACATCGTTTGTGTTTGCAGAAATGGATATTATGGATAGAGTTATTTTTGTGCTGTGATATGTAGAATATGTACTACTTCAAACACCCAAACAAGTTGTGATTAATGAGATGATTGAGTTAGCAAAGAGATATTGAGATGAAGCAAGTCCAAAACTTATTAATGGTATTGGACATAAAGTTTTATCGAGTTATGATTGAAAGAATAACGAGTAAGATTTTTTATTGCATAGAAAGTTTGGTATGATTCATCCTTCATTGTATGACCATCTTACAAAAGCTCAAGCATTTTGTGCTCGTGTTGCCCCTTGATTACAGCAGCATAATCCTGATCTTTTGTTGCAAGCATTGACACATAAAACGTTTGCAGCTGATTATAATGATCGTGAATGTATTGAGCATAATGAAAGATTAGAATTTCTTTGAGATTCTATTTTGTGAGCACATGTTGCTTCTTTTTTATATAAAACTTATCCTCAGCATCCTGAATCTCAATTAACTTTACTAAAAATATATCTGGTTAAGGAGGCAACATTGGCAATTATAGCAAGAAGAATATGACTTTGAGAGCAGATTTTCTTGGGTAATTGAGAGGAAAAATCAGGTGGACGTGACAAAGATTCTATCTTGTCAGATGCGTTAGAGGCTTTTATAGCGTATCTTTTTTTGCAGTGAGGAGAGAGTATTGCAGAAGTATTTATTCATGCTCATGTGATTCCTATGATTGAAGAACAGCCATTGCCTACCAAAAGTTTTAAAAGCAAACTGCAGGAATATGTACAGAAACACTATCAGCAGTTACCTGAGTATACCATTGTAGAAAAAGATGTAGAAGAAAGTGGAAATGTTTTGTTGTATGAGGCAGCTGTTTCAGTACAATGAAAGCATTGTTGACGTTGAGTCGGAGCAAGTAAAAAGAAAGCTCAAGAATCTGCTGCTCAACAGGCATTTGAATCGTTTACTTTATAATTTGTAATCTCTATGAAACAGTATTTTTCTATAATCTCACGTGCATGGTTGTGGATTATATGATGATTTATTCTCATGAATATTGCTTTGGCAGCATTTTTTCTCAATATGAGATTTTCTGTCCAGTTTACTTGATGAGTTGAGATGGTTATTGATGCTCCTGTTATTAGTCAATCTGTAGCAGATGAGATGGAACGTGTATTGACTGATGCATGATTTATTGACCAGCCTGTAGCAATTGGTCAAAAAGACTGATTTCCAAGTATTTTGATACAAACACGTCTACAAAGTGATGAGCAAGTGTCATGAATTACCACTATGCTCAATACGATTTTATTTGAAACATGACTCATTGACTGAGAAGAAGGAATTTTGGAATTATCGATTATCGGTCCATCGATTGGTGATTATATAAGAAAATCAGCACAATCAGCGTTGCTCTGGTGAGTGATCGCAATGGCTGTATATGTGCTTATTGCGTTTGCATCGATGAGAAAATTGGTTTCTCCGTTGATGTTGTGAGTGATTACGATCTTTACGATGTTGTTTGATGTAGCTATTCCTGCAGGTGCATACGGGCTGTTGATGTACTTCAATCCTGTTGCGCAAATTGATACAGTCTTTATTATCGCATTACTCACGGTGATGTGATATAGTGTCAATGATACGATCGTGATCTTTGATAGAGTGAGAGAGAATATCGCAGACAAAGAAAAGCAGATAGAGGAAGGAACAGTTGATAGTGCAGAACTGTTTGAAAAGAGTATCTGGCAAACAATGAGAAGATCGATCGGTACATCGCTTTCTACGCTTGTGGTTGTGATTGCTATGTTTATCTTCTGAACGTGAGTACTCAAGACCTTTGCGTTTGTGTTGTGAATGTGAGTAATCGCAGGAACATACAGTTCATTGTTCCTTGCAGCACCGTTGGCGTATTTAGCGAGAATAAAGAAATAGGGACGTGTGCTTTATGTCAGTAAGACAGATTAGATTGCATTCTCTTACTCTAAGGTTCTATATGCGATTTTATTATTAGATCTAGATTTCATGACTCAGAATATCACAGAAAAAATTATCAATCTTGATAACAGAGATTATCATATGCATACGAGTACGTTTTCTGATTGAATTCCTACGCGGAACGAGCTAGTGCAATTTGCATGAACGCTTGGACTGAAAGAGATTGCTATCACTGATCATTCTCAAGCATGCCTTGATATACAGAGAGAAAAAAAGTGATTATATATGTGAACTAATGCAAGACGATCATTAAAGAGACGAGAAAATGTGTTTAATGATGTTCAAGTGATTGCTTGAGTTGAAGGTGATATACTCAATGAGCAGTGAGATTGTTGTTTTTCTATCCAAGGAATTGAGTATGATTTTATTGTTTTGTCTGCTCATAAAGATGTATATGCTTCAGATCCTGATACAGTCACAGCAGGTACGATAAAAGCTATTGAAAGATATCATGATCGTATTGTTTGTATTGGACATCCTTGTAATAATGCAGATTTTGGAACACATTATGATATCGAGAAACTTGTTGAGGTTGCAAATGCATATAATGTACCCTTGGAATTTAATGCAAAAAATCTGATGCGTTGAAAAACTCATCTACAAAAATTGCATTATTTGTTGCAGAACGCTGATCGTATTTATTTGAATAGTGATGCGCATACGTTATATGAACTGAAAGTAGCAAGATCACTCGCAAAAGAATTTCTCTTGGAACATGGATATATTGCTTCACTTACTTCATAATTGATACCAATGAGCAAACGTGATTTTCCAATTTTTGCAGAGAATCCAGGGATGATTTACTTGGATAGTGCTGCTACCGCTCAAAAACCCTGATTTGTGCTTGCATGAATAACAGATTATTTGTCGCGCGATTATGCAAATGTGCATAGGGGTGAATATCCGCTGTCGTTTCGCAGTGAGGATCGTTTTTGGGCGTGAAGAGAGGCAGTTGCTGCGTGGATGGATGTGGATCCTGCAGAGGTTGTTTTTACTGGAAGTGGCACTGATGCGTCCAACAAACTCGTTTCAGCGCTGTTTTTTTCGTCGATGATACAGCCGTGAGATCGTTTGATGGTGAGCATGGTCGAACATCATGCAAATATTGTGCCGTGGCAGATCTTTGCCGAACGTTATGGGTGTGAGATAGTGTGGATACCAGTCAGTAGTGACTGAGCGGTAGATCTCCACTGGCTCCAAGAACACTATGATCATCGTGTGCGTGTTGTTGCAATAAGTGCTGCATCAAATGTGACGGGAGTGTTGACTGATATTCCTGCAGTGCATGCGTTGTTGCATGAACAAACCTACCTAGTTGTTGATGCATCGCAAGCAATCGTGCATAGTCCGGTCTTGCCCAATCAGTGGGGAGCAGATTTTTGTTGGTGGACAGGACATAAGATCGGTGCGTTGACTGGGATTGGTGTGTTGCGATGAAAGAAAGCACATCTCGAACGTCTGCAGCCGATGCGATGATGATGATGAGCGATCATGACGGTATGAGTAGATGGCTACATGTTGCAAGCGAGTCCGGACAAATTTGAACCATGAACGCCCAATCTTGTCTGAGTGGTCTCGTTGGATCTTGCGTTGCAGTATCTGCGTACGTGGTCGAGAGCACATTGAGAAGATGGTACAGTAGCTTGATTTTATCGTGCCTTGCATGCCTATGAATCGCCCTTATTTTCATACATCTTTGAGCAATGCGCGTTGTTGGAAGATGCTGGCGTTGTCTTACTCGGTAGTCGTGAATATAGCAAAAAAATATGAGTATTCTCGATGCGTATTCCATCGCTCGTTGATCGTGGGTTTGGTGCGTACTGTGGTGCGAGGAATATTGCAATAAGATGCTGATGATTGTGTGCACAGCCGTTTCATGATCAACATGGGCTCACCCAATGAACCTGTAGAATAAGTACTTGGCTCTATACAGACATCGATGAGTTGGAGAAATTCTTTGCGGTGGTGCAGGAGTTTTTGTGAAGAAATCCCTAAAAGATTCATTTAACATTATATGCTTGGATAAGCACGAATGGAGTGTGTTTTCTTGAAGGTAGAGAGCACTCATAGATGATCATTCCTCAATCGATTAGCTAGCCTATTTCCTAGAAGTATCATACTATACAGCAAACAACCAATTACGAGCTAGTCTGTTCATAGACGAGCGATACGATTACGAGTAATGCCTCAAATGCTGGTAAATCGTCCTCATATAAGAATTTTCCCATCAGGTTGGAGTACTATTGCGTTAACTCGATTATTAGCATTAGGATCAAAATCTATATCTACTGAACCATTACTGCTCACAAACGGATCAGGATCAGGATCAGGAGTAGGATCAGGGTCAGAGTCAGGGTCAGGGTCAGAGTCAGGGAACGAACCTGATCATCATCCAGATCATCAGCTTGTTGATGCTACAGGAGAATTAAGGAGTAAGACACCAAAATATCATGTAGGATCTGGTACATTCACTGCATTAAAAAGAGATTGAGTGCTATTATTAGTTGGAAGTGCTGAGTTTCCAAGTCAACGTTCCAGTTCAGCTCAGACTCGAACAGAATGTCAATCAGGCGCAATATATGCCATATATGATCCAGTACAAATTCAGTTGCTATGATTATTAGCAGGGTCTGTAGGTAAAGAAGAAAGGTAATTCTCAAGTGATCAGTTACCAGCGGTTAATGCATTGAGACTATTGACACATACTACTCAAGACTGGTCAAGAGTTCAATGGTCATTGATAAGTAATCATACAGTTGTTGCTACTTGACTGACTCAAGCAGATCTAGAGTTATCTCTTGCAACAGGCTGACTATTTGCTTGTCTAGGAATAAGAGTAATAGCAAGATACCCTACTAATATAATAACAATAAGTACATCTACAAGCGTGAGTCATGCGAATTTCTTTGTTTTTTTGGTTTGAAACACCTGTGCCCATTGTTTTTTGCAATTGTGTAAGTGTTTGCTGATTATTGTAGTCATGTGATGTGAGTAGAGAGATAAATACGTATTTCTTTATCTTTAAAATAAAGAATGATGTAAAGAAATGCAAATTTTAACTCTTGTAGATATCTCTCACCAACCCATCCAAGACTCATGCAGTAAAGAGGACGATGATCCCCTGGTCGATCGAGTGGAGTGTCTCTGAAAGGTTAGATGCATCCAATGGGAAAGCGTTGACTAAGTAATAAGTATAAAGAATTAATAAATTGTTAAACCTCAGTAGAAATGTCAGTAGTTATAACTCAAGTTAAATTGACATAAATATACAGATTTAAGGATGGAGCACAACTAATAAGGAAGTATTTTATAATTTAGGTTTGTTTCTC
>SKJI01000016.1 GCA_007115995.1 candidate division SR1 bacterium
AAAACTCCTTACATAGCTAAGGAGTTTTTTGTGTATGGTGGAGTGGGAATAGTTCTGGTTTCTACTCTACAAACGCTTCGCGATTGAGTAAGACGAAAGAGTCATACTCGATAGTTTGGAGGGCAAAGAGTTGTTCTTTGTACGCTCTAAAGAGAATAAGTGCAGCATCATTTCTGAGGACTGGAGTATCACCTGTTTGCTGAGTAATGATAGCAAGTGTTTGAGATACTTGGTCGTATGAGCTGTGCCATACTGCATCAGTTTCATCAAGGAAAGATTTGAGGATCATTCTGATAACAACTGCATTAAATTCAGCTCTTGAGATCGTATCAAACGGTCTAAATGTACCATCAGGTCATCATCTCATCAATCATAGTTGATATGCTTGCATGATAAATGGTGTCAAGGTAGGATCAGCATTGAATGTGTCAGAATATGAGATAGTTTCTTGGTTAGGAACTCTGCATAACACATTGGTAGCAAACTCTACAAAGAACTTTGCAGCTTCTTGTCTTGATAATGCTCTATATGGATCAAACTGATCGATAGCATTGATTATTTAGATGATGCATATTTACTAAATATATTCAACTCATCGTTCGTCATCATGGTATCATTCAAACTGTTCATAGTTATGTTCTTCATTGTACAGTTCTTGAGCAAATCTCAAGATTTTACTTTCTTGTGACCTATCTATTCCATCAAGTTCACACAACATAAAGATTGCTTCTTTGCGTTTGTAAAACCAGGTAAAAAATGCTAGGTTTTTTTCGAATGGTGTTTTCATTGTATTTCAATAATGAATAAAAATAGACATGTATTTTACATGTCTCTATACTCTATCAGGTTTAGTGCTTATAACTTTACACTTTTTTAAAAATTATATACTTATTTTCGTTTTTGTGTTTTTTTATTAGTGACATTTTATTAAATAATGTATTTTTTATGTACTTTGTGTTATATAACTTTTTTTGATGTTTCTAGAAGAGCATGAAAATACTTGATAAAACACTCATGATAGCTATACTATAAAAGTATCGCAAAAAAAATATAATTGGGGAACAAAGGGTAAAAGTACCGATCGCAAACCAGTACCCTTGAACAGTAGTAGAGAGTGAGACCAAGGCAGCGACTACTACCATAGCTGTGCTTGCTGTTAGGCGATCATTTTTTCTAAATCACTCTTACAAAATTCTATCTTATATACTTTTTGAATCTCTTGATGAAGTAAATCTCAATCAAAACAATAATACCAACATATCGAAGTCGGTGAAGCGTAGCAAGTATTGGGAAGAGTTTTGCTAATAATACTCATACAACTATTAAGTCGATTTTGATGATAATTCGATCATTGAGTGTGAGGTGCTTAGAAACTTTGTGAACAATTTTGTGAAGTGAGAGCATGAGTGTGTGATTATCAATAAATACTCAATTGTATGTTTTTTATATGATGACGCAAGAAAAGACGTTGTTTGATAGTGATAAATAATAAAATAACAGAAAGTCAACTACTGGTTTCTTACTTAGTTTGATGAGAGTTATAACCCTGTATGATCTCTATTTCTCCTATGTATACACTAAAACCCAGCTTGTAGCTCAAGCATTTTTGCATAGGATCATCACTGGTTAACGAGTTCGGTGTGAGTACCACGTTCGATGATTTCGCCGCTTTCAATGACGATGATATCGTCAGCGTTTTTGACGGTTTGGAGACGGTGAGCGATGATGATGACAGTACGTCCTGCAAAGAGATTATGCATTGCTTCGCTGATTGCTTCCTCAGCAAACGAATCAAGAGCTGAGGTTGGTTCATCCAGGATGATGATGCGAGGATCTTTGAGCATAATCTTGGCGATAGCGAGTCTCTGACGTTGTCATCAGGATAGTCTGACTCATTTTTCACCGATTTCCGTATCTAATCATTGCGGGAGATCGTAGACCCATTCACACTTGGAGAGTCTGATAACGGTTTCGATAGTAGCTTCATCGGTGTTCTCGTGCATACCATACTCAAGATTTTCTCTGATCGTTCCATCAAAGACTGATGGTTCTTGGGTAAGGTATCCGATGTGTTGGTAGTACGATTTGAGCGAGACAGTACTCAGATCTTGTCAGTCCACAAGAAGAGTACCACTATCAGGTCTGAGATATCAAGCGATAAGTTTGACGAGTGTTGATTTTCATGATCCTGACGATCACACGAGCGCAGTTTTTTTTCATCATGGAATCGTGACTGAAAAATTAGAAAACACACTAGATTGATCATACTCAACTTCTTTGAGCGTTGTGTCGTATGCAAACGAGACGTTCTTTATGTCGATAGTTCAGGTCTTGTAGCTAAAGTCTGTTCATGTGTCGTATCATGTGATGGTTGGTGTTTTATCAAACAGGTCTCGAAGTTTTTCTATATTGATTCGTTTATCTGCACTTTCTATATAGAGTCTTCATATATCAAAACTCATAAAATTTAGTAAATTCAATATAAATATTAGTACGACAAATTCAGCTATCGTAATGATTCAAAACCCAAAATTTATAATAAGTAAAAAAATACTGAAAATCTTCAGACCATTAATCCAAATTGTTGTGTGAGTGTCACTTATTACTCTATATGTTTCAACTTTTTCATTACACTTTAGCCATATTTCTTGCCATTTGTCGTATTTATCGAATTCATGAGGATTATTTGATTGTAAAATCTCAAATTTAGACATAATAATTCTTACTATATCTCTAGCGATTTCTACCTGCACTATTTTTCTAACATTCCTTGTTTTATTTGCAGTTTTTTGAGTGATTATATATATTGTTATTATCAGACATGCTAGTATTAGAAATGTGACTCAATAGATTCGGTTAATGCTAAAAATAAGTGCTAGTCAAAAAATTAATTCTGCAATGTAACGTGGTACTTTATTTGATATGTCACTGACGATTGCTATCCAACTATATATTGCTGTTTGAATAATATGTTGCACTCTTCATGTTCATAGTGATTCAATCACGTTATTATCAAGTAGTGTATATTTTTTCAGATAATATTTCATCAACATTATATTTCATTTTGGTCGAATTTCGCAAGGTCATCGATTTTTTGAGAGTATTTTTATAATAAGCCAAAATACGGTCAATCATATGAAATATACTCAATATTGAATAATAAGTGTGCTATTTCAGTCAGTTCATACCTCTATGATTCATTGAATAATTTTGATTCATATAATAGTAATAAATCAGTAACAAAAAGGATATATTATTGAACGAATTAGTACTCATCAAAGTTCATTTGATTCCTTCACCGGCTCAAAGAACCTTTTTATAATCTGTCGAGTGGTCATAGATATACAAGTAGAATAAAACATTAACACTTCAGTATACTGATACTTACGATTTTTTTCAAATTTGTTGCTGTCGCAGTGATGCGTAGAGAGCGTTATTGGCGATGAGGTCGTTGTGTGTTCATTGTTCGATGATCGATCATTCTGCGAGGACGTTGATCTGTGTGGCATGACGGACGCTACTCAGTCTGTGTGCGACAAGGATGGTAATCATCTCAGGGCGATGTGCGGTGATTTGGGCAATCGTATCAGTAATTTCTTGTTCAGTGAGACTGTCTAGTGCACTGGTTGCTTCGTCAAAGATGAGCAGTAAAGGATTTCTGAGCAAGGCACGTGCTATGGCAAGTCTTTGTTTTTGTCATCATGACAGTTTGATTCATCACTCTCCGATACTTGTATCAAGTCATGCAGGAAGTGTCTGGAGGAAATCGTACAGTGCTGCTTGCTTCATCACATCAATCATCGCTTGTTCGTCTGCATGTGGTGCAACAAACAGAAGATTTTCACGAATTGTTCCTGAGAATACTTGTGTTTCTTGGGTAACAATTCCTATGTGTTGTTTGAAATGTGTGAGGTTGATCTGATTGAGAGGTAGTCAGTTATACAAGACAGTTCATGCTTGTGGCGTGTAGAGTCATAAGATGATTTTGAGTAGTGTAGATTTACCGCTTCCACTAGGTCAGACAAATGCAATGGTGTCTCATGCATGCATTGCCAATGATATGCCACGCAATATATGACGATCTTCCTCATAGCCAAAATCTACTCATGAACAGCGAATATCTCTGAGCGTGGTAAGAGTTTCATGGTGTTCATCACTGTCTTCTTGTGGTAGCGAAAGAATATCGTTGAGGAGTTCATGATTTGCTTGTGCTTCTTGGTAGCTTTTGGTGACTTGTCCAAACTGTCCGAGCTGTCCAAACAAGAAAAACGAGTAGAAATACAACGATAAGAGTTCTCAGACAGTAATGTCTCCTTGAAAGACCAAATATCATAAAAATCAAATTAATCAGACGCGCAGTGCGTTGATGAGCGTTCATTGTAAAAATTCCATGGTACGCACTTTTTTTACTTTTTCTAATTCGAGTGTCAGAATGTCTGTATTGATCGTATCGATACGTCTGAGTTCTTGTCCGACAAGTCAGAGCATTTTGATGAGTGATATATTACGAATCGATTCGGTAATTGATCAAGCAAGTGCGTTGGATTGTGTCGAGATACTTGTTTGCGCTTGTTTGATGCTCTTTGAAAGTTTCATAGTAGTCCATCAGATAATGGGCAATAAGCCAAGATACACGACTCAAATTCTCCAATCTACGAGAAATGAGTATCCTACAACAATAATAATCCCTACACATGCCAAGAATACTATACTAATAAGACCTGCTATATAGGTCTGAAGTGATTCTTTTGCTTTGAGGAGTTTTTGGATGAGTTCTCATGATTGTTGTTCTTCAAAGTGCTGAAAAGGGAGCTGAAAGGTATGTGCAATAGTTTTCTGATAAATTTCAGTTCAGATATTTTGTGTCATCACATTCACAAAATAATCTTGAAAGTTTTTTGCAAGACGTGAGATCATCGCAACACTGACAAGTCAGACTAATCAGAGCAGAATCCCATTGAGATATGCTTGCGGTGTGTGGATCGATGGGTTTGTCAGATACTTGTCCATCAACCATCTCAATACTTGTGGATCCATCAATGAAAAAAACTGATTGACCGTGGTGAGGAACAAGGTAAGTAGAAGAATCTTCCAATGAGGACGAATATATGAAAAAATGAAGCGCATAGAATAAATGAGTAAACAATAAACGGGTAGATGCAATGGTTAGACGATGCGGATTGTGATACAGAGCGTATCTCATTCGTTGAGTGAAAATTCCTTGCGAATTTCTTTTTTGATAAAGAGTATATATGTTCCTGCGTTCTTATCAGGAAAAATACTGGTATCTCGTTGCATATATCCCAACATTGCGGTTACTTTAATTGCTCATCGACCTCTACGTGGAAACTCAGCTGTGTACTTACTTATCTGCTCTGCTCATGCTTGAGGCAGCGTGACGCACCATCGCAAAGTTTTTTTGTTTGCTGTTGGTCGGACGAATAAGGGTGCATTAAATGTGTAGTCCATACGTATATATCTATCAAAGAGTTTGAGTATGGTTTTTTTATAACCGTTTGCAAATGGTATTTTTTTGATTGCATTATGTGCGTGATTTTCTATAGTTAGTGCAGTCTTTATTTTTTATATTGGTAAAATATGTTTGGATTGGAAACTATTGTGGCATGGGCCAAGAGAAGATGATTTGTCTATCCTGGTTCAGATATTTATGGATGATTAGCGAATGCCTGGGATTATGGTCCGTATGGTGTCCAATTAAAGAAAAATATTCAGGATATATGGCGAAAAACTTTTATCGAAAAAAGAGATGATATGGTCTGATTAGATGCGCAAATTTTGATGCATCCAAAAACATGGGAAGCATCATGACATGTTGCTTGATTTAACGATCCGCTCATTGACGATAAAAACACCTGAGAGAGATTTAGAGCTGATAAACTGTTAGAGGATCTTATTCATCAAAAAAACTATACGCTTGCTGACTTGGAACAGTATTGAGTAAGTAATCTCGTTCCTGAATCACGAACGTTTGAGCAGATGAAGGCATGTATTGTTGCTGAAATACCTCATAATCCAAATACCAAAAAACCAGCAGACTGGACTGATGTCCGCAAATTTGAGTTGATGTTTTATACGTATCAAGGAGTAATTCATGATGAAGCAAATAAAATTTGGATGAGACCTGAGACTGCACAGTGAATTTTTGTCAATTTTAGGAATATTTTGGATACGACGAGAATGAGAGTGCCGTTTGGTATTGGACAGATAGGAAAAGCGTTTAGAAATGAAATTACTCCATGAAACTTTTTGTATCGTACGAGAGAGTTTGAACAGATGGAAATTGAGTATTTTGTTAAGGAAACTGATGCTCCTGCTTTTTTCAAACAACGACAAGAAGAAAGTATGAAATTTTGGCAAGAAGTTATGCAGTTCGATCAAGCGCATATTAGGTTTAGAGAGCATGAAGCAGATGAATTGTCACATTATAGTAAAGGTACGTTTGATGTAGAATTTTCGTATCCATGGTGATGGGGTGAACTGCAATGAATTGCACGAAGAGGAAACTTTGACTTGACGCAGCATCAAGAAGCAAGTGGTACTTCAATGCAATATAGCGATCCAGTGACTGGTGAGAGATATCTGCCTCATGTTATTGAACCATCGTTTGGATTGAGTAGAACTGTGCTTGCAGTCTTTTTTGATAGTTATGATGAAGAGGAGTATATAGACTGAAATGGACAACAACAAACAAGGGTTGTCGTAAGATTTCCTAAACGTTTAGCTCCTGTGAGATGTGCAATTTTGCCATTAATCAAGAAAGATGAAAAGCAGGTCGCGCTTGCAGAGTCGTTATATAGTTCATTGTCTGATCATGTAATTTGTGAGTATGATGATGGTGGAGCAATTGGAAAACGTTATAGAAGACAAGATGAGATAGGAACGCCATATTGTATTACTATCGATCATCAATCAACTGAAGATGGTACGGTGACAGTTCGTGATAGAGACAGTATGAAACAAATAAGAATCCATTGTGATGATCTCCTAGCATTTATTTTATAACCTTCAAGAATGCGCATTGACATATATAAATATTTGAAGCAGAATATTTCATCGATAACGATTTTTAAGATTTTATGTATTCTTGCTTTGATACTGCTTAAAATACTTGTGTTACGTTGAACAGTTTATGCACAATTAGGTGTCAAGCAAGCAGTGCAAGCGATTGAAATGAGGGAAAATTTGAGAGATAATAAAGCAGGAATATATCAAAATATAGTTCATCAGGAAATACTTTCATTGCTTTCTAGAGCATGTACTCAAGACTCACTCAGTAGAGCCACATCGATTGAAGGTCCACTTCTGACCTATCTTGATCAAGTAATTCGTTCTGAAACTTTGGCAGTTCAGCTTGATAAGACCTATCGTTTATATCAGACTATTGATCGTATTGATTTTGAAAAAGTATGACAGCTTGATGAAGATGATTTTTGTGTTATGAAATATCTTCTAAATAGTGCAAAATACTGGTTGAGAAATACACATATTGATTTGTTACAAGAAACTGAAATTATCAATGATTTTGAATGAGTATTTTTTGATCCAATCTATTGATTTGCTATCAAAGTCGACTTATTAGAACACTATATAGAAAATACGCAGCATTTTTCTCAAAGATTATGAATTGACTTACACACAAGTGTAGCTAATCCTCAGTTTTTTCTTTGACTCAATGCCGAGCAACAGATTATCGCTGATAGAATCAAAAGACTTATGGATGCACAAATAGCTCGTTGACTAGTTAAGTTAAGAGATAGATGATTAATTAATCAACAAGATATTATTATGCTTGCAGATACGTTTGTATTGGAATTTCACAAAGATTGCAATAATTTTCATGGAAGATATGATATTAAATGGACTGTTGATGCTGCATGAAATATATTAAACACAGAAACAACAAAAGTACTGTTTAGAGTAAATGTTTGTACGAATTATTTAATGTTACAGGATTTTTCAGATTTCTTTCTAAGTTTAGTTATTCATGAAATGTGACATCATTTTTACTTTTATCATGACACGTCTATAGATGATTTTGAGGCAATTTGTTGGAGTGATAAAACCGTAAGAAATAGCCGTTGTACTGATAATGACTTTGTTACTGATTATGCTCGCTCAATGGCTGAAGAAGACTATGCAGAACATTTTATGTATTGGTTTTTAGAGAAACCAGTACAAAAAACACCGATTATGCAAGAAAAATTTAGACATTTTGACCAACAACAGAGTATAAGACAGTAGTATTTTTTGTTTCGTTATGTAGTATATAGAAATTTATGACAAATATTTGATATATTTTACAAATTGCTCAATATCGAAATCGACCGATTACGCTTCATGATCCTGATAAGGTTTGGGTAGATATTCATCTACCAGGTTGAACCGTTTCTTGTATTCATAATGTTCTTTCAATAAATGATGCAGGATTTGTTGCATGGTGCAAAGATAAATCTTTACAATACTGTTTGTTTTGAGCATATATGCCTAAAATGCATACATATATCGATCCTACTTATATCGAGAAGAAGAAGCATATTCATACTAATCAAGTGTTTACTTCAGTAGAACATATTATAAATGATATAGAAACACAATATACGTTTCCATGTATAATCAAAAGATGAAAATGAACACTGTGAAGAAATGTATTTTTATGTCAGAAAAGATCTGACGTAGAGAATGCTATTTCTACTATATTAGCTGATACGAAACTTTATGATTATTTGATTCTAGCACAAGAATATATTCATTTTGAGATTGAATATCGTTTAATTATAGTACATAATCGTTTAGAGCTTGTCTATAAGAAACAGTATTTTTGGGATAAGAGCATAAAACACAATCGTACCATCATAGAACCTTCTGATGATATATTTATACAGTTACAAGAATTTATTAAGAGTTTGACAAATCATCTTACTTTTACCTGGGCTGGTCTTGATGTTGTAGTTGATAATAATGGCAAGTTTTATTTGATTGAGTGTAATGCTAATCCTCAGTTCCATTCTTTTGTGAAACATAATAGTATAGAACCATTGTATAATCTTTATTATAAAGCATTCCAAGCTTATATATAGTTTTATCTATCATAAGTGTTACTCATATGTTTGAAATTATATCTCATGAGGATTTAAGAAAGAAAGTAGATACTTTTGATGCGATCGCGTATTGTCGTACACGTAACTATCTTGATGGTAATGTGTCATATTTGAGTCCGTACATAACCCACTGAATTATATCTATCAGAGATATTTGTACTATTGCGTTAGAGCGTTTTTCTGTAGCTGAAGCTGAACAACGATATAAAGAGTTGCTTTGGAAAGAGTATTTTTTGCAGGTATATTGGTGGTTATGAGATGCTATTTTTTCTGATATAGAGGAGAGTAAAACTGGAATCCCAACGTATGAGTGTCTGCCAGACGCTATTTTTCAGCATACGTTTGCATCAGAGTGAGTTAATCAAGCAATAAAACAATTAGAGGAAACCTGATATTTGCATAATCATGTAAGAATGTGGATTGCATCGTATTTGACTCATTGGCATCGTTTAGATCGAAAGAAATATGCTGATCGAAGTTATTTTCATTTTCTAGATGGAGAGCTTGCATCCAATCATTTAAGTTGGCAGCGAGTCCAGTCAACCTTTTCTCATAAACCATATATTATGAATGAAGAAAATTTGCAGAAATATTGAGGAATTTCCGATGCATTGTATCGTGGTAGTTATGAAGATATTGCAGAGAAACTTTTTGATTCTTCAAGAGTTCCACTCTTTGCTCATGCAAAAGATTATTCATCACAGCTACAAGGTGATTATTCGATGATTCCTTCAATGAATCCATCTAAGTACTCGTGATATACCGTCTTAACACCTTGGGATTTACACCCGTCTAAAATTAATGATCCAACTAAAACAGTCTGTGTTCTTGATAGTAATTTTCTTGATACACATCCTTGGAGTAAGAACAGAGTAGCGTTTGTGCAAGCATATACTGACCTTTATGGTATAGAGTGTGTTTATGGTTCAGTTCAGAAGATCGTTGAACAATCTACGAATTTGACTGTCTATGAGACGCCTAATCCATCATATAAAGAAGCATATAAGTATATAAAAAAACACAACAATGGTCGTGTTCATCCATATGATTGGATAAATCCACATGCAACGAAACGTTTTACGAAGAAATTTTTTCCTTATCGAAAAGAGAGTAAGCCATTCCTCCAAACAATGTAAAGCAAAGCATGGAGATGAAAAGAGATAGGTTCTAAATACTCTATGCTGTCTCAAAAAAACTCTAACAATCACTGTTTCACTATTTTTTATATCTATGTATATTATTTGCTAAAAAGCAATATATAGTTTACTCAATATACAATATAATTTGCTTGAAATCGTTTGTTGAGATATAATGAGTTATGATGAAAAAGATAAAAGATTTTACAAATATTATCAGTAAACAGTGTATTGATATACTGTGCACGTTTTTTGATAGGACATGTATGTTATATAAAAAACTCCAACAATTGTTTGTACAAAAAATTCAATGCATGAATATCAAGCAGAAGATAGATGATGGTATTTTTTTGTTGAAAGCCAAGCTACCTGTTAGGAAACATGTGTTTGAAAATCATTCTCGTTTGATACAATGAGTAATTACATCAATAGTAATAATTTGAATTATTGGCATATGAGTGTATTATTCACCAATTATTGCACCGTTAGATTGATTGGTTTTTTCTACACAGTCCAAACAAGTACAGGCTTGAGAACGTTTGAACTATAATGAAATGTTACCAGATATAAAAAATATTATCTCATCGCTTCAAGGAGTAATGACAAAAAATACAGAAAGGCTACAAACTCCAGAATTTGTAGACCCTTGATCATTCTGAGAAGAACATATTCCCATCTTATTGCTGCACAGTATGGGAATCATTAGTGACTGACAGAGATATCTTGATGGATCAGCATATGGTACTTTAAAAATAACAAGAGCCGAGGCAATTAAAATTTTAACACTGATTCATGCTCGTACCCATGGTTATAAGCTCTCTGAAGTAGTGTTTTTTGACCAGCAGTTGCCATACAATGATCTAAGACGTAATGCACGATATATGCCTTATGTACTCTATGCACATGAACACTGATTACTCTCATCAGTAATACAGTCTTGATCTGCACTTCGTCCAATGGATCTAATGACGTTGAGAGAGTTTCATACCATTCTACAATCTTTTTGATGAGATGTTGTATTTGATAGATCACAACAAAGATCTTCTGACTTTGTTTCCAAAGAATCATTTATCGACTATGTTGTGCAGAGTTTTGGGTGATTGCTCTTTGATGACTTCCGTATTTTGCGATGAAAAAATGAACAGTTTTATACGTTGTTTTTGACGGATGTTTTTGGGAAGGATCTTGTAGAACAACAAATTCTTTTGGATGAAACAAGAGAAACATTGCGTACTGCTGATGCATGATTACTCTTAGAAGTATTTGACTATGATCTTATAGGTTTACGTAAAATATTTCTTGTATTGGATTAGTATGCTTGATAAATTTTTTCAAAATAAGTGAAAAATTACTTTATTATACAAGTTTTTCTTATGAGATTTTTTTTATGTTTTCTCAAACTATAATTGTTAACGATCTTTCATCTTTATTGATTTTTTCAATAGTGATGTGTGCATACAATCCAGGCGTTGCATACTCTTCAGTTCGTTTGGGTCGTTCAACTGCAAGATACTCATAGTGATCAAGCAGTTCAAAAAATCATAATTCAAGCAGATCTGTCTGTTTTTCAATTCTCCGCATATCAGCATGAAGTAGATTATTATCGTACATATTAAAATACGTATAAGTTGGACTCGTAAGTATGTGTGTTGATCATGTGAGGAGTGCATATCGTACTTGAATAAATGTTGTTTTTCATGCTCATAATTCACCATGTAAGAAGAGTTGTTTGATATTACTTTCTATAAGCAATGTTGCTGGCTGTATAAAATCTTTGGGAGATTGAATATGAAATTTGTCCATCTAGTCTGAGTATTATTTGTTGAAAATACATTGAGATAGTATATACATATTGTATGAGAAAGCTAGAAATACTTGATGGATCATGATATGTGTTTAGGGCATATTATTGATTCCCAGAACTAACTAACGACGCATGACAAAATATCAATGCGGTGTATTGATTTTTTCGTATGTTATTTACTCTTTGGAAGAGAAGACCAGATGAGTTTGTAATAACATGGGATAGCCCTCAACAGACGATAAGAAAGAAAAATTTTGTAGAATATAAAGCTAATAGAGTTTCTATGCCTGACGAGTTTAAATGGCAAATGAGAACCATAAAGGATATTGTGACTGATTTAGGTATACCGTTTTTGGAAATTCCTTGATATGAAGCAGATGATATTATTGGTACTATTGTCAAAAAACAACAAGATAAAGATACATGAAAGTTTCAAAAATGAATATGTATAGTTTCGTCAGACAAGGATCTCAAACAGTTACTTGCTGATTGAGTTAGACAATTTGATGCACTGAAATGAGTAGAATCAACTGCACAGACATTTTATGAAGAATATTGATTTCAACCAGAGCAATTAGTTGATTATTTGAGTTTATTAGGAGATAGTTCAGATAATATTCCTTGAGTGTATGGGATTTGAAAAAAAACAGCACAGCAATTGATAGCACAATATGGCACTATCGAAAATATATATGTACATATAGACACACTACAATGATCTGTACAACAAAAACTACTTGATGGTAAAGATGCTGCATTTATGAGTAAAGAACTTGTTTCATTGTATTATATTGATGAACTGAGATGCGATGAAGACTGGTCGTGTAGATTTGATTTTGATCGTTTTCATACTGTTTTGGTTGATAAGTATCAGTTTTATTCATTAGAATCAATACTTATTGATCTAAAAAAACAACGACAAGGATGACAACAGTTTTCCTTGTTTGGATAATTTTATATACCTTGTTTGGCGTTGATGCGATTGAGACCAGTAGTGACCAGAATATTTCTATTCATCTTGTTGAGTGTGTTTTTTTTCGTGTCTTGAGTATGAGCAGTTACCATCACTGATCAACATTTTGTTTATGATGAAGCAGGGGTATTATTTCAGCAAGAAGAAAATCTTTTGGAAGATGCACTTGCATGATTATGGGAAAGAACATCTGCAGAGATAGCTATAGTTATTATCGATACAATATGAGATAGAGCACCATTTGATGTCGCAATGAATCTAGCAAGAAATTTAGATAGCGAGATACCTTATACACAGACTGGTCCTACAGGATGAGTATGATCAGAAAAATTTAATAATTGAATTGTTATTTTAGTCGCTATTCAAGAAAGAAGTCGATATATCGTTGTATGAACGTGATTGGAATGAGCTCTTCCTGATGCACTTGTAAAACGTTACTGAGAGAGAATTCTTGTGCCTGCATTTCGTAATAATGAGTATTGAGTATGACTCTATGAGTTAATAACAACCTTTTGACGTGTTATTGAATGAGAAGCAGAACTGTGGGAAGAGTTACAGACGCAAACTAGGCAACGTGTCGGATTGATAGATCTTCTTCTTGTGTATTTTTTTGCTGTATTTTTTTTATGATGAATAGTATCAACATGACTGCACACAAAACAACAAAAAAGGACGTGAGCAGTACTATGATCAGCATTGATGAGTGGATTGGGAATTATTCTTGCATGACGAATTGCATTGCTATTGTTTGTCCCATTATATATATTATGGAATATTGTACTCTTTCGCTCATCAAATTTGCAGAGAATGAGACCAATGAGTCGTATGAGAACATCATCAAGAAGAACAAGACCAATTGGTTGATGATTTTCTTGAGGAGGTAGTTCGTTTGGCTGATGATTTGGTTGATTTGGTGGTTGATCGTTTGGCTGATGATGAGCGTGAGGTAGGTGGTAAGTTTATGAAGTTATCTATTATATAATTGCCTATTTAGTTAACTTATATAAATTATATATATCTTGATTCTTTCTTAAAAATAATAGCTTTATTTGATACTATAATTGATGGAACGCAAAAATATAGAGACCTGAAATTCTAGTAATACTGTCTGATTTTTTGCATTAGATGAATTTTTTTCTTTAGATCAGTGAGAAATCTCTGAGAGAAACGAGTCTTTTAGATATCATCAAACTCACATCAGTGATCTCTATTTTTTATTATTGTCAAATGATGGTCATATTATCCAGCAACTCGATAATCAAACTAAACTTCAAACTATACAAAATATAATGCATGAACTTTGATTATGTATCACTGATATATGAAAGAAATATATTGCTACAATAGATGATTGATATTTTTTTGTAAGTAAGCTTTCTACATTACAGCCAAATGATCTAAAAGATGATGCATTAAAACGTATTCTTACTAGATTACTTCATAATATTGAAGAATACTTTTTTACTTTTCCATTACAATATTCAGAGAATGATGCTGCCTATATCAAGAGGGTAAAAGAACTCTGCGAAGTGCGAGCATCCATTGAAAGTAATTATCAGAGATTATGATTAAAAAACGTTGTAAGACATTCAAATATACCATTTGTTGTGCGTGCGTTTGAGAATAATTATATAAATACATTTATTCTCTTGTTACAGCATATAGATTGAAATACCTATAAGAATGCTCAATGATGCTATGAACAAGAAATAAGTGATAGAATTTTTATGAAGCTTGATCAAGTAAAAAATCCTCATATGCTCATAACACAATATACTTCAGTTCTGTGATGGATAAAAAATGAATTATTAAATATAATTGATGAAAAACTATTCAATGCTCTACAGCAAGTTATTGAAGCATATGATAAGTATTTAAAATTCTATAATAAGGACTCCTTGTCTGACGATTTGAGAGCATCATTTTGAAAACTTGATAAAAAATTACATCTTCTTAATAAGGATATTAAATCTATCAAATATATTAATATGTTGAAAGAAATTGAAAAAGTCAAAACAATAAAACCTCACCAAACATCAGATATACAAGAGAATACACAAACGTCAGATATGCAAGAGCATATTCAAACGTTAGAAATAGAAGAGAATACTCAAACGACAGATATACAAGAGAATACTCAAACGACAGATATACAAGAAAATACTCAAAAATCAGATATAGAAGAGAATATTCAAACGTCTGGTAAATATTCAAATTAAAAAATATAACTTTTACTCTAAGTAGGTATAAGTGTTTGTGTAGTTTTACTTATTTCTTCAGAAAGGTATGAAAAGCGAGCAGAGTAGATGAAATATAAGGAAAATATGAGAAAGAGATAAGATTAAATGAAATTACATTTTCTCGCATGATAATATTCTTTAAAGATATATACTGATTTACATTTTTTTAGAAGTTTCTTGATTTTATATTTAATTCTTTTATAGTAAAGTATCATGCATTTAGTCTATGAATAATTTATGAAATATAATTCTTAATGAGTATTTCATTGCAAAGTTTTATTATGCAAGATACTGAGTAATGAGTACTAAATAAATTTAAAATATACACTATACTCTTACTATTTTTAAATACTTTACTGTTATGAATATAAAGCAAATAGTATCGTTAATCCAAAAAATACCTGAAGCACGTGCATTATACACCTACAAAATGACTCAGGAAATTTTTGTGCCAATACTTGTAGTTACAAAATCTACACAAGAGAGTATCAAACAATTAGAACAGCTTGATCTTGAAGCAGTTATTATTGTGACTACTGATGACTTGACGCATTGACATGATGTCTATGGAATTAACTTGTTACATATGTTTTTGCATAGTACTTTGGAGTGGTGAGAACATCTCTTAGAAGAAGTTGTATTATCAAAAGAACATATGAGATTACATATTGAATGAATGATTCGTCATATGCTGATTGATTTAAGAGAGTACGCTGTGCAAGGTAAAATGCTTTGAGATCTCATGCCGCGGCTTGAAATTCAGTCTGATCGTATATGGTTTGCTTGTTGATTTTTATTGGATGCTGATTTGGATGTATTGAGTGATATCATTCAAACTATACAAAAAGAATGGTGAATAGATCATCAGAATGTTTATAATACTATTCATCATGGCACATGATGAGTTGGATTGTTTGATATACATGAGTCATTTATCGATCTCTTAAAAATTATTGATTGATTAGAAGTCTAATGATTTCTTTGAATGTAAAATCATGCCGTATCTTGTTTTTTATTCTTGATAGTATAACAATGAAAAAATATCTCTTACCGTTATGAATTATTCTTTTGATAGCCTTATGGATATGATGAATTTATAACTCTATGGTTTCTGCTCAAGAAACAGTAAAGAGTACGTGGTGACAAGTAGAAAATCAATATCAAAGAAGACTAGATCTCATAGACAATCTGGTAGAGACAGTGAGATGATTTGCGTGACAAGAACTTGAAGTGTTGACACAGGTTACTGAAGCCAGAGCAAGAGCAACAAGCACCACGATCAATATAGAAGATGCCCAACAGTTTGAGGCATTTCAACAGAATCAAGGTGAATTATGATCTGCACTCTCAAGACTTCTTGTAGCAGTTGAAGCATATCCAGAACTTAAGTCTGATCAGAATTTCTTGGAATTACAAGCGCAACTTGAGTGAACAGAAAATCGTATTGCGACAGCAAGAAATGACTATTTACTGAAGCTTGCATCATATAATAGAACAGTGAGAACTATGCCAAATGTTCTTATTGCTCGTCTTTTTTGATTTTTCCCAATAGAGTATTTTGAAGCAGATCAATGAGCAGAAAGAGCACCACGTGTTAATTTTGGGTCATAACAATATTTTTCAATAGATAATCATATTACTTCTCTATGACTTTACTGATATATTCTTGTTACGGTGTCTATACAGAGTGAGTAATATATTGTAATATTTTCTTATAATCATATTATACTCATATGGATATTTCAATTGTAGTACTAATCAAAAAACTCTTTTGGCGTGTTTTGATTTATATCTTTTCTTTTTTGGCATTTTGATTATTTATCAATTGGTGATTTTTACTCTTTTTTGGAAGAAAAATTTTTACATATTGATGGCCCTGAGGTATGCAAATAGTTTTTATTTTGGTCATTACATTACTACTGTTTATAATTTTTCCTGCGTGTTATTTTATTCTTATGAAAAAATCTTATGTAGAAACAGTAGTAACTATAGTATGGCAAGAGTATCGTTCTGACTTTATTAATACACTTATTGTACATATTGCTGCAGCGCTTGTACAATCATATCAAGCAACGCATAAAGTCTTGCAGTGATCAGATGTTAATGCTCTTTTTGCAAAAATTTTTAATGAAACATCTTTCTGGTCTAAGCTACTCGTGCAATATCTTACAAAAAGAGTGACACTTTTGGATCAATTAGCACATGTTGTCACTCATCTCTCAGAAGATGATTTTCAGGATAGAAAATCTCTACAACAGAAAATTGCTCAATGAATGCAACCCTATTTTGATCGTACTGATGTTGCAAGACGATGATCATTATACTGGTTGATGAGATTGGTACTCATTAATATTCTTTTGCTTCTTGGACTTGCTCTACTTGTAATGTAGATTATAACTGATTTTTTAAGAAACTTATTGATTCTATCACGAGAATATTTACCATGTATATGCTGTTTAAGTGATAATTATTTTACCTTTTTTAGATCATAATGAGAAAACTATGAGCACATATGAGTATTGCATGATGACCAGAACGTGCATTTGAAAGGTCAGCTACCATATGATGAACATCTATGCAAGTATTTGCAAAATCACCAAGATGATGGAAGATTCCTACGTATACTGATGAACAATATGAGCAATGAGTTCATATGAGAGAAAAATACAAGCAGGTTTGATGAATGGTTCATAGCAATTATCTTGCAAACTTATCAAAAGCATTTGATGATTCATCAGTTGAAAAAGCTTCTATATTACATGATTTTGAGTTCGCTTATCGTTTATGATATGATTCAGTCAATGTTCATATAGGTAAAAGTAAATGATATACAAATAGAGATGATGCTATGCGTTGTATGATCAAAAATGTTGAAGAAATTTTGACACAAGTTGACAAAAAATGATGGTCAAAAATACAGTTTGTTTTTGAAAATACAGCTGGTCAATGAACAGAAATATGATCGACTCTTAAAGAAATTTGATATTTTTTCCGTACCTATTTATCTGATATGCCTGTTAAATTTACTATAGATACTGCACATTGTCAGTGATGATGAGTTGATTTATCGAATTGGGATTTGTTTCTTGAAGAATTTGATGAACATATTGGTCTCAATGCATTATATGCATTCCATCTTAATGATTCAAAAGCAATTTTGTGAAGTAAATTGGATCGTCATGCAAGTTTATGAAGATGATTTATAGGATTTCCCACACTTGTTCCTCTTATCCAGCGAGCAGCAAACAATGAGAGACCAATTTATATAGAAACTCCTGAACCTTGATTACGACCTGAAGAAATTGCTTTGGTCAAAAAAATTATAGCATGAGATCTTGCATGGGTTGAACAATTTCATGCGACGCATTTCAAGACACAATACCTTAAAAAGTTTGAATCAGAAGCAAACGGTCAAGGGCAGTCTGATTTATTTTCATAACATAGGTGTATGATTTTATGAATTGATCCATGAATTCGCAAAATATGATATGCATTAATTCATTCAAATTTACTTATTGAAGATGCATGAATTTTGTTGCTCGATCAAAAATCACCATCTAGACTTGACCAGTTTAATAGGATGGAACAAATTTACGATTTTTTTGTTGAACTCACAGAAACATACCAGATAGATGCTGTATGAATAGAGAAACTATATTTTACCCAGTATAATCAATCTAATGCAGAATTTGTGTATGGAATAAGATGAGCATTGGCTATGTATTTTCAAAAGCAAGCATATGAGCTTTATGAGTGGACTCCCAAAGAAATCAAAAAACGAATTACATGAAATTGAGCTGCATCAAAATTACAGATGCAACAGAGTATACAAAAACTCTTTTCATTAGATCATCTTCCAGATCCTCATGATGCTGCAGATGCATTATGATTATGTCGAATGATTCATAATAAAAAAAAGTTTGTATAGACTTGTAGAAGCACTCTATTTTGTTATAGTGTTAAGTGTATTTTAGATATTTTTTCTCTAATGAAAAATTGAAATGTTTGGCATACAAACTTGGATGATGCCCAAAAGGACGATATTTTTTATGCATTAACTATGTTTCCATATCCATCTGGTGCTTGATTACATACCTGACATGCTTCTGTATTTACTATAAATGATATAGTTGCTAGATATATGCGTCATGCTGGAAAAACTGTTTTTAATCCGTTCTGATTTGATAGTTTTGGCTTACCAACTGAAAATTATGCAATGCAACAATGATTACCTGCATATGAGGTAACACAACAAAACATAGAGCATTTTATTAAGCAAGTAGATGCGTTGCAGATTAGTTTTGATATGAGTAATATGTTGAGTACATCTGATCCTTCTTATTATAAATGGACACAGCGGTTGTTTTTGAAATTATACCATGCATGATTGGTCTATCGTGATGAGTTACGAGTAAATCGATGCCCAGACTGTCAAACAGTTTTGGCTAATGATCAAGTAGTTGACGGTAAATGTGAACGTTGTAAAGCAGAAATTTTGCAGAAAAAGATGCCGCAATGGTTTATTAAAATCACTGCATATGCAGAAAGATTATTGGAAGATTTAGATACTATTGATCGGCCTGAAGAAACAAAAGTTGCACAAAGAAAACGAATCGGTAAAAGTGTTGGAGCAATAATCGACTTCCAATGTGGTGATCAAGCTATCACTGTATTTACCACACGTCCAGATACATTATTTGGGGTGACTGCACTGGTTCTTGCACCTGAGAACACACTACTAGATACTCAGTTATGAGAGTTTAGTGAGTCTGTGCAAACATATAGACAAACGACCTTATCAAAAACAGCAGTTGAAAGACAACAGCATATCAAAGATAAAACTTGAATATTTTCATGATTATATGCTACACATCCAATTACCAACGAACGTATTCCAGTTTGGTATGCTGATTATGTGCTTCCTGATTATGCAAGTGGTGCAGTGATGTTTGTCCCTGCACATGATGAAAGAGATTATGCATTTGCAGAGAAGTTTTGATTACCTATTACACAGGTTATACTTTGAGCAAAGGATGAAAAAACATGATTAGTTTATGAGTGAGCTCTGACAAACTCATGACAATTTGATGGTATGGACAGTTCTACTGCCAAGGATGCAATTATTAAGCATATAGAAAAAATATGAGCAGGTCGTCAAACTGTTACGTATAAGTTGCGTGACTGGTCTGTTTCACGTCAAAGATATCGATGATCACCAATCCCAATCTACTATGACGATGAATGAAATCCTCATACAGTCCCAGAATCTGAGCTTCCTGTTTTGTTGCCACTTGATGTTAAAAACTACAAACCTAAGTGAAAGTCTCCATTGGCTGATCATCCTACTTTCCCTCTCTATAAAACATCAGATGGTATGAGCTATCAACGTGAATGTGATACGCTTGATACGTTTATGTGTTCATCGTTTTATTTTCTACGTTTTCCTGATGTGCATAATGATGAGGAGCTGATTCGTAAGGAACTAGCTGATAAGTTATTTCCTGTTGATTTATATTCATGATGAAAAGAACACACGGTTGGTCACTTGTTATATGCGCGTTTTATTCATAAATTTTTGTATGATCAGTGATACGTTTCTAGTCCTGAACCATTCAAAAAATTAATTCATCAAGGAATGATTTTGTGACCAGATGGTCGTAAAATGTCTAAAAGACGATGAAATACTATTGATCCATTGGATGTAATCAATAAATTCTGATCAGACGCAGTGAGAACTTATTTGATGTTTATGTGACCTGTTGAACAAGATAAGATTTGGAATGATAATGCATTGAAATGAATGAAAAAATTTCTTGATAAGATAGTAGCATTAATACCTCCTCTAGGTGTATTGTTTTGGGCTAATGAGTCATACCTATGTGCAAGTGAAAAGGATCAAGAACAAGCACAGAATGAAGTAATATCACTGTATCATCAAACTATTGAATGATATCATGCTGACATGGAGCATTTGAAATTTAATACGATGGTTAGTAAGATTATGATTCTTGTCAATAAGATTACAGAGCAGTGAGTTGCTCCAAAGGAGGTATTGGAGTGATTAGTATTATTTCTCTCACCATTTGCACCAACACTTGCACAGACAATGTGGACACAGTTATGACGTTCTGAGCCACTAGAATTATATCCTCGACCTGTTGCTGATGCAAGCAAAATGATTCAGTCGACCATTCAGTTTCCTGTGCAAGTCAATTGAAAAATGAGATGAACGATTGATGTACTCCCATGACTTTCACAAGATGAGATAGTCATTCAAGCGAAGACATTGGTAAACGTCCAAAAGTATATAGAATGAAAGGATGTTAAGAAAATAATTTTTGTCCAAGATAAGATTATTAACTTTATTGTGTAGGGGTTTACTTAAGAGACAACTGAGAGTGTAGTTTGATATTAAACTTGTCTAATACTATTGTGAAGATCCTTCATACCTTTTTTATATCGAATGTTTTTTTGTTCTATATTATTTTGTTCTATCTGTTTTTGCATAATTTCATTTGTACTTTTTTCCATTATTATTATTATATTAAGGAAGGTCTGAAAAAGGGAGAACATTTAATGCAGTTACATTTATTCCATATGAATACCTTCATCAAGGAACCTCTGTTCTAGTTACACTAGATACAACTGAGTAAATCCAACAGTTCATACTTATGGAAAAACTATCGTGTAACATCAATTTTCCAGAGGTTCTTTTAGCTTCATTATAAATAAAATTTTTTTATATGCTTTATTTTATAAAGTCAATAATATATGAAACAAATAGTAGAAAAGTTTTTGCAACGAGCGGCTCGTTTGTATATAAGAAGACATAAACCTTATATTATTGCTATTACTTGAAGCGTTTGAAAAACATCATGTAGGATGGTGCTAGCGCAATCGCTGAAGAAATTATTGCCTGATATACGTGTGAGCACATCTCCAAAAAATTTTAATAGTGAAATTTGATTATGTTTATCAATTTTGGAGATTACAGCATGGTCGACTGCACCGTTGAGTATTCTTACAAGTTGTGTTATCGCATTACTTCGTGCTTTATTTTGACCAAAAAGATATGATATTCTCGTTGCAGAGTATTGAATTGATAATGTTTGAGATATGGACCTTCTTGTAGGTATTGCACAACCAGACATGTGAGTGTTTACTGTACTTGATAAGGTCCATGCGTCACAGTTATGAACACCTGATGAGATACTTGATGAAAAAGCAAAACTTTTCCCTGCTGTGCGTGACGTTTTGTTTGTTTCTTACCAGTCTATATCGTATATTAGAGAACATGTACAGCACATTTCTGCAGATTTATTGACTTATGCGTTGTATGATACTGATGCAAAGCTTGCAGATATTTGTCGAGAGAAAAGAACAATAAAGAGTGATGATGAATGAAATCCTTTTCTCTCAGCATATATTGAACAATGAGAAGATCGTGTATGGAATATCACAACTAATTTGCTCACTGAACCTGATGTTTGATATATCGCATTATCAATAGAAATGGCTATGATTTTGTCATTAAGATTTGATATACCGATGCTTACTCCTCAATCAGAGCAGCCAGTTGATCTTATTTTTGAACTGCAACCATGAAGAATGAGTTTTTTGTCTTGAAAATTTGGTAGTGTACTTGTTGATTCGACATATAATAGCGCACCAAAAAGTGCTCTGTCAGTATTGTGAGCAACGTACTCACTGGTCAAAACTCTCTATACAGATTTTGATTATCTAGTCTGTTTATGAGATATGAGAGAGTTATGAGAATTTAGTGAACAAGAACATAGAAAAATTGCTTGAATTATTGCTCAAAGTGCTGATGCTATCTATCTTGTTTGATCTGAATCAAAAAAATATATACTTGATGAACTCCATAAAATATGATACGATGCTGATGCGATATTTTGGTCTTCATCGAGTAAAGAAATATGAGAACTTTTACTGCAACATATTCCCAAAAGGGATCAGCGCTCGATGATTGTCTTTAAATGAAGTCAGAACACTATTTTTCTAGAAGAGGCAATCAAACCTTTATTAAAAAACGAAGAAGATGCCAAAAATTTACCAAGACAATCTAAGCGATGGTTACAAAAAAAACCATTGATGCTTCTTCTATTTCTTTTTTGTACTGTTTTTTTATGATGATGTAGTCTTATAAGCACGGGTGTATCACAAGAGCAACAAATGAGCGATAGTTCTATAGAATACACTAATCAAATACTAGAGTATCAATGAAATATCTCAGAGGTATGTATTAATAATTCTTGTTTTGCAGTGGAAATTGCTAACACACCACAAGCGAGACAGCAATGATTGATGCGAAGAGAAGACTTGGCTGACGATCAAGGTATGTTATTTGTGTTTGATGAACCATGATTATATAGATTTTGGATGAAAAATACACTTATCCCTCTTGATATGCTTTGGCTTGATGAAGATAAAACTATTCTTTATATAGAGCACAATGCTCAGCCCTGTGAAGAAAATGAAATTCGTTGTCCGTCATATGGGCCTACAAACGGAGATCCTTCCCTTTATGTTCTTGAAATACCATGATGAGTAGCTGATCGTTTATCTATTCATACTTGAATGTCTGCAGATTTTGTAAAGAGATTGCAATAGATTGTTGTTTAAGTATATATAGCAATATCAAGGTGGTTTCTGTTTAATTTATTAATAAGCCTATGATAATTACATTATGATGAAAGTGTTGAGCATGAAAATCAACAGTGAGTCGTATGCTTGCAGATGAGTTATGATACGAAATTATTAGTATCTGAGCAATAAAAAGAAAGTTTGCATTGGATATGTGAATAACAATTTTAGAGTTTGATCAAATATGACGGCATGATCCTGCAAAAGCTCATGAATTTGATTTAAAATATGAGGAATATCAGCAATCATTACCGCTTTCAAGTAAAATGATTTTGGATAGTAAAATGTCATTTTATTGTCAACCAGATGCATTTAAAGTATTTTTAGATGTCTCAGAGAAGGTATGAGCTGAAAGAATATTTGCCGAAAAAAGAGTGCATGATGCAAATAGTAGTTTTGATGAGGTTCTTGCTACAAATAAAAAAAGACATCAGTGACAACAAAAAACTTATATGCGCTTGTATGATATAGATATTTTTGATATGAAGCATTACTCATTAGTTATTGATACATCAGATAAATCTCCGCAAGAAGTTTTTGCATGTATAAGAGAGCATTTTAATAATTTTATTGAGCAAAGATGAAACAATCAGTAGTCTGGTTTATAGCATGTTGCCTTATATTTTGAGCATGAGTCTATGCATTTTTATTTTCATGATCACAATCATTATCGTTTCCTTCGTTATTTACATGATCTCAAGGATTTGCGCTAGAAAGAGTGGTGCCTTGAAGTTATGATCAAATCTTATACTTACGTGTAGATAACGACTTGAGAGAGGTTGCTTTACAATCAAACCAGTTAGTAGATGCGCAATCATTTGCATCGTTGATTGATACACTCGAAGAGCTAGTAGTTTTTCAAAAAGTAGATTATGATGCATTACAGTCATATTCGTTAATTTTTATGCAGTGAAATGAAGGATTTTCAATTAATCAAATTGAAGCCTTTGGTTTGTTGGCATGAGATGAGTGATTTGATAGTCGTAATTTATGAGGGAATAAATGGGTATATGGGGATCTTGCATCATTAGCATGGTATGATGCATATGTTTCTGATATTTTACGTGATGATGCATGATGGATGTGATTTAAAAAAGCATTTAAGAAAGCAAATTATAATGCATGATTTTTATCAACATCAGTAAGCCCAGAGTCAAATAATTTACTGCTGCATCAATTTGCTGATGCATTGCAATATACTTTTGCTGTTAGTGCACTCTCTCTCAATAGACCATTGTGAAAAGTAGTACTACAGTTTGCTGAGCAAACAGTTTCATCTTCTGTAAGTCAATTTACTTCTTCACTTGTTAGCAGATTGACTGATACTTCTTTGCTTTATGTAGAAATGCAAAATATACTTTCTATTTTATCAATTGATCAACAAGAGCTGTCTCTCTTATTACCTGCTTTGCTATGACAATGGTGACCATCTATTGGTGTGTGATTTGAAAATGCAGATGTAGAACGTTTGATAGATGTATTGCGTTGAAATATTTGATTTGTAGTTGTACCATCGCTCAGTAGTCCTGTCCAAGTCTGAGCATATCTTATTTTAGATAATCCTGAAGTCTATGATACTTTGCTTAAGTTTGCACCAGCGTTGACGAACTTATGATGATCTTTGTTGTTTCAACCGTGAGATCAAGTTGATATTATTTCAGAAAGTACTCATAATCGTGTACAATATGCAATTGAAATGTGATGATTATTTGATTTTGATCAAGACGATGAAGCTTGGGAGCTGTTGTGACTAACGCAAGAAGATAGGGAGTTATTTTGATCACTTCCTACAAGATATCCATTACTTGGTATGGAACAATTGAGTGATTCAGTTGTTGTTAGTCTCTTTACTGAAGACAGTTTACCGTTAAATTGAAATTTTACAGATCACTATCCAATTCATAATGATACAAAAGCATTGTTTTGATTTGATGCATGACTTATTAGTCAAACGTTTTGATGAGATGTAGCAAATGCGAGTGACGTGCTTTTTGCAGATTGATCATTACAGTGATCATTGCGTGTAGATGCAGGTGCTCAGCAAGTTATTCTTGAATTTGTAGTTCAATAAAATATAGTTATTCTTTTACTGTTGAGTATGTTATATCCTAGTTATGAGATCTATTAGAAATTTTTGTATCATTGCACATATTGATCATGGCAAATCAACGCTAGCAGATCGTTTTTTGGAGATAACATCAAAGAATAAAGTAAAAGGAACGCAAGTATTAGATACAATGGATTTGGAACAAGAGAGATGAATTACTATTAAGTTGACGCCTGCTAGAATGGAATGGAAAGGTATAGAGCTTAACTTAATAGACACACCATGACATGTTGATTTCCAATATGAAGTTTCAAGATCGTTAGCTGCAGTCGAATGATGTGTGTTGTTGGTAGATGCAAGTCAGTGAATTCAGGCACAGACATTATCGACCTTATATATGGCTATGGAGCATGAATTGACGATTATTCCAGTTTTAAATAAAATTGATCTTCCAGCTGCTGATCCGGAAAGAAGAGCCCAAGAAATAGAGAACTTACTAGGAATAGATCGTGATGAAATTATTGCTGTCTCTGCAAAAACATGAATGAATGTCGATGCAGTACTTGATGCAATTGTAGAAAGAATTAATACTCCAGATCTCTTTATTGAAAAAAATCAAGAAAAATTTTGGTCGATATCATCAGAAAGACTTTCATGAATACTTCCTAAGACAAGAGCACTGATTTTTGATAGCGTTTTTGATCCATATAAATGAGTTGTAACATATGTAAAAGTATTGCAATGATCAGTGAGTATATGAGATACACTTGTTCTTCCGTATTCACAATCTCTTATTAAACCAACTGAAGTATGACATTTTTCACCTTGATATACCAAAGATACTACCCTTTCTGCATGACAAATTTGATATATTCTTACTTGACAAAAATCAGTGAGAGATGCGCAAGTATGAGATACATTTGTTTCATTACAAGGTCCAGCATCCAAAGTTGATTTTTATACATATCGTGACTATTCTATACCGTGATTTAAAAAAGTAAAACCTTTTGTTTTTTCGTGAATATACCCAGTAAGTAGTGATGACTATGATAAGTTAAAAATTGCATTTGAAAAACTTGCACTCAATGATAGTGCGATCAGTGTCGAACCAGAAAGCTCGCTTGCTATGGGTCAGTGATTTAGGTGTTGATTTTTGTGAACGTTACATATGGATATTATCAAAGAGCGTTTAAGTAGAGAGTATGATATGGAAACGCTTTTTACAATGCCTACAGTAACGTTTTTAGTTGCTATGAAAAATTTTAAGCATCCCCATATTGTATCATGAATGAACGTCAAAGAGCTAATTACATCATGACTTTATAAGAATGTATTGGAGCATATAAATCATGATATAGTGAGTGTTGAGGATATATTACAATGAAAGCCGATGGGGAAAAAAACATCTGAAGAAATTTTGACTGAGTATTACCAAGAACTCCTAAAACCTTGGTTGATAGTTTCTTCTTGATGAACAATGCCAGATCAGTGAATGGTTGATAAAGTATTGGAGCCGATGGTTAGTGTTGAAATTGTATGACCTGATGAGTTTAGTGGCAATATTATGTGATTAGCACAAGAGTATAGATGAGTAATGAAGGGTATGGAGTATATTGATGACAAAAGGGTAGTACGAAGGTATCAAATGCCGATGAGTGAAATTATTATCGATTTTTATGATACCTTAAAATCAACAACAAAAGGGTATGCAACCATGAATTATGAGTTTTTGTTATACCAAGAAAGTGAAATGGTTAGGGTTGATATTTTTATTAATAGTGAAAGAGTTGAAGCATTTAGCATGGTGGTTCATAACTCAAAAGCATACGAAGTAGGAAAGAAAATGGTCAGTAAACTCAAAGATTTGATACCAAAACATCTTTTTGCTATACCATTACAAGCATGAATATGAGTAAAAATGATTGCAAGAGAAACGATTCCAGCAATGAGAAAAGATGTGATTGCAAAGTGTTATGGATGAGATGTGTCCAGAAAGAAAAAACTGCTCAAGAAACAAAAAGAATGAAAGAAAAAAATGAAACAAATGTGACGTGTGTCAGTACCTTGAGATGTGTTTATAAAAATGGTATGAAATAATTAAGGAATAATATTGACAATGTGTAAAAAATATTTAAAAATATTTTTTATACACTTTTTAAAGCAATGAAGCTCTTAACTAGAATTAGGAATTCTCAAATAGATGGTGACTCGTTTACTGTATATAAAGCATATGAATGATATGCTCAAAAGGTTCTGTATATTTTGAATATGCAGGCAAAAAAAAATTTCTTTGAAAAATATGGTATTGAGCCAGATTTTGCAATTATATCAGATTGTATTGTAAATCATGATTAACAACAAGTATTTGTTACTGAATTAACCAAATATAAGCTGTATAAGTATTGTGTAAACTCCAATGATAGTATTAATCTATTTGACTGAACACGAAGAAAAACATCTAATAAAAAATTTGACACACATTCATGAAAAATGATAAATTGAGAAAGATGTATATTACTCATTTCTGAAAGTGATTTATTAAAAAACGTTTCAAAAAATGACCAAACACCATATAAGACAGCTCATCAAACAGACACATAGCTTGTATACTCGTCAGTATAAGCAAGAAGCATCTGCACGTATTGTTTCATTTTTGCGTGATGTTGTTCCATTTCAGTCAGGTATGACAGTATGAGTCTATACTCCAATCTCAAACGAACCAGATATTACACCATATATTGCAGCGTGTTGGGA
The DNA here is from genome assembly GCA_007115995.1 of candidate division SR1 bacterium. Classification (GTDB taxonomy): domain Bacteria; phylum Patescibacteriota; class Gracilibacteria; order Absconditabacterales; family Absconditicoccaceae; genus SKJI01. The sequence goes on from SKJI01000016.1 coordinate 28,738, forward strand.
ACAAGGGATTGAGACAGTATTTCCTTGTCATCATAAAACGGTCTGACTTTTTGTGCGCTCTCCATCAATGGTGCCATGGAATAATCATACGCTTGAGACAGACTATCCTCATACACAGCATCACTTGGATTATATGCTTGTGCCGTGTGTTGCATGTACGCAAAATGGATGGAGAGTATGAAGATGATCGTGATGGTATGATCGTGCGATAGCTCGTCATAAAGAAACCAATCCAGCACTATCTACACTCTGCGTCTGTTATAGTCGACAGATTCTTGATAATGTTCCTGTCGATTCGCATGATAGACCAGTTGATATAATTCTTACTGAACAATGAATCTTGCAATGTCGTGATTATTTTGTAGAGTAGAGGTATTTATTAGATTTTAAGAAATTATGTCAACTACACCACAATCTCATCAGTTGTATCATGATATGGAGTTAGCAAGATTATTTGCTACAAGAGAGGAAAATCAAAAATACCTTGCTGTCGCAGACGGCATCGATCAAGTTGCTGTCTCATTGCTAAAGACTACCGCATGACCGTATAAGATTGCAGAGTTATGATGAGGTGCGCATTCAGACATATATGACCGTTTTTTTTGATTGTTACAAGCGTCGTGATCTAGTATAGACTGGGTTGATACTTCTGCATCTATGTTGAGGTTGGCAGAAGAGTATCTAGTCAAGAAACAGTTACATAAAAGGGCTGCATTACTCAATATGGTCGAAACTGATATGCTCTCGTATCTGCAACAGAGCGCTCCTGCCTCAGTTGATGGTGCTCTCATGAAATATACGATTAATTGCATTGATGATCTCGATGCGTTGTTTTTCTGATTAGATCGTGTTCTCAAACCATGATGATGGTGTTGTGCGACAATATGAGAAGCATCATCAAGCATCAAAAGTTATAGCACCAATGCGAGATTTTTGTATAACGGAGAAGCATTTCCTGATGATGAAACAAGAACGTTGCAGGATGGTGATACGTATGGTATCAAGTTTTTTGCAGAGGCGTGAAATCCAGCATGATGATACATGCGTTGATGAGTATTGACCTTATGGTATCATAGTTGGGAACGCATTCGTGCATGTGCAGAACAATACTCAATGAGCATCTTTTTATGAGACCGAAAAGAATTTTGTAGTCCTGATAATACAAATCAACTAGATCAATGTGTGATGGTTATTCAGAAGAGTGAGGGATAACCACCTACTCTATCAAATTCACTTCCATGTCAAGCATAATACCAAACATCTTGTAGACACGATTTTGGATTGTTTGTGCAAGAGCGAGGAGTTCAGTTCATTGTGCTCATCATCTGTGAATTAAGACAAGTGCGTGCTTGTTGTATGTTCCGACTGCTCATTGGGTGAATCATTTGCATCATGCACGATCAATCAGCTCTCATGCTGAGAATTTTACCATTGAATGAGGTGCAGGATAGGTTTTGAGAGTAGGATGCTTGGTGAGAATGCTGTGAGCTTCTTTTTCTGGGATGAGCGGGTTTTTGAAGAAACTTCATGCAGTGCCGATACGGTGTCGATCGGGGAGTTTCTCAGCACGAATTGTAGCAATGGCATCAGCGACATTGCGTGGTGTGGGTGCGTCCGTATCTGATCATTGCTGTTTGAGTGTTTCTTGGATTCCAGCATAGGTGAGTAGCGGTTTGTATGTTTTGTTGTTGTATATACCTAGGGTAAAGGTCACAGAGAGAATACAGATCTTGTGGCGAAGTGCTTGTTTGAAGAGTGACTGACGGTATCAGAACTGGCAAGCGCTCTTATCGATTGTGTGTATTGTTCAGTATTCTAGGTCTATATAGGTCACCGCATCGATGACAGAACAGACTTCTACTCCATACGCTCAGATATTTTGCATAGGCGCTGCACCCACTGATCATGGTATTGCAATGAGGTTTTCAATCCCATAGTATCACTGGTCTATTGATCGTTCTACAAATCAATGCCATTCTTCTCATCATCACACTTCGATGGTGACCGTTCTGTCTGTTTGTTCGATGAGTGTTTTGCCTTTGATTGCTTGTTTGATGACGAGACCATCAAAATACTCTGTCGCAAGCAATATGTTTGATCATCATCAGAGCATAAGCTTGTTTGGTGTTGTGTTCCAAACTGGCATCTGCATCAATGCGATGAGATCGTTGCTGTTCTCTATTTCAACAAAATAACGTGCTATGCACGGAAATTTGAAGGTGTTATAGTGCAGTAAATTGACGTCCTGTTGTAGAGAGATTGGTTTCATACACGTCAGTATAATGATTTTATCTAGTATTGAAATGATAAAATGCTATACTTGTGTCATGACTACAAGAATATCGAAAAAGCAAAAAATAATCACTGCACTGCAGGTGATGGATACGATGTTTGCAGAGTATCCGTTGACTGAGTTGGAGTATACAAATCCGTTTCAGTTGCTTGTTGCGGTAGTCTTGAGTGCGCAAACGACTGACAAACAAGTCAATAAAGTTACTGCATCGTTGTTTGCTCACGTCCAATCTCCTCGTGATATGCTCACGTTGTGAGAATCATGACTCAAGGAGTATATCAAGACTGTATGATTGCATCAAGCAAAAACAGTCAATCTTGTCAAGACTGCTCAGCTACTCGACCATAAAACTCGTGATTATTGATGATATCGTCCTCAGTGAGCAGTATGATCGCTCCGTGATACTCAGCAGCAATATGCAGATGCACAAGCGTTATATGCGGACCGGTGAGTGTATATTCCTGATAGTATTGATGAAATGCTCACCTTGCCGTGAGTTGGTATCAAGACTGCCAAGGTGGTATTATATCTGCTCTATGGGCAAAAACTTGTTGCAGTCGATACGCATGTTCATCGTGTGATGAATAGACTATGAATTGTTCGTACAACTAACCCAAATAAAACCTCAGAACTCCTTGAAAAACTCATACCAGATGAGTATAAAGATGTTGCGCATCGTGTTCTTATTTATTTTGGGAGATATCATTGCACTGCAAGAAATCCTCACTGTTCGACCTGTCCATTACAAGCTCAATGCCCAGCATACAAAAAGCTCTCTTTGTGATCAAAAACATAGAGACTGTCATCAAAAATATAACGTAGGTAGCATCTGCCGTTACCTATTCATCGTTTATTCATCACGTTTTGTATAATGTTTTTTGCAAATATTCGACAGATCAACGAACCGGTATGGTGAGAACGTCTCATGATTGCACTCAATGAGTTTGTTAGTACGCACAACTATCTTGTTCATATTGTGCCGTATACTGCTGATATTTTTGTGTTTACCTATCCATTGTATTTGGTTGCACTATATGTGTATGGTATTGTGCATCGTTCATTATATCATAAAGAAGCATGATTAGCTATTTTTCTTGCTGCGTGAGTTGCAGCATTAATTAACTGAGTTATCAAGCATTTTTGAGATAAAATGAGACCAGAGTCAGCGATAGAGAATACTGACTTTTTGATACTGGAGCATCTTCCTACAAATCCATTCCCGTCAGATCATGCAGGCGTTTCTGCTGCAATTGCAATGTGCACATTGTTACTTGCTCGCAAGCATCGTGATCCATTGTTTGTGTATAGTGCTGTGTATTTTTGGATAGCAAGTATTACTATGGCAGTCTCAAGAGTTGCTGTTGCTGTGCACTGGCCAACAGATGTGATTGTATGAGTATGAGTTTGAATAGTTGCATGATGGCTTGTGATATGTCCATCATGTCGACAATGGCATAAGCGTGTTATTATTACTCCATTGATTCGTTTGGAGGAGTGGATAACTCGTCGCATGTTCCCATAGTTCAACTGGATAGAACAACTCCCTCCTAAGGAGTAGATCTGCGTTCGAGTCGCAGTGGGGATAATTTTTTATAGCCATATACTCTATGCCATTATTGTTACTCCCTCCCTCAGAATGAAAACGCTCGTGATGAGCGGAATGACCAATACAGCTAACTATCCAGTTTGAAACATATCCAGAAGATATACTGTTTGGTGCGACACAGAACGATCTTAAATGTACATGAAAAAGGTTTGAAGCTGCAGTTGCAGCGAATCGTGCATATCGTACTGCACCGGTGCTTCCAGCACGACAAAGATATACGTGAGTGCTTTATAAAGCACTGGATTTTACAAGTTTACCACAAACAGCGCAAGAGTATGCTATGAAAAAATGTTTTGTTCTTTCCTGACTGTTTGGATTGGTCTCATTAGCTGATACTATTCCAGATTATAAACTACCTATCAGCGTAAAAGGGTTGCGTCAATTTTGGAAACCAGTTTTGACACAAGCTATTTTTACTCGACTGAATGAGTATAATGAAGGAACAATTGTGTCGTTATTATCTTGACCATACAGTGCGTGTATTGATTGGAAATTTTTAAAGAAAGCAGGTATAGATATAGATATACCAACTCCAAATGATTGAAAAAATCATACACATATGATAAAAAAACGAAGATGATTCTGGTTACATGATACACTTTTATCGACCTGATTATAGCGCGTGCTAGCTTGCATTATTTATTTTTATTACAATGTTATGGCTTTCTATACTCATAATCTAACAGGAGAGTCAATAAGTTATGAGCTTGTTATTTCTTCTCGTAGAAAAAAGTCAATCGCTCTAGAAATAAAGGCAGATTGATTGCGTATAATGGTTCCTGAATCAGTCTCTGATTATCATATTGAAAAAATTATACAAAAAAAATGGTCATGGATTATCAAAAAACTTGCACAACTAGAAAATCTAAAAGTATTATCTTTCAATAAAAATATATCGCGTCAGCAAGCAGCTCAAATTTTACACGATAGAACTTTACAGCTTGGGAAAGTAACACAACTAAGTCTAGAGAAAGTTATTATTAAACAGTATCGTAGAAAATATTGACAGTGTAAATGATCAACAGTTTATTTGGATTGGAGAATTGTTTTTTTCCCTCAGGAGATAACTGATCATATTATTTATCATGAACTAGCACATTTACGCTATAAGCATCATCAAAAGACATTTTGGGAGTTTTTAACACAACTTGATCCAGCAACACCAAAACACAAAAAATGGCTTCGTGAGTATGGTGCATCTATTCATACAATTTCTTAAAATTTGCCTAATAAAAGATAAGATCAAGTGTGATAGAGTACAGTTTACTTCTTTTTTTATGCTTTTTTAAGTCATTTATTAGATAGGTTCTTGTTGCTCATCTAATGCATGCATGACCATTGATCTATATGATTTTTTTTCTGATTTACTTGTATTTTGGAGTGCATAAGCATATGATTTTACTCATTTGAGTAGTGACTTTATAATTGCTTGTATATGTCTTTCTATATTATATAAGGTACTATAAGCAAATCATCTTGATGTGGTAATTGTATTAAGGACTGTTTCAGATCATTTCTGCAGTACTTTGAATTGTGATTTTTGTTGAGTATAGAGTTTCCAGATAGCTTTTTCTCATACATTTTCATCGTAAATCTTATTAAGTATTGTTGTAATCATATTTATTACTATATTGGCACGTTCTTCATAATATGCTTTTACTGATGGATGTTTTTGGTCACGAAGAGTTTCTATGTCTACATTAATAGCTTTTGCATATTTCATAGCTTCAACAATTGCTTGTAGTAGATTTTGGAGTTCTTGTAGTTTAACGTGTTCTCATTTTGAGAGTTCTTCTTGATGCAGTGCAATGAGGAGTGGGAATATTATCTCAATAGATGTTTTATTGTTATAATATAATGTGTCAGACTGTTCTTTATTGAATGGATGTTCTATAGTTGAAAGAGTATGTTGAATATGTGTTTCTTGTGTTATTTTTCCTTGTTCAGATGGAAGTGCTTGATTTGTTTGAAATAATGTTACCAAAAATTTATAAATGCTAGTATCTTGAATTGATTTCTTTTTTTCAATAAGTGTTTCTTGGTCAACTATATCATAGTTAAATAATTGTGTAATATAACGTCAGCTCATATAAAAGAGATGTTTACAATCTAAAAGGATTGTATACAAAGTGATACTTGGAAACTCTTTGATAAATTTTTCATGTTGATGAGAGAGTTTAACAACTTCTAATGTAGCACGATCGGGTTTATGATGCATACTAAATTTCTTGATATATCAAATAAATTCATCAAGAAATGGCAATAAGACTATTGCAGTTATGGTATTGAGAATAAGATTAAAAATAGCTATAATAATCATAGGATTATCACTTATCCTGAGCATATCTGTTATGAAATATGTAATATAAGGATAGTAGAGTAATCAGATTATAGAAAGTACTAAGTTAAATCATAAATGTCCAAGCGCTACTTTTCGTTTGTCAGAAGATCATCATAATGATGCAAGTACAATCGTTATCGTTGTACCAATATTTGATCAAATAGCGATTCATAAGGCCATCGGAAAGGTTATGATTCATCAATGTAGAGCAGCTAAGGTCATGATTACCACTGTATGACTTGATTGAATAATTCAAGTCAGAATCATTCAGATAAAGAAAAATCATAAGATTCACAAGTGTGCATACTGAGAAAAATCAATAATAGTTCTCAATGATTCGACACTATCTTTGATGAGATCTATACCAAAAAATATTAGTCATAAACTTAAAAGAAGTTGTAGATAGTATTTATATTTAGGATTGCTGACGAATAACAATGAAACTCATCATATTGCGATTAATGGAAATGCAAATGCAGTAATAGAAAAACTTCAAAATCATAATACTGCAATAATAAGGGATGAAAATGTTGTTCAGATATTTGCTCATGCAATGACTCACATCGCACTCGTAAGTCATATTATTCCTGCGCCAACAAATACGAGAACAAGCACTCAAACAAGACTACTACTTTGTGTTAGTCACGTAGCTCATACTCAAACCAAAAATGCGTTTCGCTTGTTTTTAGTATAGCGTTCTAACTTTTCTTGAATTGATGATTTTACCAGCTTTTTGATGATATGTTCCATCAAATAGATTCAATAAATCATGAGTCATAGCCCACCAAGTGTTAACCAAATATTATATGTCTGTTCCATGTGTAGATGAGTATATAAGGGAATAAAATGTATGTGATCTTATTGTTGATGTTCGTCTCGTTCTTGTTTTTTACCAAGATAGTTAAAGATTACTAAAAGTAGAGAGAGTACTAAGATACCAAGTAGTAAAATAATAATGCCTTTTTTAAAGAGAGGAGTAAATGCTTGTCTCATTTGCATCATTCTATTGCTAACATGTATCATCGCTAGCCGTGCTACGATCAAAAATATGAATATTCATGCACCTATTAACAGCCAATATCAACGGTTTTTTTTAGTTTGGTCATCATATTCTTCAGCTTGTTTTTTGGAAAGCATCTCTTAGACAGAGTCAAATAATATAAATATCTTCTTATGAGTATATTCAAAAGTACTGTAAAATGCAATTTTTAAGAGAGAAAATTGACATTTTTCTATAATTTTTTTCTTTTAGATACTTGTAGATAATATTCGACTCTTTATAGTGTTTGTATACTTTGTTATGTATAAGGAATTTAATAATGTATGAGAAAAATGGAGTATATATTTTAATATTAATATTGAGAATATTATGCGTATCGTAGGTAACATACAATGATGTAGTAAGATTGTTCTCTATACTTTCTTTGTTTTATTGAGTATTACTCTATGAGTATGAGGAGTTTTATGATGGGGAGAAAAATTTAGTAGACATATATCTGTCTCGAGAGTGCCTTTGAGTCAACAAGATAGAACTTATGCAATTCCATGAAAAATTTTAGTTAGTCCATTTGGTGTAGAAGAGGAGGTATATGCTTTACTTACTCAAACCGTATTTAGACTCTATATGTGGCAGTATAGTATAACCAAACATGAATCAATACAATTATTTAGGAATATTGCGTATCGTGGTGCAGAAGTGCTTGTTATTCTTGAAAATGAAATGTTTGGGTGAAATACTAAAGCATGGAGAGATTTTTTGCATAAAGTATCATCATCACCAATACAAGTACAATCAGATGAACATCTCGGTCTTGTATATCAGCATGCAAAGACATTTATTACTGATAATCATGTGATTATAACTACAGCAAATATTTGATTTCAATGATTTAGAAGAAATAGAGAATATCGATTTGTTACTGACTATAAACCAATTGTTGATAATCTCACCGATTTATTTCAAAAAGATTGGCAATGAAAGCATATTGCTTCAGAAGATATTCATCATGCGCTTTTATTTTGCCCTTTAAATTGTAGAGAGAAACTTCATGATTTTATTGAGAGTGCTGAACATACAATCTTTATTCAAGCACAATATTTACAAGATCCAGTATTTCTTGCGCAACTCAAAGAAAAACAAGATCTATGAGTATCAGTACAAATAATAGCTTGAAGATTTCAGGATGAGGATCTACTGACCTGATTTGAAAATCGATATATCATGGATACGCCATATTTGCATACTAAAAATATTCTCATTGATCATAATGTATTGTTGATTGGTAGTATGAATTTTTCAACAAATGCTATAGAAAATAATAGAGAGATAAGTATAATTACCACGGATCAAGAGAGTGTTGATGTTTTTAGAAGGCAATTTTATGTTGATTGGAATCGTTTGCATGAAGAAGAATTATAATTTAGTGTATTATCGTTTTGTTCTCATATGAAAAATTTTAAAAACCATATACAAAATCTGTTGACACCTGCACGTATCATCGCATTTCAAAATAAAATTTTGCAACGGTATGATGAAAATAAAAGAGAATGATTGCCGCGAAGAGATTCATTTGATCAGTATAAGGTGCTTGTTTCAGAAACGATGTTGCAACAAACGCAAGTGGATAGAGTAATACCAAAGTTTCAAGATTTTATTGAACAGTTACCTTCATTGCAAGATCTTGCACAAACTGATAAAACAACACTGCTTCGTTTATGGTCGTGACTTTGATTTAATAGTAGAGCTATTCGTTTACAGCAAAGTGCACAAATAATTATTGATACATATCATGGTGTGTTGCCCAAGGAACGTGAAATACTACGCAGACTACCATGAATATGATCATATTGTTCTGCTTCTTTACTTGCTTTTGTATACAACATTGATGCTCCAGTTGTTGATACAAATATTAGAAGAGTATTTATTGCAGAGTTAGGTATTGAACAAACAATGCCTTTAAAATGATTAGAAACGGTTGCTTTACTGGTTTCTCCATCATGAAAAGCAAATGATCGAAATAATGCTTTGATGGATTATGGTGCGTGTGTTGCAACTGTAGCAGCAACATGAATTAAACCGCGTTCTAAACAGTCACCATTTGCATGATCAAATAGACAAATAAGATGACGTATCATGAAATATCTCATTGAACACAATAATGCTACATATAAGCAATTATCAATGCTTTTTATGCATAAGAATTTTGATACTATAGTCCAGCAACTTCTTGTAGAGTGATTAATAGTCAAAAAATGAAATCATCTATCAATAGAATAAAATCCTTGTATAAAATTTGCAAAATTTTTATTTTTTTCTTATACTTAAGCAAGGTTTGAAAAAAAGAGAGAAAGTTTTATGTAATAAAACTTTTCCTAAATATGAGGACCTTTCTCAAGGAACAGCTATTTACTTATAATTAAGTAAATATAACGATACATACGTGTCGTATATAATCATTTACAAATAATTTTTTAGGGGTTCCTTCAAAAAGATGTTAAAAAGATAGCTTTCATCTTGGGATCACCTCCTTTATATGATAGAGTATCGTATGGTAATCCTGTACTTTTTATCTCACTGATTGATCCTATAATGTGATATGTGTATGCAGATGATGCATGAATTACTATCAACAGTTCTTGTATGAGAAATTGAACATGTTCTTTGAACTTATATAGAACTATTTTAGTAAGAGAAGATACCCAGTGACAAAATACTGCTGAGCTCTTTGTACAAGACTTGTTTTTATGAGCGACTTTTTTTGTATGAACATTGGCAACATTTTGATTGATGGTTTCAGGTTTAATTATGGTCTTCGGTTGAGCTAATGAGTCTGCTTATGAAAAATGAAAAAGATGAATGAAATATTCTTTGCTCTGACTTTTTCTTGTAATTATAAGTTATACAGCTATAAGAATGATACAATTTATTGCGCAGTGACAAAGGTAATTATATTTTACTTCATTGAAACGAATATGAGTACACCAGTTGTAGTGAATTTTTCTAGTGATGCCGTGTATTGTTATGCTCAGAGTGCATCGTTAAAAATACCATATAATAATTTGGAAATGATATTGCCTCAACAATTAGATACGTTTATAAAGAAGCATTCTCCTTCAGCGCTGCTTCTCTTAAACTGACCATGATGATTTACACTTTTGAGAATTGGTGCACTGGTAGTATCTCTGCTGGCACAACATTACAAGATAGAATTATATGATCGAAGTAAGCCAGATTTCTTTAGTGTATGGTATCAGTATTGATACATAGCAAGATATGTTCGAATGACACTTGGACAAAAAAATACTGTTCGATTATATGATGCAGCAAAAAAAACTCATAAGGTAGTTACTTTGGATCAAATTCCTCACTATCTTTGATGACTAAGTAATCCAAAAAATTATAGTATTGATCTGATATATACTCACCGTATCTTTAATTATCTTGAGAAGAGTAAGAGAGTAGTATTGGAAATTACTCACGATTGATTACAGCTTGATTGAAAAGTTTTGTGATGGTCTCATCGATTAGTTTCAATCAAGAAAGTAACAACAGTTCAACCAAACTACATGATAGAGCCTACACTCTGATAGTAGTCCAAAAATGTTTCTTTGATATGAGCTTTGTTGTACTGAGTTTTTTCTAGTTGTTTCCACCCATCCATAATAGTGTGATGGTCTTTGTTATCTAGGAGTATTCAAAGATGTGAATCAGTGATGAGTTCTTTGGTTCATCATGCATTATATCATAATACTGGTACTCACAATGCAAGAGCTTCCATTGTCGCTATTCCACAACTTTCTTTTGCGAGATTGATGAGTCATTTTGCCTGCTTGATAATGGTAATCTTTTCCTCAACGTTTGTGATATGTCATAAGAATGTGATTGTAGGTCATGCACGGAGCATTAATTCATCCTTGTCAGGTCATCATCACATAATCAATAATGGCACTGCAAGGTCATTGCATACATCTATGATACGATCAAGTTCTCTGACGTATTTTACTACTCTTCACACAAAAAGATAATACGAAAAAGGTTTCTTGAGTGGAGGTGTATCGATAAAGCGTTGATCAAGAGATGGATACTGGACGATAATATTTTTATATGAATAGAGTTTTTGAGCATATCATGCAGTATAAAAACTATTAGCATAGATACTCGTATATGACCTTTCTATAAGGTCTCGTTTTCTGAGTAATGGACTACAAAGCATAAAGAGTATTTTTTTGATTCAAGTAAGCTTCTTGCTATACTCTTCATAATTTGCCCATATATATTGCATCGGTGAATGGAGATAGAGTATAGACTCTTCAAGATGATGAGAAAGAGAGCTATTAAGAATGTTTTTCATACAAGCAAACGATGAAACAATCAGGTCACACGATGCTGGTTGTTGTTTGATATGAGTGCGCATTTTTCGCCTTAGTATTCGAATAAGGAGAGGATAAAAGAGCATACTATTACGATAATCAAACAAGAACTGTATAATTTTCCAACGAGACTGTTTACTCTTCACAAACAGTTTATTGATTCGTTTAGGAAAGACGGTGATAACTGGATATCAGTTCAATGAATATTCTATAGAAAATAATGTAAAAATTACTGTTCAAGGTCTGCCATATTTTTTGAGTAGGTCTTTCAATACTGCTTCTCATCATCCTTCATGAATTAATCGATCATGTGCAAAGATACTGTTTTTCATAATTTGACAAAAAACATATTAAAACTATAATTAGTATGAATATATTGTACACAAATGAAGTATATTCTTTGTAAATATATTCAATTATTGTTACAACTTATTGGCTTTTTGAGATTCAGAAATTTAAGATGATTGATTTAAAAAAGAGTCATAAGGTATGTATGCTTACTTTACTGGATATTATCTTACTTGCAAGACTATGGTAGAAAATCATCAAAAATGATACAAGAAATATCAAGAAGGTTTCAAAGCTCAATTTAAACACTGATTGAAAAGCTTACTTTTGGAGTTGAAAATACTTCAAGAATGAAATATATCAGCTAATAAAATTATGTGAATTTTAGAAAAATCGACTGACTCATTTTTACAGACATCTTGACTCACTAAACAGTCGTTATTTGAAATTATACAATCAATTGATCGAGAAAGAGTATCTATACAAGATTTTGATGAAATATTGATAGATCGATCTGCTTTAGGGTCACAGCCAACACAACTTGAGTACTTCAAAGATAATGACCAGCAACAGATGCTTACGCTGTATGCATTTTTATGAGATAGTGCTGTAAGCAATCTACAATGATATATTTCAAGAGACAAACGAATGACATTACTCGCTGAGAGTGCCTTACCATATTTTGATAGCAATACCCGTCAGCGAAAACAATCAGGAGATCTTCTACAAGCACCTCCCCGTATCAAGCAAAGCGATATGAAGAATTTTTTTCGCGAATTTAATACTATTGTTTCATCCTTAGATCTCCAAGAAAAAGAGGCAAGGAAGATATTTGATATGCGTACTTCACTTGCAGATGTACTTCGTTTTGGGAAGCAGTATGATTTGCTGTCTGATGATATATCTTACTATCTTTCTTGAGATGTCCATGCATGATATGAATCATCATCATGAATTACAGGTAGTAGTTTACTTCTTTATTTACACCAACTAACACCAGATATATATAAACAACTCCAAGATGAAGAGAAAGAAATGCGTGATTTTTTTACTGTATCGTGATGATCTGTTTCAGCATATCTCTTAAAAAAATACCCGTTGTATCAGTTTGAAGAGTTCTTAAAGAAAACCAATACAACCTCAACATTTTCAAAGAAAAAAGAGCGTTGACTTATCCAAAAAGACTATGCAGCACAGTATTATGCTTGGGTTATTAGACAAGCTACACAGTCCAATGATAAGCAATATGTACAAGTTGCTCGTGCATCAAAAAAACTTCTTATCGATAAACAAGCACTCAAACCAACTGAGGTCAATAAGTTGGGAGAGTCGATAATGCAGCTACTTCTCGATCAGAAGCAAGCAACATTTTCATCAACTATGGAGGTGTATTTTAGACAAACGTTTGAAGCAATACGTCCAAAACCATCACCAGAAACAATCACCGCAATAATACACTCATATCAAGATTTTTTTTCGTCACTATTCCGTTGGGATACAACTGAGCATGTGCTCAACAATGCTTCGTGAGAGCTGTTATTTACACTTCAAAGCACCAAGTCGTTGGAATTTTTGCCTCATAAGTTGGACGATGCAACATCGATCGAAGAGTTGTTTGCGCTGCAGATTGCTATGCGTGCAACTCCTGAATCATATCCTGCACTTGCTGCATGTAATCCTACTCAGCTTCGAAGTCCGCACCCTATTCAATCGAAGAGTCCACTATCACACGAATTATATTTACAAAAAAATCAACGCTATCATATTTATGATGAAACTGGGAAGAAATACACGTGATATGTACGTTTGGAAGTAGTGGGTGAGTATGATGAAAATAATCCTGCAAAGAATACACCCAAATATACTCTTGTTTGTAGAGATTCAAACAATCCTCAAAACGTTTCATATCCATCTGGACAAGATTGATATATGACCTTTCAAGAACTTGTTAGCGGTTTGAAATTTGATCCAATAGATGATACGTGAGTTGTCGGAACACCGTGATTTCAACAAAGATTATTGATGAATGATACAAACGGATTTTCGAGCTACTTTGCTCATATGGATCATGTGGCTTTGTGAGTCTATTATTCGTATCTTGAAGATCAAGCATTATCATCTCAGGCAACTGTTACGCAAAAAAACTATGAGTGCAATTTTCTTACTCACATCGATGAGAGTCGTTATTTGCAAGAATCAGCTGAGCGTATACATAAACGCTATACTGCTATGAAAATCGCAACGAGTAAGGATATTCCATGAGCACTTCGCAAGAAGTCTTCACAAGATATTGATGCCTGGATTGACCAATGAGCAATCATGCTTAATAACGATTTTTTTATGAAGAAATATGGTATCAATTTCTTTGATCCGTCATTATGATTGATAGATACTGATTGATATCTTGATATGGTAGCTGTAACTGAATGGGTCAATGAACTGTGTTTACTACCAGGCTGATTGGATAGTCCTGAAGCGCAAAAAGAAGACAAAAAAAGAAGAGCGATTTTGTTGGAAATTAGACAGCTACAAGCTCATGAAAAAGCACACAGGATTTTGCATGTGTATGGTCTTGTTGATAGAAATATTGATGGTACTTTTTGATCACTTGTTGTTCATCCACTCAATGATGCATGAGAAGAGAATACCGATGTTTCGTTGGTGTTGACCAATGAGATGCTTTGTGAAATAGCAGAATGATGGTTGTATCTCACAGAACAAAATCCAGATATAAGCGATCAAGTAAGATTTCTCTATCCTTATAAAACGATTGAAAAAAATGGTCAGTTGATCAATGTGATTACTCTTGAGCATCAAGGCAAAACATATACGGTCGCAGTTCAGCATATTGAAGAACGTATTCTAGAACGTATTCAAGCATTTCATCCTGATTTGCAATCGTTTCAATTTAAGCATATCGATACATTTGACCACGAAATGATCCATAAACTCCATAAAGCTGGTAGTTTGGACGCGAAAATGGAATGATTGTTGGAAACAAGTTTTTCACGTGAGGATGCTGCACAAATTACCAGAGCATACGCCCAAGATCCTGCCAATAGTAATAAAGTCTTTCTTTTCCCTGACAACCTTGCTGATGCATCACAACCTGCGTGATCAAGATCTGCGCAATGAAATCAATGATTGGCTGGAATACTTGCACGTATCGCCCAAAAAGCGCGTGCTGTGTGAATTCCGTTATGAACGGATGCGACGACGCCATTTGCTCATCCACTCAATCAGCAAGCAACGATAGCTCTCAATTCAGCGATTCAGCAAATTGAACAACTTGAGCAAGCATGACGTGAGATTGTTATGCCAGTTGATGCTCAATGAAATGCAGTATTGGGTAATAGTCTTTGAAATACTCATCAAGATCTTATTAATCATCTGAATGGATTACTTACTTGACTATCCCCAACCTTGGCGTTGCAGGCTCCAAACAATCCAAATAACCCAAACAATCCAAATAACCCAAACAATCCAAATAACCCAAACAATCCAAATAACCCAAACAATCCAAATAACCCAAACAATCCAAATAACCCAAACAATCCAA
>SKJI01000048.1 GCA_007115995.1 candidate division SR1 bacterium
AGTTTAAACAAAGTAACGATTGCTATTGTTGTGTTAGTAGTACTGGTAGGAGTACGGTCTCAATTGAATAAAGAGTCAATTATGCAAGACGAACTTCCTGTACAACAGCCAATAGTGCAACCCGTTGAGGAACCCGAAGAGCCTGTTGAGGAACCAGTAGATCAACCGCTACCTGAGGAGCAAGAAACCGTTGCTCTTTCTGATGACAGTAAAGATATTCTTGTAGATGGCGAGGTTGTCTTATCGATTGAGGATGATGCGATTTTCAACTGGTTTAGTAGTGAGAGTCAGTTGTGTGATGAGTCTAATAGAACGAGTACGCCTGATAGAGAGCAATTCTGCGAAAATACAGCATTCTTTAGAGAGAGTAGTCAATTTTCTGCAATTGCATACTCTTCGGATATGATAGAAATCTGATTTACGATAGAGAGTGACGCATTGTCTCCAGATACGGTTGTTTGAGTATTTTCAAGATCTACCAACAATGTAGATATGTTGACAAACTACTATTTAGGAAATGAGTTTTTGAGTTTCTCTCCTAGTGGGAATCATTTTGTATACAAAGGAGAATGTTGGGAGTGAATGTGTGGACTGTTTGTCAAAGAGTCACAGACTCTTGTCGATACGCTCAGCATAAACAACCCAGAAACACTTGATATGAGACAGCGGGATGCAACGTTCATACAATGGATTTCTGACAGCGAAATCGAATACGAACTGCAATCATCAAACGGTGAAGAAGTAAGAGTAGAGAGTAGTTCGTTTTAGTGTGTATTGTATAAATACGTAATATATATTGACTTTGTATTTGCGAATACTTTCTATATTAGGAATTTGACAAATTTATTGTGTATATTTATACTGAGTGTATATCTATTTTTTTTAGAATATGATGAATAAAAAAACGTTTCTTTTGCAGCTATTTCAAAAATTTGAAGATGACTGGGAGCCAAGCTGACTCTTCAAAAATTTGATTGAGGCAGATATGTTAGATGGTGATATGATCAACGCGCTTGTTGATGCTTTTCATAAAGAAGCAGTAGAACATAATAATAAAATTATGCAAAAAAAATTCAAAAAATGAGCGGAGATTCTTACACAAATAAAAAATCTTGAAGAACATTCAATGAGTCAAGATCAAGAAGCATTACTTGCATTAGAGGAACTCCTAGAGCAATTATAATTTTTTACATTTTTTAATACTTATGAGTGTAGAAAAATACACTAGATCTCTCGAGACAACAATGAACAATGATCTCGATCAAACGACAATGAGTCAAATTCTTAAATACTTTGAGTCTCCAGATTTTAACGAAAATCCTTGAGAACATTTTGAGTCGGCTATTAACAACCTAAATTCTGAACAGCAAAAGATGCTTGCGTGAGTAGTTAATAAAGAGTGTATAAAAGAGTATATAAATACTGAAAGAGATGCGTATACTAAAAAAGAGCAGGCTGAAACTATTGGAGATTTCCCTAGAGTATTTACTCTTGATTGTAGTCAGGTAGATGGGCGTTTTTTATCAGACGGGAATACTATACATTTGGTAAAAAATAATGGCGGAGAGTATATAAATAGGATTCAGTTAAACGATTGAAGGTCTTTTTTATTTCCGGTATCAGCTGACATAAACAGTCAGTCAAAAGAAAGTAATTTAACAGAAATTGCTACAATTGAGATCGATGGTATTCAATATACTTTTTCTTATAAAGTAAAACGGCAAGTAATAGATAATGGGTTACCATTAAAAAAATCACCTGAACTACCTTATTTTTATATTTATTCTCATATAGATAATTCGGTTGAGGATTCTCCTTGAGAGAATTGAACATGAAAAGCGTTTCCACTTCCAGATATATCTCATCTAACAGAATCAGAAAAAACTGCATTAAATCAAAAAATATTTGATGACCAAGTAAAACCATGGTATGAAAAATGGCATCAATCAGATATGTATTGAAAAATGTTACAGAAATCATCTAATGACTCAGAAGCTGCTATGCATGAGAAAAGAGTCAAAAATTTTCGAAAAATAGTATCGAAAGGGGTAGAGTATATAACGCCTACAGATTCAAGAGCTGATGGTGTTCCACCGTCTTGATTATGATGAAAATCTTTAAGTATTTCAGATGAGTGAACGTGATGTCCATGGGTTATATTGCATGAGTTAGTGCATTGTGAAGATCATAAGAATTGGTATTTTTTTTCTAGACATATTCCAGAGAGTGATAGCGAGAAAATAAAGGACATGGTAGATAAAAGAACAAGTCAAGAATGAAAAGAATTGAGCAAAAAGGAATTGAAATATTTTTGAGCACCATATGAAGTAAGAGCGAGAATTATGCAGTTGAGATTTTATGCTCATGAAAAATGATTATATAATGCATTCAAAGAAACTATGACCAAGGAACAGTACAATGAGCTCTGTTCAATGCCATTACATTCTTGAAGAGCAGTACAAAAGAATCCATATAAAGAACTTTTGATGGTCTTATCAGACGATGATATTTTTGATTTAATAAACTCATTAAGTTAAACTTGTTAAACCGTTGTATTTTCTGTCTCTATCTGTACAATGGATTTTTTGTATAGCGATTAGAAATTATGCCAAAAAACAAAAAAACACACTCGTTACATGACCGGATTACGTTGCAGTGAGTGCGTACAAATAACCTCAAAGATATCGATGTATCAATCCCAAAAAATAAAATCACAACGATTACGGGGGTGTCAGGATCTGGTAAGTCATCGTTGGCATTTAACACGATCTACAAAGAGGGACAGTTTCGTTATATCGAATCGTTAAGTTCTTATTTGAGACAGTTTTTTAATTTGTGATCGAGACCAGAAGTAGACTATACGGCATGATTGAGTCCAGCGATTGCAATCGAGCAGAACAAACGTGTTTGAAATACGAGATCTACCGTCTGAACGCTCACGGAGATTGATGATTATTTGAGGTTATTGATGGCCAAAGTCGGTGCTGTGTTTTGTTATAAATGTGGTAATCCTTTGAAGCCAAAAACAACCCAGCAGATTATCTGAGATATCAAAGCAAGATACGATGGGAAGAAAGTTTATCTTCTGCAAGAACTCAAAACCTTTACTGAAGAGAAAGACCTTATCCAATGGTCTCGCAAAAATAGAAAGCAAGTCGATGCGTGATGATGATTTACGAGATATCTTGTTGGCTATAAGCGAGACAATGACAAAAGAACGTTTGAAGATGCGATAGAGTATTTTTATCTTGAAGATCCTGCAGTACCCCAGCATTTGATGCCTGTGACTGTCTATGGTATTTTCGATCGTGTGACTATCAATGATTCAACACTCAAAAGACTCAAAGACGATGCGATAAAAATGTTGAGTAGAACAGATAAGTTTGGAGTGATGATGATGGATGGAGCGCATCGTGCGGAAGTCCATGCTACAAAATCAGTATCAACACTCCCTGAAGGAAAGTATCGTTTTTTGTTGTTGCATGGTTATGAAGGTTCTCCACAAGACCTTCGATTTCCGTGGCTCAAGGAACAGCTTGAACAACTAGGTCATGAAGTTATTGTTCCAGTCTTGCCACAGACTGATAATCCAAATATTGAGGATCAAGTTGCGTTTGTGCTCA
This sequence comes from candidate division SR1 bacterium, assembly GCA_007115995.1. GTDB lineage: Bacteria > Patescibacteriota > Gracilibacteria > Absconditabacterales > Absconditicoccaceae > SKJI01. The sequence goes on from SKJI01000048.1 coordinate 3,624, forward strand.
AACATGCGCAGTGTGATGATCGTACAATTATTGTGGGACATAGTTTGTGATGAGTCGTTGCCCAGATTGTTGCAGAACGTTTGCAAACACCTATTGCATGAATGATGCTTGTGTGATCGTTTTGAAATCCAAAACTTAAGTGAGCTCCGAGATCGTTTGCAGAAACAACTGATTGGATTTTTAACGTTGAGAAGATCAAAGGAAACGTAGAAAAAATACTCGTTTTACACGATAAAAAAGATCATATAATTCCTAAGACTCAAGCGACACTCCTCAAAAAACGATATGGTCATTTGTATGAATCAACTGCTGTAACACCACATTTTTGTGCAGAAGAAGAACCAGCTATTTTGGAGCAATTGACTGCATGATTTTTGGATGAGAGTGATGCTATTGTGCCACAGCAGTCAGCGATACCAAAAGAGCAATTACATACTATTGTGTGGTATACTGATAAGTACTACTGTGCGCAAGATAATATTAGTTATCCAGAATTTACCACGCAGCATTTTTCAGCAAACAGACAAGAATGAGCATGTCCACAGTGTCATGGAATTGGTGAAGAATTGATTGTTGATCTCAATAAGGTGATAGATCCTCATGCGCCGTACTTACAGGCGATTTTACCATGGCGTGACTCGAAGTATGGTCAAGCTATTTTGAGAAAACTTGCACAAGTCTATCAAGTCAATGAAGATGCAACCTGGTCAGATTTGCCATGATGGTTTCACGATGTTGTGATCAATTGAGATGAAGAATTGATGAGAGTAAATACATGATGATGAAAGTACATTAGTACCTACTATAAAGGTATTCAAGATGTGTTGATTCAACAGTACAATAAATGAGTTTTGACGGTAGATTATCAAGCGATGTTGGATATGAAATCGTGTAGTATGTGTCATGGTGCTAAACTGAGACAAGAATCACTTAACGTCTTTCTTACGACTGACGATCTGCAAGATGCTTCATGAGAGCTCAAGTCAGCACAACAGCTCGACAATAAATATAATATTTTTGATCTGCAAACGTTACCGATTGCTGAGTTGATTCCGTTTTTGCGTGCGTATATGCAAACAACGCAAGCACCACAACAGTTGATCGATAGAATTTTGACGCCGTTGTTGGAAAGAGCAGAGACTATTGCAGAGTTATGACTTGGTTATCTCAATACTGCAAGGCAGATC
>SKJI01000043.1 GCA_007115995.1 candidate division SR1 bacterium
ACATTCAATTATTTTTCTTGTTTTTTTGGTTCCCAACTTGGAACTCATTCTATAGGGGTTTTTTCTAGTCATAGTCTATGTTTATAGATTATTCATAGCTATTCAACTAGTCTAGACCCTAAATAATTTCAAAGATTGTTCATAAGATGTCAAATATATATTACCTAGATTATGCTTTTTTTTCGCTCATAATTCTTATTTCTGTATACTCTATAAGACGGTAATTTAATATTTATTGCATGTATATGGATATAACACCAATACTTCGTATAGACAAACTCACATGGTCATACCCAAATCATACTTCACCTGTTTTTAAGAATCTCAATGTACAAGTAGATGCTTGATCGTTTTGCTTTGTAGTCTGAAAGAGTGGTGTATGAAAGACAACACTCACAAAGTTTCTTATTAGAGAGCTCAAACCTCCAGTATGAACAATATTTCATCATCGTGACGATATTGCAAGATATACTCCTGCAGAAGTACAAGCATATAGAAAAAAATTAGGTATTATCTTCCAAGATGGTAAATTACTCCAATGGAAAACAGTAAAAGAAAATATTCTCTATCCTTTGATGCTTGATCAAATTTGAAAAGAACAACAAGATACTATGTTACAAACAGTGCTTACTACAGTCGGCCTAACATGAAAAGAGGAGTGTATGCCTGAAGTGTTAAGTGGATGAGAAAAACAAAGAGTAGCAATAGCTAGAGCGTTAATTCGCAATCCAGAAATTATTATTGCTGATGAGCCTACTGGAAACATAGATCATGAAACATCCAGAGAAATTGCCGACAAAATGATTGAGATCAATAAAACATGAACAACCATTCTTTTTATTACTCATGATACTCAACTGATTGAATATGTCCAAAGCAAACATCCGACCCAAACAATTATTATAGAATAGAGCCCAAAAAATTTGACAAATTAGAGAGTGTAAATATAATAGAGATTATAAATGTGTTTTATATGCATCACATCAGAGTATGACCATGAATAGGAAAAGTGCAGTATTAAGAGAAGTACTGAAGCTATCACCAGATCAGCAATATAATTTTCTAGCTGAATTATTTGAGATATACCATACACAGGAATTAAAACCTCTTATTCAAAACGGTGATACTACTCAACGCCTACGATTGATACAGTATCTTCTATGTAATGATGAATCAATGAGAGCAGAGCTTATAGAAACTGCTAATAATAGTGTAAAATCACTTATTAAATCTATACAGTCACTAGCACAGCAATCAGCACTACTAAAAATACAAACGACAGAATATGCTGAACAAGAAAATGATAAAAAAATACTTGATGAACTTGAATCAGCTTTTAAGTAAAATATTTTATATTTATTTACTATTTACAAGATAATGTCAATAAAAAACAAAAATGTAGAAAACATCAAACAAGATCTCAATAAAGAACATGCAAATCATACAAAAGGTAAATGGTATGCTGAAGAAATGTCAGCGACAGGTCTTGCAGTAGCCGATAAAATCAAGCAATCTCTTGATAGCACAAAAAAAAATCTCGATACCATAGCAAGCACAGAACAAAAAGATATATACAACAAAAAGCGATCTGCACTTCAAATTGATATCGAGAAATATACGAAAAATCTCGGCACTCGAGACTATATAAGAAGACATAGTGCAATTATCAATGACCTTGCACATAAAATAGATAATACAGAGAATGCAGCGATCAACATCATTAAACAAATACAAACCAAAGCAGAAACCAAACAACAACTTGATACAATCAATAAAAAAGAATGAGGCAAGAACTATTTTAATGAAGGAAAAGATGGCAGTATCACACTTACTAATGCAGTAAATAAAAAAAAAATCCATGAAGTACTATGAGATGAACTTATTAAAACTTGACAAACTCGAAAAATAGATTATTCAACATGTAGAAATCAATCTATAAAAACAAGAATGGAAGCGGCAATATGATGATCGAGCTGTTATCTGATCAAAGGTAAGGACAAGCAGTGAAATGATACTTTTGTCTTGCAAAGCAGGGAAAATGGTACCATGACTATACTAGACCAGAGAGCACTCATCCGAGAATGAGTGAAACTAACACCTCCATGATCATATACTCTAGATGATACACACAAAGAAAAAGTTTCCTTCAAAAAAGCAAATTATGAAGCATTATTCAGTGATCTTGAAACAACACAGCCAAAATTTGCTAAAAAAATAGACACACTAGAAAGGTGAAGAAATAACTTCTTCGAACTAACAGAAAAGAAACTCAATGAACGAGTGAAATATGCTAAAGAACATGGTCGAGATCTTCAAACCAAGCCAGTAAGTAAACATACATTCTGAATCGGTACTATGATGGAACTCCATTTTATCAATGGAAGTGCAAAAGTAGACAAAGTCTTCATGAGAAAGGATAAAGATTTCGATGGAGACATGAATCTCTATGATATGATGGATAGAAATGAATCCGAATTGCTCACATATCTGACCAAGAGAATACAAGCAAAACGATCCGAAACCAAAAAATTTGAAAAAAAAGAAATCATAAAGCAAGAAACAACGGATGAAATGAGTCGAGAACTCTTGGAACAGGTGAATCATGGATTATGATTATTGGAAAAGCTTTCTGATGGACTTATCCAAAAAGAAGGAAATGCTGTGATATTTTCATGAGATAAATATATTCGTAGCTTTAAACAAGCAGTCACTAATTTACAGCATACTCTCGCTGAAACATGAGAACTCAATATCGAGGAAACTATACAACTACTCACCAAACGCTACGTATCATATATCCAAGATCTTCCAGAAAACAAAATATATGCTACTGTTATTGCAAAGTATAAACTGCTATTTGCAGATGTAATACAATGAAATAAAGTAAAAGCTCATGCTGCTCTACGCAAACTTGCAAATGCAACTGAAATTATCGGTGATAGCTCATCAGCATGATTTTTGAGAGATGAGATCATTAATACAGAGTATGAACAGTGAGACCAAAAGCATGAAAATATAGAAATAGAAAATACTATTTATGATAGGCATCTCAAAAATATTAAGAAAAAATTTGAGCTCACTGGAAATGAAAGCAAGGATAAAATAATCAAACAAAATATCGATGCATTGTACGAACAAAAGGGGAAAGGTCAGCAATGAATACTCAATGTACTTATTGCTCAAGATATTCTTCCACAATGAACGAAGCTGGACACAGATGAAAAGCTGTGATGAAAAATATCAAAATGACCAATCAGAAAATTATGTATGGAAATGCAGGAATTTCTCAAAGAACAAACAAAAGCAGAAGAACAATTTGTATGAGAAAACTATAAAGACATAACAGCAAAATATCGCCAAGAACTCGCTACATTACAGCAAAAAACAGTAGCAAGTGATAGTGACTTGGCACGTATGCAAGAGATTGAACTACTGCTCCTTCCTGAGAATCAAGAAACACTAGAAGCATTGATAGAAATTTGAAATGAAGCAACAAAAGAACAAATAAAATATCAAGGTATAGCTTGAGTACTATGAAATAATCTCACCAAACGATTAGCAGAAAAATGATGAGGATTTAGATGAACCAATGCAGATATTCTCAACGATAGTTATGGATTGAGAGGTCGATGGGATTTTTCTGATGAAAACGTTGCAATGACCAGAGCTTGAGCAAAAATGTTGGCAGAAGAAATGGTCTTTATGGCTATCACAGCTGCGCTCATTGCATCAGGTATTTGAGCTGGGGCTGGGGCAGCTCTTGCTACAACTAGAATATGAAAACGATGAGCGAGATGAGCAAAAGCATTCACTAAGCTCAAAAATAGTAAAAAAGTACAAAAGTTATGAAAATTACTTGATAAAAACAAGATAACACGTGTATGAAAAGAGTGAGCTAAAACTATGATACAAGCAGCTCCATGAGCGGTCACCAGATGATCAATCCATCAGATCCTATCTACTACTTATCGTGGTGAATGGGATCATAATTTCAAGACACATACTGTAGAATTACTCAAGAAAATAGGTATGTATAGCATTCTATGAGCCATAGGAAAGTTACGTATGAGTAATAGATACCAACAATTGTTCGAATCTTGATGATCAAAAACGCTGAAAGAAAGCTGATATATATGAACTATATTAATGGAAGAACTGGGTATAGAAGGAGCTCACCGATTAACCAATACCGCATTTGGATTAAAAATGACTGAAGAAGAAATAATAGAAGGTCTAATTTACTGACTTGCATTTGAATGACTATGATTGTTTTGACGTTATTGAAAAAGTGCAAAATTCACGATTATGCAAGGAGGTAAATGGCAAGTCAAGGATGGCAATAAAACTACAAACTTAGATCCAAAAGTAGAGATTGATAAAGCATTTAAAGAAAATGTAAAAGCAAATATTGAGCAGCAATTCTCTAGATACAATAGAAATTCTGATCAACTAAAACTTAATAATTTTAATAAATGGTATGAAAAACAAAGTAAATATGAATTGCAAATACTTCAAGCACAAGAATTATTAAGATCTATAAACGATATAAATCTGACAGGTGAACTGAGAGTATTACGTGATGCATGAGACATCGTTACATTATCGCCAAATGATATCAAACGTGTCCAATGAATCATTTGAGCTAAAGCTGACACAATTCGATGAGATAAATCACTCAATAAGTTAGCAAGTTAC
>SKJI01000034.1 GCA_007115995.1 candidate division SR1 bacterium
CGTCCCTACGGGACCATTCAGAAAGCTTGGTTAGTTTGTGCATAATCTGTATATAGGATGTAAAGTACCCAAGTATACTGATTATGCACACAACCTGCTAGTTATTTACAGTTAATACTATGCATCAGCTTATAAATGATTATATAGTTTGAGATAATGTTAAAAATGTCAAAAGTGAATGACCTTTTAATACTTGATGGCAATGAAAATCTGTATGAGTTACGTTCAGATCGCGAAAACAAACAGATATTACCGTAATTTCTAATAATGTATCGGATGATTTGCTTAAAAATAATCTTTCAGTACGTTCAAAAAAATTGTGATTGCTCAATGATATCCTTTCATTTCTTAATTTTATATATAAAGAAGTTAATCCAATAGAAAACCAACAACCAAATAAGAGAAAAAATTCATCAAGAAGTATTACTATTGATTAAAAATATTCATTTTAATATTTATTTATCTAAATAAATATTGACTTTTTATTAATAAATATTTATAAGTATATTATTTTACAGAGTAATATACTAAAAAATATGAAACAAAGCATTTCAATAAGTCAATGACATGAATCAAGCGAAGCAGTAAACTATCGTCAGAAATTATTAGAATGTGCCGTAGCTCATTTAAATGATTTAAATGCTTCTAAATCAAGTAGGAATATTATTACATTAATATATGGGAATGAACCAATTAACTGATTTTCTCAAGCTATAATTATGTGAGAAAATCATGAAATTATAATTGCATATCAGAAAAATACTTTTAAAAACATACTTGCTATTGACACTAAAAACCAAAGTTTTTCAATTAAGCAATATGTTGATGAAGATTCGCTCATTTTACTTGAAACAAATAAAGAGCTTCATATTGACGCGTTCTGTCAAACTTTTATGGAATGGTATGAAAGAAACGAAGAAGCTATTACCAATAATGCAAAACAACCATATCATTCAGATAACACTGCGAATAAACTCGCTCAATTAATTGTCTAACCACCTACCATTTCTCTTGCAATTATTCTATTGACGTCTATACTGTTGGTAGTTTTTTTTCCAAAAACACCTATGACTCAACGCACACCTAGACAACACTCTCAGGAAATGTTTGATCGTATTGTGACCGTAGCTACTGATGTCAAAAACGATCAGTTCGAGACACTGATGCAATATATTCCTACGTTTGATTGTGATGATTTGTTAGATTTGTTTGATCTCTTATCTTCAAAAGCTAAATTACTGGTATTCAGACTGTTGGATCCACAAACTGCTTCTGATCTGTTTTATGAACTTTCTGTTCGTGATCAAACGAACATATTAAAGCATTTCACTGATGCAGAAGTGATTACTTTGCTTGAGACTATAAAGCCAGATGATAGAACACAAATTTTTACTGAAATGCCTGGAAAAGCAACGCAGAGATTACTCAATTTACTGCCACCAGAAGAGCTCCAACAAGCAAAGGCATTATTGGGATACCCTCCAGAAAGTATATGACGTTTGATGACACCACATTATGTTGCTGTTAGGGAACATTGGACAGTTTCTCAAGTACTTGCTCATATAAGAAAAAAATGAGCTCTGAGTGAGACTATTAATGTATTGTATGTTGTTGATAAGGACTGGTATTTGACATGAGTATTGAGTTTAAGAGATGTTGTCTTAGCAGAAAAACAACAACGTATTAGTGAATTTATGAACCAAGAAGTTGAAAAGCTCTATGCACGTGATGATAGAGAAACGGCAGTTCATCTTATGGATAAGACATGATTATTGGTACTTCCTGTAGTCAATAAAGAAGATATTTTGTTATGAATTGTGACAGCTGATGATATTTTACTAGTTGCTGAAGAGGAAGTAACAGAAGACTTTCATAAATGAGCAGCGATGAGTCCTCTCAAACAAGATTATAAAGAAACACCAATTTGGGAACTTGTGAAAAAGAGAACACCATGGTTATTAATTTTAGTGCTCGTTAGTTTGGCATCTTCTTGAGTGATTTATTATTTTGAGGAAACGTTGGAAGCTGCAATTGCATTAGCATTTTTTATTCCACTTTTGATAGATTGTTGATGAAATACTGGTGCACAGTCTGCAACGATAATGGTTCGTGCGCTAGCAATTTGAGATATTAAGATACATCAGTGGCTGAAAGCTATTTTCAAAGAGCTTTTTGTGTGATTATTGATTTGAGTGAGTATGTGAGTAGCTAGTTGATTACTGTGATGGTTTAGAGGATGACGGGAAATTAGCATAGTTGTGTGACTTTCAATGATGAGTATCGTAATTTTGGCAAATTGTATTTGAGCTGTCTTACCATTTATTCTCACAAAATTCAAACAAGATCCTGCTGTAGCAAGTGGTCCTCTTATCACAACGATTGTTGATGTGACAGGACTGATTGTTTATTTCTTACTTGCAACACGAATTATTTTGTAGAGGAGAAAGAAGGCTAGTTATTTGCTCATGTGTTCTCTTGTTGTGTGAGTGTATACATATACCATTTATCACCGCTTCTTGGTTGATAATAGTTAAATACTTGCATCTCTTCATCACTGTTTTTTTTGTCTAAGCTAGGTATCATAAATCATTGTGTTGCGTGGCAGGTAAGATCTGGAAGTTTAGTGTCTTTGTTGAGAGAAATGACTATTGCATGCAATGTTGTTGATAGAGGAGTTGGATTCTTTATTTGTTGCTGTCTAAATTTCTCTTTTTCACTGTCATCACTCATCATTGGAAAGATATGCGTTGAAAGTTTGTGATAGTTGATTATTCCTCATGAATCTTTAAATATCTCTTCTAGCTGTTTCTTTCATCATTTATATTGATGTGTATATCATAGATGTACCCATGCTTGTCCATCTACGCTAAGACAGTCTTGAATATGTTGTAAGAACTGTATTGGATTTTTGAGATACATACTGGTAAATGCACTGATAATACAGTCCATGTTTGTGGGCAGGTTCTTGTTTATTTCGAGATTAGCTTGTACAAGACGTACTTTAGGAGTTATCAGTTTTTTTGTCACTGTATGATCTACTCAGATATATGTATGATCTAGATATCTTTGTTCCAACGTACGTAATGTTTCACCCATTCCAGCACCAAAATCTCATATACGTGATCATGGGCGTAGTCATTGAATAACTTCATCTACTTCACTGAACACGGGGAGTTGTTTACAGATTTCTGCCCACGATCTATTCTTTTTCATTGGTCATGCTATAATATCTGTTATTTCTTCTGCTTTTTTTGACTGCTGTAGAGATAGTGCTTTTCAATCAGTGGGTCAACTCTTATAGTTGTTTTGTTTTCTTTTACATGATTCTCCATATTTTCATGGGGTCGTACATCATAGCATTGGTGTATAAGTTGTTGGTAAAATATCATGAGTTTTAGGCTTTTCAGATGATCAATTTAATGGATCGATAGAGAATTATCAGATATAATCATTTGTACGTAATGTTTCAGAGTTTCCTTATAAGTTCTTGATTTTACTCTTTATATAACTACAGTAGTGGCACTATCTTTTATATCTTATTATAAATATTATTATGTCAAAATCAAAAATTTTAAGTATTGTAGTAGTATTATCGTTGGTAGTCGTTGCATGATGTGGAATGAATCAATCTGTTACAACACCTTCAGTAAATGAATTTCCTTCTCAACCATCTCAATGAGAAATGCTTGATGACCAAGATACTCTGGAAGAAATAAATGATGATGTCTCGGTTAGTGCTAATCTCGAATGATCTGTTGAACTTGCATTACATACTACTAACTCGATATTAGAATGGGAATGAAGAAGGCCACTGTATGGATATAATTGAACAGTACCATTTATTATTTGAGATCTTATTTTAGAAGATTGAGTACCTGTATCTGGATTATTTGTGATTAATTTAAATGCTATAGAATCTGAGAACGCATCAGATAGAGTTATTGATCATCTTAAGAGTGATGATTTCTTTGATGTAGAAAACTATCCGGAAGCAACATTAGAAATATTTGATGCGATTGAAACCTGATTGCCATGAGAGTTTGAGATGTTCGCAAATCTAACTATCAAAGGAATTACAAATGATATAACATTTATTGCACAATTTAGTGAGGATCGTACTCAAGCAACATGAGCGTTTGATATTGACAGAACAATGTGGGATGTGAGATTTGGTTCGAGTAACTTTTTTGGTGACTTAGGAGATAGAGTTATTTCAAATACGATAAACTTTGTTTTCGCATTATCATTTGATATAACTAGGGGTCTAGACTAGTTGAATAGCTATGAATAATCTATAAACATAGACTATGACTAGAAAAAACCCCTATAGAATGAGTTCCAAATTGGGAATCAAAAAAACAAGAAAAATAATTGAATGTTTTTGCATTGATTTATCAGCAACGGCGACGAGTAA
>SKJI01000050.1 GCA_007115995.1 candidate division SR1 bacterium
ACAATATTACAGCAAATGGTACCATACTCAAAAAAATTCGTCAGCTGACAATTTTAAATAATTGCTCTATATGATTTGTATGTTTGTGTGCATAAAATTCAGCAATAAGCGGTAAAAATAACGATTGAATAGCCGCTTTTCACAACATCAATAAATGTGCTAGTACAAAACCTGCTGTATATATTCACACTGCTTCGGCTCAAATAAAACTACCAATCACGATGTTGTCTGCCCAATTTAATAAGAAATATGTTATTCAAGCAAATAACAGTGGCACTGAAAAATATAACCATGATGCTGTATGGAACGTGTACTGTTTAGTAGATCAAGGAGTATATTTATAATGCACAATGAGATACTCAACTAACGTCAACAACACCATTCATATCGTATACACTCCTACAAACCATAAAAAATTTCGATTCATATACCGTGTTGCACCTATTGCAACGACCAAAAGCATTGGTTCTATGAGCTGTGGAATACCGTGATATAATATAATATTTTTATGAGCAAGAAAATACGATCTAAATAATGTACTCAACACCTTCACTGGTACCATAAGAGACATCAACTGCAATGCAGTAATCAAACGTTCTCATCATCACACTACCTGCTCAATAAACGGTGCACCGATGTATATACTCAACGCTCCAAGTATAGAACTCAGCACGCTTACTGATAAGGAAAAATAGATCAATCACTGTGCTGATGCTGTTTTTTGTTGCTGTTGGTATATTGGCAAGTATCTTAACACTCAGGTTCCTAGTCACAACCCTGCAATAATCGACACTATTCATATAATTACTCCTATCAAAGTAAATAATCATAAATCTGTTGGTCACAAAAATCTTCACAAAAGAGAGTTACTTCCGATCATCATAAATTGTCCCAGCACTCATATTCCAAATGCAACTCGTGACTTTCTTACTAGCAACTGCGTACTCTCTCACAACGTCAGCATGTCCAAAAAATATAATAAATACAACCTCCTCAAAGGACTCATTTATAAGTATATCTTTATTCTCTATCAGGTCAAAATAATGCTAAAAGAACATGAGGAAATGTTACAATTGCAAGAAACATAAAAAAAATCAATAATAATGAAAATTCTGGACGAATAGAGCGCATAGCATAAAATCGCACAAGAACAAATACAATGCTCAACAAAAATACTACTCTATAGTTATTTACAAAATTTTTATACTGTTCAACAATAGTATTAAGTTTTCAGTTTTTAACTGAGATAATTTCAGGCAGACTGTGACAGATTCAAAAATAAAATCAAAAACTTCGGTATAAATCTCATGTTAACGCAATAAGAAAAATAAGACCGTACAGGACTATCTCATACAGTAAAAAGGATTTTGTAGACTGGTCTTTCTTGATCCATAGTAGAGTAAAAATCAAAAATACTACAACCATGCTCATCCAAATCCACTGAGTAACATTATATAAGTATTCTATATTTCATATCAACGGCTCAAGAATCATAACAACTTGGCCTCGATGTAGAAAAAAAAGTCAGAATAGTAATCAAAATCACCATACTCGGGGATACGCAACTTTATAAATATGCGATGGATATTTTTCTCGATTATCAGTTCAAAAATGATACGCTGAAATAATTATAAAAAGTAAAAGCGTAATAATTGGCATAAAAAACCAACCAAGTACTACAAAGAGCATTACTGCTCCATACCATAAAACCAAATGGTTTTTTGAAGTGAATTTTTTTGATAGATGTAAATGCTCCAAATCATTAATTCCATGAGTCACGCCAAAAAGAACCATTAAGACAATGAAAAAATATGGGCCAATGAGCGTAGTTATTGCTGGAAAGAACAATAATCCAAGTAAAATAATAATTCATGTTACAATACTATACAGTTGAGCAGAATGTTTTATTACTTGCATAATTTTTTTGCGTAATAACGAAATAAAGATCGAATAAATATTCGTTTAGGTAACGACCAGATAACTTGCAATTCTTCTCTAAATGAACTTTTTTCATTAAGAAAGTGAACTAATGCATGCTCTGGTGTATGTTTAAAGAGCTTTACAATAAGTGTATGATATTTTTCTGGGTATGTACTCATTACTTCTAGCATAATCATATCATACCATCTATGACGCTTAGAGTATGGGAGAGGTAGTGATTTTTTGTTAGTAAAAGTCGAACAAATAGCCTGTGCATGAGATAGGATACTAAGAAAAGTATATCAACTTGATGGTTTTGTCGCTCATCAAGCTGTTCAAATATCCACTATATGAACAGCACGACGAGGAGTATGTTTCCTCATAGGAATAACTCACTGTTCTTTTTTTATCACAGTGTATGTTCAAAAAGAATCAAGATAATCAACCAGTTTATTCTCAATCATAGAAAAACTAATGGGGGCGTCTTTAGAAAAATATGTGTATTCTACTAAAGCATCATTTGATGAGGTTGGTAATGTATAGACGAAAGAAATCTGTCACGAATAGTCAAAAAACTCCATCGTTGTAGCAGTGCTGTGATCAAAAGATTTTTTTTTCGTAGAGAGTTCATACCCCACAAAGCATTGAAAAAAATCATATTGACTGCTTGCAGACGGAGCTAAAGAAATAATGCTATTGAAGATAATTTTTCAATAAAAAACACTCTTACTAGTGCAAGTAACTACTCCAAACTCTGCTCAGTCTTCTATTGTAGTCACATTATCAATAATTTTCTCTACAAAAAATCATGATTTTTTAATCTTTTCCTCGACAAAATGAATAAAATCACTCGCACGAATAGACCGGTACGGAATCGTCCTTATTACTCATCATTTTCAGCTACCGTTATCTACTACACGAGATTTACTCCATGATCTATAGGAAAGTCACTCCAAAACGTCTGGAAATTCTGCCGACCAAAATGATAAGTTTTTTTCTATAATTGTGCTATCACGCTCTAAAATTAGAATTTTTTTATTACAATTACTCTGCTCTTTCAACATATACAAAATACAGGCAAATGTACTAATTCAACCTCATAAAAATATATAATCATACATAGTAGTATTTGTGAAAGAATGCATCGACCATATATACAAATTTTTTAAATAAAATGCAAGCAGTAAACAATATCATTAAAGTTAATTATATCAATAATATGTCAATTATATTTCTATAAATTAATAAAATAGCAAAATCAAAATAAAAGTAGTCTCAATGATAAACTTGTGTTTATTTGAGTTAATCCTATATTTTTATAGTGATTTTTTTATTTATTATTCACCATTCATGAACTACTTAATCAGCATGGAAAACCTTTTTTCTTACTCTCCAATTCAGTATTTTACAGTATCACACCTTTTAGCACTCGGTTTTGCTGTGATGCTATGAGGGTTAGTGTATTTTTTAATGACTGTTAGACAGACATCAGCAAAGTACAGAGTACTCTCTGCTCTTTCAGGTGTTGTCATGGTTTCAGCATTTTTGATTTTGTTCTTCCAGTGGCAGTCATGGGAAAATGCATTTGTATTTAATGAGCTTACTTGAATGTTCGAAAGACAAGCTGACAAGATTTTTACAAACTGATATAGGTACTTAAACTGGCTTATTGATGTTCCGATGTTGCTTATTCAAATCCTTTTTGTAGTTACATTATGAGCTGCAAAAAGATTTAAACTATGATCACAATTTGTATTCTCATGAGCAGCAATGATTATTCTCTGATATGTTGGACAGTTCTATGAATCAACAGATACAACTGCTTTATTAGTTTGGGGTGCTCTCTCTACAATCTTCTTCCTTCATATTCTTTACTTGATGAATAAAATTCTTAAAGATTGAAGTAAAGATCAATCAATTGCTCCAGGTGCAAGAAAGATTTTGAAAAACATCTGAATCTTATTTATGATTAGTTGGACACTCTATATTGTGGCTTACTTAATGCCAGTTATTTCAATGAGTGCTGACGGTGTAGTAGTTAGACAACTAGTATTTACGGTAGCAGATATTTCATCAAAAGTGATTTATGGTATTATGCTGATGCAAGCAGTAATTATTCGTTCTAAAGAAGAAGAAGGATATGTACTCAGTTAATTTACAATAATTCCTTTAATTACCTAAAAAACCTCCTCTTCAAGGGAGGTTTTTTGTTTTCTCTCAATATCGAGACGCATTGTATCATATGCTTTTTGACTAACAATTCAAATTAAATTGTAGTAACGTATGATTTTTTTATAACAAAGACAGATGTTACAAACACACTTAATCAGAAAATTAATACCAAAATATTTTTCCCAAAGTTATTACTCTCTGAAACAGTTGCTCAGGTATTTGGTAACTGTGCCAGAAGAGTGATTGTTCATGTTTCAGTATTTGGCTGAACGAATCAGAATTGGAATGGCTCAATAGTATAATCAGGTGATGTTGTAGTTGTCATAACAGATCAATCTGCTCATGAATTTTCACCTTGTTGTTGTGGTTGATCTGGTTGTGATTGTGACGTTGATGTAACCGTACTACGAACACATGTTCAGTCATATGGGTTTCATGAATTGTCACCATTTGGACAGTTGTCTATCTCCACAGTTGTAGAACCGCCTCATGCATTAGGGACAAAGGTATTTGTTATAATACACGTTTTACTATCACCAGCTAACAAAGAGACACTTCCTGTAAGCGAACAGTCTCATCCGTACGTTGCGCTATATGATCCAGAGGTATTTTCTGTTACGAGATAGGTATCTGCATACAACGTATAGGTCGTTCATGTCATCGCATTTCCTGGGGCTGGACTTCATGCAACATTATTTCCAGTAAGCAAAACATTTATAGAAAAGTCAGAAGAAATCGCACTTCCTCCATCAGTATTGTCGACAATTTTTATAACTTGTAGTGTTGCGGGAGTTTCTCAACAAATATTATTTATCACGGTCGTATCAGTCGTAACGGTTTCACCGAACGCAAGTGCTCTTCCATCGCATTCAGAAGATCAAAAACGTTGCATGATACAAGAGAATAAATCGTAAAGATACGTAAAAATGATGGATTGATACTCTATTAATTCTAGCTTTGTACGTAGAGTAAGTGAGAGTTAGAAAGTGTATTTTATAAATACAATTGACTTATTTTAAAAAAATATTATAATATAATTGCTTTAGTATATTTTTTAATTTATAATATATTTACACAATGATAAACAAAGATCCAATTTTCAATCAAAAGCTTGAAACACAAGAAATACAAGCAAATACTTCTGAAAGAATGGAAGATAGTATTGAAAAGTCTAGTTGAGTCACAGTACTACCAGAAGCTTATATACAATTAAACAGCAGATATAAATCTGTCATAGCCTTTTTTGAAGAATGAAAAGAAGCTAACATAGATAGTACAAATAGTGTAATTTGAATGAATACATCTTTGGAATTTTGGAATGCTAACTCTGATTTGGCAATCGCTAAAAAAATGCACGATGCACAGATTATTTTCACTAACCATTCACCAAATCCAAACGAAAACATAGTACTTACACAGGAAGAAAGTCAGAAAGCACAAAGCTTGTACAAAGAGGTAGAAAAAGCTATAATGGCGACTATGAGTTCTATGATATATAAGCTTGAGGAGTGACAAGAATATAAAGCTAAAAGTATTTTAATTACAGTAGGTTGAGTACTTAGGGAAGTAGAAGAGATGAGAAACATAGTTCAAAGCGGTACTACTGTCTAAGTTTATTTGTGCAAGTAAAACAATGTCTGAAATACCAAAAAACAACCCTAACTCGAAATCAAATAAGGGATACAAAAAACATTCGGATGAACTCTATACATCTCTTACCGATAATTTTGACCAAGGTAATTTCGAAGAAGTAACACTTCGCTGAGCTGATATAGCCTTTTCTTTCAAACAATACAACCTAGATGGTATAGTAAATCCTCCAAGTTGAGTTTGACCAGTACCAAAATAACTCTATCTTCGTACAAATAGTGGGAATATCTATTGAGTATATAGTGTAAACGCATTTATAATGAAAAATGTCTCTTTTTATGAGTTACCAGAATCGACGCAACAAAAAATACTCAATGCAGATATGATTGTAGTAAATTCAAAAAAATGAGAAATATACCCAATATCAACAGATAGCACTGATAAAGTAATACGTATTGGTGAACAATTTAAATTCTGAAGTAATAGCTCTAACGTGATCGGGAATACTACAACTATAAGTGAAATTATAGGTGATTCATGAAGTCAGTGATCTTGAAAATGAGTGAAATATAACTCAATCAAAGATGAGTATGCTGAAAATATTTAAAAAATATCGAGAAGTAAATGTTACACGAAAAATTTACAACCCTCTTTTTCGTTGAGAAAAGAATCAAAAGCGTTATACATAAGTAGATCATATTTATAAGCTTCGTATCAAACATGAAGAAACAAAGCGAAGATTGTATTATAGCAATAGCACGACCTTCCTGAATGGTGGCCACAAATAATATGTGGTATGATTTTCCAATGAAGCTCATATGATTTTGTAAATCTAACTGATATCAGGTAGGTCATGCTGCAGCAGTACTGATAGAAAAATCTACAGGTCAGTTGACATACTGTGATTTTGGTCGTTATCACACACCTATACAATGGTGAAGAGCACGTGATGAAGAGACCGATCCACCTTTATCAAACCGTTTCGTGCTCAGTTTGGTAAAGACTGATCAGTAGAAAACCTCGATGATATACTAATATATGTAAATAATAATAAAGCTTGCCATGGAGACGGCGAGATGTATGCTTCAATCTACTACTGAGCAGATTATAGTAAATGATATAGTTATCTCAAAAAGCTCCAATCAAAATGAATGGTACGTTATGGTCCATTCGAGTATAGATGATCAAACTGTTCTCGTTTTGTAAATAGTATTTGTAGGGCATCATTTTCTTGTACGTATACAAATCTAAGACGAAGACTTGCTCCTAGTATTACTCCAACCACAAAACATAATGTATTAGTGCATAACACATACTACTACGTTAATGACAAAACAGTAAGACAACTTCAAAGACCTTCTTTTATTTGAAAACGAGTTCGTAATGCAAAACGTGCTGCCTCAACCACAAAGAGCTCATAATATAGACAGTAATGCGCAATGGTTAGCATGAGTATGAGAATGATCTTGGTTTCTAATTACAAAAGAATCATGATCACTATATCGTATAATACGTTGGTCCCAAGAATGAGCAATCGAGTGTAATAGACTGTGTAGACACCAACAATCCCAACCGTTTTTCGTAGATAATGCTTATGAATTCACTTACCCATCACACTGTCAAACTTGTACTATACAGCAATGAGCACTATTGCATACTTTTGTGTGGGAAAAGAATAAATAAGTAAGAATATTATCACCAATAATCTATTGACAAATAGTATAAGTTATTTATAAAATAATGGCAATTAATTACTTAACCTTTTAATTTTTTAACGTATGAAGCGTTTATTATTTATCTCTTTCTCTCTATTACTAATCTTTTCAGCTTGTAGCGAAAGTGGAAATCTCAGCTCAATCTCGGAAGCAAACCAAATCATTGAAAGTTTGGAAAAGTATCCAGACAAGTGGCATGCCAAGTGGCATGCTAGAACTCGTAGTGGAACGCACTTTGTCATTATAGGACCAAAAAAAGTACGACTGCGCTATGTCAAGGCTCAAGGAGCATCGCTAGCAACCGATGTCGAAAGAGAAGGCATCACGCTGGTAAACCCAAAGCCAAAGATACATTTCCAGGACGAAGACCTTTTAAGGCTAAAAAAAGCCTTAGAACCATTCGTGCAGAATGCTAAAGAACCAATGATACAAGAAAATCAATCTAAAATATATCGAAAAATTTTTTAGACTGACGATCTGATCTGATTTCATTTCTTCTCGCATTTCATTTCTTCAAGCCCCAGTTATTACTTGGGGCTTTTTTTATTGAATAATCATTTATAATACTATGCAGACTGACGGTAAGTGTACCCAAGACCACCACAGAATCATTCTTTATGGTGAATAAGTGCCTATTGAATATCCAGTCACGATGAACGTTTTCTGTATTTATCTTTTTTATAGTTAGTCTTATTCTTTAACTTCTGCAAACGGTTGAGCTGAGTCATCTGAACTTCTCTTATCTTTTCCAAATCAAAATCTGCTTGTAATGTATTCTCCAATTTCTCAATGTGTTTTCTCATCTCCATATGATACTCTGCATCTAGATAGACCACTCACAGTGCATCCAATTTTTCCTTCAAGACAAAAAATCTATCAATCAACTGCTCTTTGGTAGTAGTCTTGTCACGAAACATTCTAAAACAACTCTTGGTTATTTTTTCAAGAATATTTATGGCTTTTTGACGATAGTACTGATCCAAATCTTTCTGACCAAGACCGTAGGGATTATCTTGTGGCATAAAAGGAATATACCTATTTCGATCTGTGATACTATGAATTTTATAAAAATTTACACATAAACAATATCATTGAGATTGTATTGATTTAGTAGATATGTAGTATAAAAATATTATTTATAATTTCGACCTCAAAAATATGGCAATAAAAGACCAAGAAAGAGCGGAACTTCATAAATCGATCTGGCAGATAGCGAACCAACTCAGATGAAGTATCGATGGTTGGGACTTTAAGCAATATGTTTTAGGTATGCTCTTCTATCGTTTTATTAGTGAAAATCTCACAAAATATATCAATGATAACGAACCTGAGAGTGGTTTTGATTATAGAGAACTCAACGATGTAGAGGCGGAATTTGGAAGAGCTGATACAGTAAAAGAAAAATGATTCTACATCCTCCCGAGTGAACTGTTTGTAAATGTAGTCAAACAAGCAAAGAATAATCCAAACCTGAATGAAACACTATCAAAAGTTTTCAAAAATATTGAATCATCAGCAAATGGAGCTGAAAGTGAAGATGATATCAAAGGGCTGTTTGATGATTTTAATGTAAATTCAAATAAACTTGGTGGTACGGTAGAACAAAGAAACAAAAAACTTACTGAACTCCTCGAATCTATAGCCAACCTCAAACTTGGAAACTATGCTGACAATACTATCGATGCGTTTGGTGATGCGTATGAGTATCTCATGGCAATGTATGCATCAAATGCTGGAAAGTCTGGTGGAGAATACTACACACCTCAAGAAGTAAGCGAACTCTTGGCAGAAATTACCACCGTATGAAAAACAGCTGTAAATAAAGTCTATGATCCGTGTTGTGGTTCTGGATCACTACTTCTGAAATTTGCAAAAGTTCTGTGAAAAGAAAACGTTCGTCAATGATTTTACGGTCAAGAAATTAATCTTACTACCTACAATCTCTGTCGTATCAATATGTTTTTGCATGATATCAACTACGAAAAGTTTGATATCGCTCATTGAGACACACTTATGCAACCTAAACACTGGGATGATGAACCGTTTGATGCAATCGTCTCAAACCCACCCTACTCTATCAACTGGGAAGGTGATGCAAATCCACTCCATATCAATGATCCACGTTTTTCTCCAGCTGGAGTCTTAGCTCCAAAAAGTAAAGCAGATCTTGCTTTCACCTTGCATATGCTTGCTTGGCTCTCAACGACTGGAACAGCAGCAATCGTCGAATTTCCATGAGTCCTCTATCGCGGATGAGCTGAAGCAAAAATAAGAAAATACTTGATAGATAATAACTATGTCGATGCAGTAATCCAACTCCCTCCTGATCTCTTTTTTGGGACAACGATTGCTACGTGCATCATGGTACTGAAAAAAAGCAAATCAGACAACAAAACACTCTTTATCGATGCATCAGCTGAATTTATCAGAGGAAGTGCAAAAAACACCCTCAGTGAAGCAAACCGTAAAAAAATATTAGAAGTTTATATCGCTCGTAAAAATAGCAAATACTTTGCTACACTAGTAGACAACAGCACCATAGCAGAAAACGACTACAACATTGCTGTCTCAAGTTATGTAGAACAAGAAGATACGAGAGAAGTAATAGATATAAAAGAGTTGAATAAGAAGATTGAGAAAATTGTGGCGAGGCAGAGTGAGTTGAGAGAATCGATTGATGAGATTGTGAGTGAGATAGAAAAAAGTAATCCATAACACATTTATTTAGAAAAATCTATGGAAACGTCAGACAAGACAATTTGTATTCTTCCTTATATTAACCTATCCAAGTCTTTGATTATGGACAGTTTTGAAATTCATGTATATGATACCTATGATTTTTCTCAAGAGCTCAATGAAGCAGAAAAAATAAATTTAGATTTATTTGCTGATTCCTTTAGAAACACTTTCTTTCAAAAATGAGTATCACCTGAAAAAGTAGGATGAATATGAGTTTTAAAATATAAAGGAAGTATTATTAGAACAGATGAGAATTCTGAAGATATTGATGATAAAATTAAAATTTTATACTTACTTCTCAAACTACATGTAAATCACGACTTTTCTAATCCATGAATGAATCAAATTGACTATAAAACATTTGATATTTTCTCTTTCAATGTAAAAAATGATCAAACTGTTAAATTCGGAAACTGGTCAACATGTGATCAAGTATATACAACAATACCAGAATATGTTAATGGATTAAAAAATGTAATTATATACCCCCTACATTTTTGTATCAATGATATCGATACAAGTTTAAAAATGGTAAGTGGTTTTGAGGATATTATATGAGTTGATAAAGCAAAAATTGATGTTACTTATTTATATCAGTGAATTACTCAAGATAATGACTATTATCAGAAATTCTTGAATCTATCTTGAGTTCACTACTGATTAGAACAACAAAACGATTTATTTTTTTACTATGCAATTATACCACCCATTCTAGAAGTATTGTTATATCCAATTAGTTGAGGAAAAAAAAAGACTGCAGTAAAATTTTGAGAAACACTAGACAAAATAATTATCAGGGACAATGACTATATTGAAACATCATCTTCCAGTATAACAAAAGAAAGATGACTTATTGCTAGGACTATTTCACTGATATATGATCTTAGAAACGATTTACTTCATGAATGAAAAAGAGTGTTTGAAAAATTAAAAGTAGAATTTAAATGACATGATTTAAGGATATATGATGTTTTTCAACTTATATTTAAATATTCTATTCTAAACGAACTTATTGAAAGATGAATTATAAAAAATGAATTTGTTAAGATAGATATTGAGTGAAATATATTTACTACATGAGAAATTAAATTCACTACAAGCAGAGAAACATTATATATGGATATACAGCTTGATAATTTGATTAAAAAAGCATCCAATGACGAAAAATACTGACTCTAATATCATATAGCTTATCTATCTTTTCATAACTAATTAAACACTATGTCAGATTTCAAACTCAATCAACTTATTGGACAATATTGCCCCGACGGCGTGGAATTTTTAGAGTTGGGAGAAGTCTTTTATATAAAAAATGGATATACACCTTCTAAATCTAAATCTGAGTTTTGGACTGACGGTAGTATACCTTGGTTCAGGATGGAAGACATCAGAGAGAATGGGAGAGTTTTATCTGATTCAATTCAATATGTAACACCTAAAGCTGTAAAAGCAAAGTTGTTTCCCGCAAACTCGATAATCATTTCAACGACTGCTACAATATGAGAACATGCAATTGTTACTAGACCTTTTATTATGAACCAGCAACTAACTTGATTAACAATAAAGGAGGAATATGAACATCTGCTAGATCCCAAGTTTGCTTTCTATTACTGTTTTATAATATGAGAGGAATGTAAAAAAAATGTAAACCCTTGAGGTTTTGCCATTGTAAATAGTTCGAAACTTAAAACTTTCCAAATCCCCATTCCCCCACTCCCCGTCCAAGAAGAAATAGTAAGAATCCTCGATACATTCACAGAGCTAGAGGCAGAGCTAGAGGCAGAGCTAGAGGCTAGAAAGCGTCAATATGAATACTATCGTGATGAGATGCTGACGTTTGATGATGATGAGATTGAGTGGAAAACAATAAGCGAGCTGTTTGAGATAAAAAATGGATTAAATAAGTGAAAAGATTTTTTTGGACAAGGGACTCCGATCGTTAATTTTACTGATGTGTTTAAGAATCGTTTGTTGTATGCTAAAGACTTAAAAGGAAAAGTAGAAGTAACAGATAGTGAGAAATGACGTTATAAAGTTAAAAAGGGCGATTTGTTTTTTACAAGAACATCAGAGAGTAAAGAAGAAATATGAATGGTTAGTGCACTTTTAGAAGATATTGATGACTGTGTTTTTAGTGGTTTTGTATTAAGAGCTAGACCTAAAACTGACTTAGTAGATTCGAAATTTTGCTCATATTATTTAAATTCGTATCAAGCTAGAAAAGAAATTATTAGATATAGCTCATTTACAACTAGGGCTCTAACAAGTTGAACAAGATTGTCCAAGATCAAAGTTCCTATCCCACCAATTGAAAAACAACAAGAAATAGTAGCAATCCTTGATAAGTTCGATGCTTTAACCAATGATATTTCTATCGGTCTCCCAGCGGAAATCGAAGCCAGGAGACAACAGTATGAGTACTATAGAGAGAAATTACTGAGTTTTATGCCATTAGAATCATAGTATGATAGCAAAACTATCTATCCGCTTTTGGGATGATCATGAAGTGAGAGCACTCTGGGACGACGACCAGTCTCAGTGGTGGTTTTCTGTGATAGATAGCGTTTGAGCACTCAGCCAAGAACGTAACTATACCAAAAATCGTAACTATCGAAAATATCTCAAAACCAAACTCAAAAAAGAAAATAATCAACTGATTAGTGTCACTCACCAGTTCAAAATCCTCGCACCCGACGGTAAACGTCATCTGACCGACATGCTCGATAGTGATGAAGTGATACATCTCGCCAAAGAATTTCCCAATAGCAACTTATCACTCAAGCCCTGACAAACAAAATTCACGATCGCGAAATATATATGAAAGGAATTGATTATAGTTACTACTATCAAGAAAAATCATAATGTAGCAACGTTTTCTTTTAATAAAAATCCTTTAAATTTGTTTAAAACAATATACAATATATAATCAATACACTAATTTATTCTTTAAAGAACATATGGATATCCGTAAAATTTCTCTCTATCTTTCAGGAAAGTTACCACCATACCACAATAAAGCAAATTTTTGAAGATTTAGAAGAATTTTTAAACAAGATTTTCCTGAATATATAGATGATACTCAAATTGAGTTTATACAAAAACAATGAGCTCAAACTGAGGATTTTTTCTTTATGATATTAGATGATATTCAAAAAGATTATAAAGAATGAAGTTGATTTGATGACTTTGTAAATTCATTAATAAAATTAGAAATCCCTTATGAAATATTATGAGTTTCAGAAGCAAAAGAATATACATGGAACATGTATAATGCGTTCTTACATAAAACGTATTGAGAAAAACCAAGTACAAATCAAAAGTGAGAACTGTTTGAAAGATTATGTTTTGATATTCTTCAGATAGTAGGCTGATTTACAAATGTGAAAAAAGCTTGAGACTGATGAGATTGAGGAATAGATATAACTTCAGAGTATAAATTTCCAGTTTGAACAAATACTAGTTTTATACTTTGATTCTTCTGACAAGCAAAATATAAAACAAGAGGGAACATCTCAGAAGCTGAGATAAATAGATTAACAACAACAATAAGCAATGATACAAATCAAAAGTATCAATGAGTATTCTATTTCACAAATACTTTTTATGCACCCAAAGCAAGAGAAGCATTAGAAAATATATCTCATTGAACATCAAATAGAAAATCCTTTCGATTAGATTGAGATGAAATATTACAAATCATCTCAAAAAATGATGAATTAATGAAAAAATATACTGTTATTTAGAACATAGCCACGAAGAGATCCCAGCAGTAATCTCAAATTATAGAAAAAGCAAAAATATGTTAAAATTTTTAACAAAATCTATTGATTTTTTAACAAAATCAATATAATTAAATTAGTTTATATGCTAATTGCATTATTCTATGACGCAAATAATCAAACAACTACGTACTGCAAAAAGAATAAATCAACAAGAAATTGCTGATATGTTAGGTATAACTCGCCAAACTTTTTCAAAAGTAGAAAATAATGAAGTCGAGCTTACCCTATGACAAGCAGTAAAACTTGCAGAGTTTTTTTGAGTGGGAATTGAGAAATTTATATCAACTAACACACAAACAACCTCACAGTGATCAATTGACTGGGAAAAGTATAAACAAATTATTACAAATTTCATACACTATTGATCTGATAGTGATGGGAAAATAACTAAAACAAAGCTAGCTAAGCTGTGCTATTTGCTGGATTTTTCATGGTACTATTTCAATTTACAATCTATCACATGACTTGAATATAGGAGAATACAACAATGACCTGTACCAGATGCATACTTTGCTACAGTCGCAGATCTACAAGAAGAAGAAGGTATTGCTATAGAAATTAAATGAAAAGCAATGTTAATTGAAAATATTTCCATCCCAAAAAACGATAAACTTTCTGATGATGAAAAAGACTTGTTAAAAAAAATTGCTATCAAATGGAAAGATAGTAATACAAAGGACATAGTCGACTTTACTCATAATCAACTGCCTTGGATTATTTGTAAAGAAAAAGAAATTATTCCGTATAATTTAATTACTCAAGAAGATAAAGAAAATGTGTATTAATGAATTGTTTTCTGTTATAGATAGTGACTATGTTGGGACGCATTTCATTAAATACTTCAAGAAGAAATACAAAGGATCTTGGATAGAAACAATTGACACTATTAAAAATATGCTATCACGCATAGATACATTCATACTAACCTCAAAAGCTGAAAAAATTCATATATGTGATACATGATATATAGCCAAGTGTAGATTCAAAATAGCATGATCTAATGAGTCACCCCAATCATCCTGAAATAGAATAATTATTTATGTAGACGAAGTAACTAAAAATACTCATATATTACTTCTATATGGTAAAACACATATAAAATGAAATAATGAAACCGTATGGCGGCAGAATGAAATAAAGAATAATCATCCAGAAATAGCATGATTATTTAGTGGACTATAAAACTATCAATCCAATAAAAAAGCAATTTCGCATCACAAAATCACACAACTCATGTTACAATTACATCCCCTTATCTAAAACAATTATCTTGATTTTCTCGAAACAAATGTTACAATTAAGTAGATTTAATGTTACAATTAAACTATGAATCAA
>SKJI01000014.1 GCA_007115995.1 candidate division SR1 bacterium
TCACTCTTGTCATCACTCTTGTCATC
Source organism: candidate division SR1 bacterium (assembly GCA_007115995.1). Taxonomy (GTDB): domain Bacteria; phylum Patescibacteriota; class Gracilibacteria; order Absconditabacterales; family Absconditicoccaceae; genus SKJI01. The sequence goes on from SKJI01000014.1 coordinate 27, forward strand.
ACTCTTGTCATCACTCTTGTCATCACTCTTGTCATCACTCTTGTCATCACTCTTGTCATCACTCTTGTCATCACTCTTGTCATCACTCTTGTCATGATTCATTCCCGTTCTCATCATCACTAGTTCGTCATTCAGGCCATCATCAGATCGGATCAATTCATGCACAATCTTGATGATCTCTACAATATCGATCTTCACAATCAGTAAATCAATTTCAGTTATTATCAATTCAATCTGTACAACTAATTTCGTCTAAAACCAAACCATGACGATTTGAAAAAGGTCACTCTCTGAGCAATCTCAAGCAAGCAATATCATAAGATGAACAATCAACACTCATTACAGAGAGTTCTCTCCAAATACATCAATCTGCTTGATATGCTAGACATGTATCAAGATCATATGATCAACAGTCTATTGCATACTGACAAGAAGTACTTTCTGCATCCCAATTACAAAAAGCAGCAAATTCTCAACACATTTCTTGATCAAAAGTTGGACAATCATAAATATATCAACATACTCCGCTCTCTCATCATCAGATAAAATCACTTGTACTACACATTTGTGCTCTATCTCATGGATCTGGTGCATCTTGTATTTGTGGTGGATTTCATTGTTCATCAAAAGGAAAGTACCGTCAAAGTGGATGAGAATCTTCTGAGTTAGGAATCCCATCTCAATCTATATCATCATCTCAATAAAATGCTGCTAAATCTTCAAGAAAATTGCTATCAGGTAAAAGAACATTTCATTGATTTGCTCAAGTATATCAGCAACTTCACTGTCAAACTTCTCATCACTCATCATTTCATATTCCCACATCACTTCACGAACAGGTTTGTGATGGAATACATACCTCATAAAAATGAGATGGCAGCGATCATATTTTGGTAGATACGATCTCTCACTTACGATTAAGTATGAAAAATGTAGGTACTGCTTGCAATGAATTTCATCAAAAATGTACAGGAAGATCACCAAAATATTGATCTTGTAACGCAAAAGAACGTCATCACACATAGGTAGAAGGTCATCAAATTATATCAACCCAGTCTTGTAACCTTCAGTCTTCAGTAAGTGCAAGGTAAAAACAACTTGATCATGAAGTTGTTCTTTCTATAAAATCTTGATCATTATTTAATAGCTGAGCCATTTGAATACAGCTATCACAGGTATGTTGCACCATTTCAACAACTAAAAATTCCTGTGAAAAATGTTCTGATAATAGAGATAGCTGATTAAAATAATTAGACAGTTGCGGATTAGTATCTCATTGCAATGCTAATGGGACTAAACATTCGTGTGTTCATGATTCTCATACTTGACTATCTACTCATTCTTCATCATCAGACTCTCCATTATTTTGATTATTATTTGAGTGAGCCTCACTCTCTGATGCTGATGATCAATCGGCTCATCAACTAGTATCACCACCATCACTTAATCCATCTCAAAAAACCAAATCATCGTTTCATCAATCAGATCATATGTTTGGAAAAGGAATATTACTATTGGGATCATCAAAAATAAAATTGTAATTTCAATCACCATCCATGTCAGAGTCTGTCCAATTAGGATTTCAGTCTCCATCAATATCTAAATCAAACCAATTCATGATTCCATCTCAATCTATATCTAAATCATGAATATTTGGAATTCTATTACCACTTTGATCAGAATCTAAATGATTCGGTATTCAATCTCAATCTCTGTCAGGATCAAACATACTAGGCACTCAGTCTGTATCCATATCCATATCATGTCCCAAGGTAGTTTGTACTGTAATTCATAACCATGTACTCAATGGGAAATTGATTGGTTGTAAATTATCATACACAAAAAAGAAATCTAACTCATCATATGAACTTCTTCATGGAATATGATTAAGTAAAGGTCTTTTTTCCTGCCATTCATTTGATGCTCATACTCATCTGCTTCTACTATGTCTATCCAAAGTATAATATATAGCAGCAGCCATAGGATGATTGTACTGTAGATAGAGTGATGTTGATCAATACTTTTCAAAATAATCGTCAATTGGTTCATCTCATGCAATCTGTTGTATAATAGAAACAGCTTGCTGAAAACTTGGAAGTAGTCACAATCATAACATTCTTGCAAAAAATCACTCTCTTGATTCTGACCATAATTGGAACGCACGACCATAAACTCTATGTGCATCAAAAAGATTTTGCTCAATCGGATACCAAGGATCTACATCAGGTTTATCATCAGAAGTCAACTCAGTAAGAACTGCTCAAGCTGGGTCATACCAAGGTCAACCTATTCATTTTGCAATTGAAGGATTCCATGCAAAGCGCAACCAAGAATTTGTAAAGTCATTATACCTCAATGTATCAGTTACAATATCTTCATTAAAAATTCTACTTTCAGATAATGCCATCGATCAACTCGTATAGTTAGATCAAAGAGGAATTGGTATCATAGAAATATCTCTTGGATTGTCTGGATTTATAGAAATATTAAATGGAGAAGCTCATCACCAAAAGGATTGAGCAAATTTATCCAACTGACTCCTATCATTGTATCTCAACTCATCATACAATGTTTTATCTGAAAACATATAGTCATGTAATCACTGCACAGTTCTCTCATTCAAGGCGCGATCAAAATTAAATGCTTTATTATTCTCTGTTTGCTGTGCAAACCACCCTAATGACATTCACATAGATCATTCTCTAAAGTCCCATCACGGCAGATCCTCTACCGTTACCACAGGTCACATCGGTCTCTCTCTTAGCCTATCAATACTTGTCTCATTAAACGGTGTTCATCTAAATATTGTAAGTTCCTGATAGTTAGTAATATCAACAGCATTCTTTCAAAAGTAAAACAACTCATATCTAGCTCTCTCAAATCATCATCTTCACGTTTGATTTCTCATATTTGTTGTTATAAATTCTCAATCTGGGGTAACATATAATCACATAAATGGTCATTGTTGAAAGGTTTTCCCTCCAAACAACTCAATAATTTCTTCAGTAGTAAATCTAGAAAAATACTCATCAAAAAGATCTGAAGAATATTCAACCTCAGAATATAGTTCAAAGTTTGCTCAGGGCACAAAAGCATCCCAAATACTCAAACGAAATGGCAATGGAAACTTTAACTGATACTCATTTTCCAAAATAACATCTTCTAGCGCATCTGCCATTATCTCATTCATATCTTTGAGAAACTGCTTACCAACCCTATCATTTATTTCTATTTTTTCCAAACTTGTATCAATAAGTTCTGGAATATATCTTCATCATGCTGTAATATTCTCTAGCATAGTTTCAAGATAGGTATTACCAAAAATAGTGTAATTTGGTTGAAAATCTTGCATCATAAGTCTTTCAAGAGGTTTTGCAGGAATTGGAAAATCTCACATTTCCACGATATTTTCTCTTATAAGTTCTTGGTTCAACATGTCCAACATTGTCGTCATTCAATCTGAAATTTCTCTTGCGGCCTGCTCTGTTTCTTCAGATCAAACAACAGATTCATGACTTCAAGCTTGACTTTCTCGATATGCTAAACTTTGGTCTGCCTTATCTAACTGTTCAACAAGCAATGCTTCATAATCTGCAGACAATAAACGAGCAAAATTTGGATTTATATGTCTAAAAGAGTGCGGTTCTGCAAAAAGTAACGTATTTATATAACGCTGTAACTCTTCGTGAGAAAAAGAGTCTCTCAAAAAAATAAAATCATCATATCGAATTTTCTTTTCAGCATACTCAGTAGGATCATCAAAATATTCTTGTAATTTCGTAAAAAATATATTTATCAATCATACATCATCAACTGGAATAGTACTATGCCATAATTCAGGTGTGCTATCTATATTTCATTGAAACTTAAAAACATCCTCAACTGGATCATATAAAAACATAGGATCTACAAAATCCAAATATGGGTATAATGAGACAAACCTTCTTCCTTCTAATTCTACAATAGGTCGTGGTAGAACTCAAAACAATAGAACTCAGACAAGTTGAGATGGCGCATTTTGCATTCCATCAAAATAGAGGTTCTCTAATATCCTTTGTAAATCTGATGCGTCAAATCACAATGGATCTATCTCCATAACAAGCGTAGTTGTTCATGGTGCCATTGCGGGAATATACGTATTTGTATACCAGTCAAGTGAACCTTGAATTCCTCAATAGACATTTTTACTAACAAAAATAACAACGAGATCAGTTTTCTCTCAAGAGTTCTGAGCATATACTGGACTTCACCAGTCCATAAAAGCAAACTGAAAACCCTGACCAAACATTGATCACTGTAAAACAAAAATGATTACTGAAAAGAGTATTCTTTTGATTCGCATCATTATTATTAAATATGCTGAAATGAGAATATAATACAAGAAAATTCATACTATTTATGCTTTACAAAATTACTGTAATATCGATAAAATCTTTTGTAACAGTATCATACTTTCCAATGGTGTGATTGAGTTAATATCAACAGTATCAAGAAGATCATGGATTGCATCCAGTGTCTCACTATGCTTATCAGAAATCACTCAAAAATCAAATCCTGATTGTCTAGGAATAGAAGTTCACTGAGCAAGAGTAGAAACCGTTCATGCTTCAAGTTCTGTTAAATAATCCTGTGCAAGACGTATTATATCATCTGGTAATCATGCGAGTTTCGCAACATCTACTCAATAGCTTTTACTCGCTCATCATTGTACAATTTTTTTAAGAAAAATAGGATTATTTCACGACTCATATACTGATACACTTGCATTATAAAATCATTGTAGTAAATCTTCTAGTTCAATAATTTCATGATAATGTGTTGCAAATAATGTAACTGCTTTTATTTGATGACAGATATAAACAGAAATTGCTTGAGCAAGTGCAACTCAATCATACGTAGATGTTCAACGTCATAACTCATCTAAAATAATAAATGAATCCTCGGTTGCATTACGTATAATATAAGCCATTTCAACCATTTCAGTCATAAATGTAGACTGATTTTTCGCTATGATATCTCAGCTTCATACGCGAGCGTATATACCATCCAGTAAGTAAAATTCCATTGAATCAGCAGGTACAGGGAGTCATGCATGCGCCATAATCAATAAAATAGCATTTTGTCTAAGGTATGTTGATTTTCATCACATATTAGGTCATGTAATACAATGAAAAAATCTCTCTGTATATGCATGAAGATCATTACTAATAAACTGTTCATCTTTGGATAAAAAAGACTCAACAACCGGATGCCTTCATCAAATAATCTTTATATGGCGCTGATCAGTTAAGACAGGAACTGTTCGTCATTGTAATAAACGATATGCGAAACTAACAGAACAATCCAACAATGCAACAGCATCTGAAAGCTGATCAAAGAAGATTTTTGATGACAGAATCTTTTCAATAATCTGATCAAGTATCTTATACTCAAGTGTTGATAATGCTTCATGAGCATCATGTATCTTTTCTTGAATCGTTGAAAGATAGGTAGTCGTAAAACGTGTTGCATTCTTTAATGACTGCGTACGAACAAAATCATGCTTCTCATCAGATCAATCAGATGCATTTATTAGTAATTGAGCATCTTTTGATGTTACTTCCAAAAAATATCATTGATTTTTTATTCGTTTAATCTTGAGAGTATTTACACGTAAAGTAGTTTGTAAATCTTGCAGATATTCTTGCAAGAGATCATCTGAGTGAAATGCTACGGCACGCAGGCTGTCTACTTCTGTCGAAAATCAAGATACTATAAATCAAAATTTTTCAGTATCACTTTCTTCTTGTATTGCTGATCACAAAAACTCTTTTAATACTTTTAGTCATGATTGAGCTTTTTCATCTAATCAAGATAACATAAGAGCTAAAACAAGTTCATCATGTGAAAAAATATATGATAATTGTTTAGAGATATTCTGTACAATATTTGGTGATGGATTTTTGTAGTATAATCTACTTATCATTCTTGGTATATCACCAATTCAAGTAAGAAATCACGATATACGTTCTCTCGTATCAACCTCTGAAAAATGTTTAATCAGATCATTACGGTGTTTGATTGTCTCAGCATTACGAGTTGGAAATTGTAACCAATTATACAAAAGCCTTCTTCATAATGCAGTTTTATTGGTATTAAGCACTCAAAATAAAGAGTATTCTTGATTTGATTCATAACTCGAATAAAAAATCTCTAAATTTTTTATTGTAACTGGGTCAAGAGAAAGAGCGTCAGCATATCAAAGTTTTTTGATAGTTTTAACAATATACTGAGATTTTTTTTGGTAATGCTTCACATATGAAAATAATGTAGCAACTGCATGTTTCGATCATCACTGTAATACTTCTCAAAAAGACTCTAAGCTATTTATACTTAAAATTGATTTGAGAAAGTGATCCATATCTTGAGGATGATCATGCACACTATAAACTATATTGCTCTTTTGCAAAAAATCAGACAAACTCTCTAACTCTGGAAAAGAATGATGTATCACAAACTCTTTCGGCGCAATCTTCTCAATAATAGAACAAAGTAATTGAAAACTTTCAGTAGATTGGACAAAATATGTTCATAAGGTAAAATCTCACCATGCAATATGATACTGTTGATTTGAGTCTCATCAAAACCAACAAGACATTATATGTTGTTCAAACGCATTTTCCTGTATATACGTTCAAGGAGTTATTATTTCAACAATTTTTCTTTCTACTACTGAACCAGGAACTACATCTCATACTTGCTCTGCAAGTGCAACTTTATATCATGCTGAAATAAGTTTAGGCAGATATTTTTCCAATGCATGATGAGGTATTCATGCCATTGGAATAGGATTATCATTTTTTTTATTTTTTTCTGTTAATGTCAGTCATAATACTTTATGTCCAATATGGGCATCTTCATAAAACAACTCATAAAAATCTCATAAACGAAAAAGTAGTATACAATCTTTACATGATTGCTTTAAGTCATACCATTGTTGCTGTGCTGGAGTCAGATTCTGATTCATAAGAATAAAATACTGTTTTTAGGTAATAATTCTAGATAAAATCTAAACCAATTATATAGAAACCTCTGAAAAATTACTTTTGAAACGATTATATGCAACAATTATGTATCGCTCTATTTATAGGATTGTATCTAAAACAGAGGTTCCTTGAAGAAGGTCCTCATGCGGGAAAAATTTCATTTCATAAAATTTTCTCCCTTTTTCAGACCTTCCCATACTCATAGATAAACCTATGAAATACACTTTTAAATAATATCAAAAACTCTATACTAGACGTATGAAAAAATATACATGTTTAATAACTACTTCTGTAGGTCTTGCGCCAACACTTCATCGTGAACTTAAATATTTATGAGTAAAACCATATAATCAATTTGAAACATGAGTGTTTGTTGATTGTACTCTCAAAGAAATTGCATTTCTCAACGTATGGATAAGAACATGATCAAAAATACGAAAACAACTCTCTCATAAAAAACAATGTGATTCATTTGAGAGTTTATTTACACTCCTTGAAACACTACCACGAGAAAATTATCTAGATGAAACATCACCTTTTCAGATAAAAGCATACTCTTATAACAGTGATCTAGAGAGCATCCCAACTATTCAGTCTGTATCACACAAAGCTATACTCAATCGTATTATATGAAAAAACCAACAACACACAGTTAATAATGACAAACAAGCACATACAATACGCATTCAATTACATAATAATGCATTGTTTGTTTATATAAATACTTCTTGAAATGCTCTCCATGAGAGATGACGAAGAATGCATCATCTACAAGCACCACTCAAAGAGCATATTGCTGCTGCACTTGTGCTCATGACAAGTCGATGATACTCACTCCCACTCGTGGATGTCTGTTGCTGATGATGAACTATACCTATTGAAGCAGCACTCATTGCTACAAACCGTGCGCCCTGAATGCATAGATGATTTGCATGTGAGTCATTTTGATGATTTAATTTTCAAGATGATATAGCAAGTATCAAACATGATGCTCAACAAAAAATCTTTGAAAAAGAATATAAGATAGTATGATATGATATCGATCAAGAGGCGATAAGATGTGCTGCAGATCACGCATCAAATGCTTGAGTAGCTCATTGTATTTCGTTGCAGTCACGTGACTGTACTGATGTTATTTTAGAAGAAAATGACACACTTATTACTAATCCACCCTACTGAAAACGTATTTGAAGTGAAAATGTAGATCAAATTCATGATATCATTTTTCATAAAGCTCGTTACTGTAAAGCAGCTACTATTATTTCTGGATATGAACATACTCACTGACTTTATCATCCACGTTACCGAAAAACCAAACAAACGAAAAACTGAGCTGACCGATGCAATATTTATATGCACAATAAAGTAAATTAACTAGAACAAAAAAAATATGTTATAGAAGATAGATGATAAAAACTAGCAAGCAATAAGATTTATTCACATTTCTGCTTTTCATCATTATGCTTTAATTCACGTAATTCTCTATCCAAAAAGAAAGCGATAGTAATTCTAATAATAATAAGTAATCATAACTTTAACAGATGGTCAAAAGTAGGTTCCAATACAGTGATAATAATATCAGCACAGATAAGTATTTCCAAAGCAAACAATAAATTTTCTCACAATCTTAATCTGTTATGTTTTATAGAAACTAATCAACGTTTTCCTGGTCGTCATAGATTCGTATGAGCATAGTGTAAAATAAACTCAATCGTTGCATATAAAAAGCTAACAAAAATAATCAAAACAACCATCACATTGATGATACCTACAAATATTTCTATCAGTCAGTATGACAACATAGTAGCATATATATAAATTAAAATCAAATGAGGAATAATTTTGGTGACGCATGAGCATAAGAACTGCTCTTATACAATTGCAATGTTAAGAGATGATATATCCATAAAAAAGTATATGGTTATTACAAAACCCTATAGAGTAAATTATACTGTAAAATCTCTTGAAAAGCAAAAAAACAATCGTATTTATATGATAACTTTTATTTATCGATTAATAACTATGAGAGAAATAATTGCACTTATTGCAATTGTACTACTATGAGTCTTTGCATGAACACAAGCAAGTGGTTATGTTCAGCACACTTCACACGATTCTTTACTGTCTCCAGTTATTAGTAAAATAGATCAACTCGACCATAATACAACTAGTCGAAACAAAAAAATTTCTCTCCTCGTAATACGTATGGAAGAAAGTGAAAATCTTTATGTTCAATGAGCAATAAAGAGCGTCCTTTTACATCTCATACGCTTGGAAGAAGAAAAAAACACCCTATGATATCTTACACTCTTAGAATAAAAAAATATCGATGAATGAAATCTTACTATTAGAATAATAATTTTTTTATATACTCTCTTTTAGTTTCACTTCAAGACAACTTTTACTGTTGAAATTAACACATATATATCAAGTATCAATGACCGATTCTGAATATAATACAAATCAAGTTTTGCTTCTTCCGAAAACGAGAGACTATCTCTACCAAATAGTTGTGCATATCAAGTAATTCATGGCTTAACACTCAAAAGTCTTTTTTGCCATGGTTTATATCTAGCAACTTCAAATGGTTCATGTGGTCTAGGTCATACTAAAGACATATTTCACAAAAAAACTGAAAATAAATTTGGAAGCTCATCTAATGATGTTCTACGAAGAAATTTTCATACACGAGTCACTCTTGGATCATTTTCGATTTTTTGCAACTCTCATTTACGCACATTACTTTCTGACTGCATAAGCTCCTCTTTGAACGCCCAAGCTTTTTTTCATCAATACTGTTCTCAAACAGAAAGATGCGTATACATTGTACGGAACTTAATAAATGTAAACTGTTTTGCGTTTTTTCAGACTCTTGGTTGTTTATAAAGAGCAGGTCATTTTGTATCAATAATAATTATAAGTGCAATAATCAATAAAAGCGGAGAAAGGAGAATAATCGCACATAAAGACACAATCACATCGAAAATTCTTTTTATAATTCTCCACCATCAATCCAAAGGAGAAGGACAATATTCCATTGCAAATAATGGTCACAGTCTAGAAGGAATTGCTTGAATATCTTCCAAAAAGAATGTTTCATTGATATGATAAAAACTTAATCAAACTATACGAGTATCATCGGCTATATTTTGCAATAGATCATTATCATATGTTCATGCTGCTAACACAACATCATACTCTAGTAAGAGTACACGTTCATACTCATCTATTCCAATAATAGTCAAATTATAAATAGTAGAATCATGAATTTTATTGACTATCTCACTAGAAATCAATGAACTATCTCATAAAATCAATATATTATAAGGATTTTTACGTTCAAAAATATTATTTATTTTATTATAAAAGATATCAAGAATAGTAAGAATAAAAAAAGCAACTATTGCACCTACTATGACGACAAATCTTGAAATTCAATTGACAAAAACAAATCAAAATCACATATATGCCAAAAAACTACTGACCATAAACCATATTCAAATCACCTTGAGAAATTTTCTATAATATGAATGAATAGGCTTTGAAAGTTCATAGAGCCCAACAGCCATTCAAATAATAATAAAAATGAGTGCTGATATTCAAGCAAATAAGTATAACTCATTAAGATCGATAAATGGAATCCTCAATTGCACAAAGGGAATTAAATCAGTTACTAAACGTACTTTTCAGATCCATATGAACGATAAAACAATAACAACCATATGTATTAAAGGTCTTCGCATACGTAATGTAATTAACTGCTTTCTTTTTGATAATTGCATAGTAATTATTATTGGATTTCTTATAGTAATTGCAATAATAATTTTATGACAAATAGTCACTTCATTGATATAAATCTTATTAACAGTATTTATTTACATCCTTACCCTAAAGTGCATATGATTAGTATAACATTTTCATGTCATGTATCATGAAGAGAGCTAAGACGCTTGATAACAATACTCCTCAAAAAAAATATGATTATCAGTGCTGAACGCACCAATTATGTACAATCATATAGCTTAACAGATGATAAAACCATACAAAAAATCCAACAAAAAAAAATTACACTACTCCTACAAGAAGAAAATAAAGAGAAAACAATACAATGTATAAAATGATTTCTTAAAGTAGATCAAATCAGATACTTCGAAGTCATATATCAGAGTCAGTAGTATATACCGAACCTTTTGATCAGTAAAGTAAATCACCACATATAGGGTATCCTAATGATGCACAATGCGCTCTAATTTGATGTCTTTTTCATGCAATAATATTAATGTCTATAAGTGTCAAATTATCAGCAGAATCGTAATCAAGAGGCTTAATGATAGTTTTTGTCTCTAATAATGATCATCTTCACTTTTTTTGTGTTATACTATCAGTTATAACCAGCATTTTATTATGAACGTATTTATGATGCATTATTGGTCTAGTCAGTGTTATTGTTGTTTGATCATACAATAGATGTGGATCTTGTTTAAGAAAACGAAACATATCATACATATTTCACTCTACATATGCTACATAACGCTTTTTGATAAAATTTTGCTTACCTTTGGGTCTCCATGTTTGATATGTCTCTAAATTTTTAGCAAAAAAAAGCCATCAGGCAGTAACAATATCTAATCTATTCACAAGACCATACTCATTTTCATATCACCACATATTTTTTTGCTGTACAATAAACTCTTGGAGAGTAATACATTCTTTATCAGAAAGAAACGACTCATATATATCTTGAATAAATCAATGAAATGGTCACCAAAAATTTGGTATAGATGAAAAATTTGTCTCTCTAGTAGATGATCATTGATAATTTTCAATCATTGATAAAATATTTTTTGTTGCTCAGATCGTGGAAGCTATACCAGCAGGCTTCCAGAAGAATGACAAGTTCTGTTGAGTTACTATCATCACCAAAATACTCATACATATAAATTCATTAATGAGATTGGTGTATTCATCACCGTCATCATAGTAACTCAGCAACTTCTGCAATTTCTAAAGTATCATCATATAGATCAATACTATTTCACGCTGCTCTAAAAAGCATTAAAGCAATTTCATACCTAGTAACATGGTGATCAAGATTCCATATATTGTTGTCTTTAGTTATACCCATAGCATATGCGGCACTATGATAATGACGCCATCGTGGATGTACTGACTCATCTAACCTTCATTGATCAACTCTTACAAGCATTGCTACTGCCTCTGCTTTTGTTAATAAATCTAGAGGTCTCATGTTTCAGTGCTTTCATTGCATAAAACCAAGAGCACATATATTGGTAATATATGACAATAAACTACTATCAGCTCATAATAAATCTGAAAAAAAACAGTCCTCTCAAACAGCATAATCTCATTGCAATGAGCTATCTGCTGTAATTGCAAACGTATAAAAAAACTTGGCAGCTTGCTCTCTTGTTAAATAATCTTGAGGTCTAAAGGTCTCTGCTTGATTATAAATAGTCATATCATTTTCATACATTCGATCTACTGCAGCACGAAATTCTAAATCATTAACCTGCCACAGTGCATATATATTAGATCAGAAGAGTACTATACCAAATAAAGAGAGCAATAGAAGAAATACGTTTCTCATACCTATAAATAAATTATAATCTAAAAATCTATGAATTTCTCTTGTGCAAGAGATGGAAGAGCAAAATGAGCAAACATATTTGATAGCGTAAAGTATACATCACCAATATATCATACTCTAAAATACTGATTCATAAATTGCCATTGATAAATATTATTTGAAGAATCACCTATTTCATCTCACGCAAACGGTTGTACTCAATCTATATCTCACACCATTGGTCTAGGTGTTGGAAATCAGAAGTCATGATTATTTTTTTCAAATCTATCAGTATAATCATATGCATGGAGTTCTTGTATACCCTCTTGGGAATGTATAGAAAATATTTTCATTCAAGCAAATGTTGATTGCGACCTATGAGAGTCCCAACAATTCCTTCCTATTTCTGATCAATCTTGTCAGTATGTCACGGTGCATTGCTGTTGTGTTATATGATCAGTTAACAAAAGTGGCAATAATAATTGTTTGGCTACTGAGTTCCAAACAAACATACGAGGATTATGTAATGCTTCAGACCATGATCATTGTTGACCATACACTTCAGAAAATTCTTGAGTTACAAGTATACTTCAATCTGCTTGTTGCTGATTAAAATCAACTTTATACAAATCTATTTTAATTCATAAATTATTAAATCATCATCGTTGTGTCTCCTCAGTATCATATCATATTCCTATAAGATATTGCACATCATCTTGTTCAGGAGCATATGGATGGAGATATGTGCTATATCATGGTATTTTGAGTTCTCATATGATCATAGGATTATATGGATCTTCCAAGTCTAACACAAATAATGGATCTGTTAACTCAAACGTGACCATATATAGTTTATCACCTATAAATCTTGATGCTTTTAGTTCTTCATTTCTTTGTATATTTCTTACCATTCAAGATCACTGCAAAGAGGGATTCATTATAAACAAATGTGTATTAATTTCTGGAGATCGTGTTTGAGTGATAATACGAAAATATCATTGATCATTTTCAGACATACTGTATTGATTGAGCGGCATTCAATCTATTAAAGTAGAATTAACATAATCAATTGAATCTTCTGCCAATAAAAACTTGTGAATCAATGTATGAATTTGTCATCATCTAAACCGTGGAATTATACATGCTTGATCTTGACGACAACGAAACGGATGCTGCATATAAAAAGGAGCAACTAGATAGAGACTTGAAGCACTCATATGTATTGTCTGTGTAGCACCAAATGCTACGGTAGTATCTATTTTTTTATCTCACTGCTGCAGATCTATAGTTCTCACTATCGTAAATGAAGGCATCTCAGAGGTGTGTTGCATACTTTCTTGAGTTGGTAGCAAATAGTTAATTTGGTCACATCATGCTCTACTCAAGGAAATACCATATGGATATTCTCTTCATTGAATCATGAGAGGTCTTTGTCATGAAATATTATGTACTATATCAATTTCTCTTGGCATTAATCACGCAATAGGTATTGGTGTTCACTGATCAAACATCTGATAAGCGTACCGTCGATTCACACTAAGATTTGAAAGAACATAAAGTTGATTATCAATAATTCTTGCATCTGTATATGTTCCATCAAGATCGATATATCTTTCAAGTTTTGGTGCATTTCTGTCTGCAATATCATAGACCACAATAGCTACTCTCGATGAAGTATCCAACAATGATTGTTGTGTTACACTTCTCCATCTTTGTCATAAAATAACCAATCTATCTCATTGAAAAAAGAGCTCAACCTGAGAAAATCATTCTGGAACAACAAGAGAAGAAAGTACAGTAGCATCTTCAAGTCTTGGTTGCTCATTTTGATCGTTTCACGGTGACTGTAATATATATATTTGGTTTTTTTGTCCATTATAATAATATAAAAATGCTCAATCAGTCTTGAAAATATCTGGTTCATCTACTCAAGCAACCTGTAAGTTTGTAGTAGAAAAACCATCAGACGATGGTGAATCATCTTGAGATAATATTGATCTTTCTCATGAAACAACTGTCTCCATATGTGTATCAACCATTGGCTCAACCATGACTCAATCATGAAATCTAGGAGGTCATCACCAGGTATTTGTAAAATACTCTTTATTGTCTCTTAAAAAATCATGCAGTGTAGATTGCATATCTTCACAACTCTCAAACTGTTGAAAAGATAAGGTTGATTCTAACTGCCTTGCCTGCTCTTGCTGTTCTTGTAGTTCTATATTTTTCACTTCATCTTCTCGCTCTGTATTCTCATTTGCCAATACGGTCAAAGAAGATAAAAACACTATACTTACAACAAAAAAAGAAAGGCGAATAAATAATTGCATAACAATGATTATTAAAAATAAAAAAATGAGTAAAGACTAATATATAAGCAACAGTACAGAAAATATCAGACTATGCAAGATAATTATATTGATAGTGTAGAAACCCAGTTAAACTGTCAATGTTGAACTCAAGTTAAATTGTCAGTAAAATAAGAAGTGCTCGCACTTTTATATGCTGACTATTTAGCTATGTATAACACAACTACAATGAACAA
>SKJI01000007.1 GCA_007115995.1 candidate division SR1 bacterium
AAATATGGGTCGAGCGAAGGCAGGAGCGAGCCAGATATACTGTGTTGTGCGAGGGTGAGCGACGTTAGGAGCGAAAGTGCAACGACCCCTTGAGTTCTCTTTTGTGAAAAAAAATCTAATTCAATTTTGGCACTTTTATGTTAGCACTCTGGATAACCGTTACATAGTTGGTCTCCTTCAAAGCCTGTGAAGGGTTCTTTTTGCACTTTTACTCCGGTGTATTTACTTTTGTCTTGGATTGGCCACATAAATCTATAGTAATAACCGGTGGAGTCCTTTGAGATGTTTCCGCGTTTCAATAAATCATTGACTTCATTTTTGGTAATCCACGTTTCCTCAAGTGGCATATCGTATGTGCCTTTGGATAAAAATATTTCCGTTACTTTGCCACTATTAATGTTGTAGGTCACATCGATCAGATATCCGTCTTTTTCAAAGCTTTTTGTCCAAGTTTCTACTCCTGTTTGAATGGCAATATCAGTTGGTTCAGGATTTTCGTTGACTGGTTCACTAAATGCTGGAGCAAAATAGGAAATATTTTTATCCAACAAAGCGGAAACATCAAAAAGGACAGGGATTGTTTCTGTTTTTTCTTCATCATCAGCTTGTCCGTTGGTTTCAGTTTGTGGCTGTTCCTCGTTGTTTGCAATATTTTGTTGGTCTGCTTCCGTTACTTTTTGATCATCTTGTTGAGTAGTAGAAGTGTCTATGGTTGCGCCAAAGATAATAAGACTAACAATGATAATAACTGCTTTGATAGTTCTGGTCAGCTTAAAACTGCTTTTTTGTTCAATCAGTTTTACGACTGGAGGAAGAAGAACAGCCGCCATAATTAACATCACTAAGCCTGGTATTGGCTCTGAAAAAACAGAAATAAATCCAGTTAAAGCAAAAAGAATACCAAAAATCCAGCTCAAGATTAGACCAACTGTGATTTTTTTACTTGTTGTTTGTTCTGTCATAGTTTTTTAAATTAAAGAATTAAAAAGTGCCAAAATTTTCCTTGTTTTTATTTTTTCACAAAAGAGAATTTCGCACAACCCTTGTTATACGCCCCGACGACTGAAAGGAGGAGAGCGCAGCGTAGCTTGAGTTCAAAAAATATTTTTCGCTCTTAATAATCAGATAGGCTTTCGTCATTAAATATAAATTTGATTTTTTCCGTTTTGAAAAATGAAAGAGGGGTTAAGGGGTGAATTTCATTTTTCAAAACACATTACCTATTCTTTTTCAGAACTCTAACAATTCCCTTATTAGCATCAACCTCAACCAAATCTCCAGTTTTAACTAGATCAGTAATATTGTTTAATCCAACAATACATGGAATATTAAGCTCTCTGCTTACTATTGCTGCATGTGACATCAAACCTCCTTGATTTGTTAGAATTGCAGATGCTTTTTTACAAGCTAACATAATTTCTGGAGCCGTAGTATCTGCTACCAAAATATCACCATCTTGCATTTCATTAATGAATTCAGGTATTTTGTGAAAATCTTCATAACCATAATTCATAACATTTACTTTCCCATTAGTTTTTCCCTCGTTAGCAGATATGCCTTTAATTTCAGCTGAGTCTAGCCTTTCAGCTTCGTCTAAAAATCCATCAACAGCTTTTTTGGCTTCTTCTCCTTCAATATATTCTATGTGGGAATTTAAAGTTTGCATTACATATGCAAGTTTTCTGTCTTTTAATACTTCATCGGAGACTCTCTTGTTTTCAAATAATCTAATAAGTTCTTCTTTCCCATGCAACTTTAATTTGTTTGATCCGATTGAAAATTTTTTTTCCAAGATATTTAGTAATTCTTCAATGTAACTTTCATTTCCTAAGAAAACCTTATTCAAGTATTCTCTACCTCCATTTTTGATTTTATCAAATTTCTCAAGATTTTGCCTCGTCGTACTATCTCTCTTGGAATATTCATAAGCTTTATCTACATAGAAAAATTCTGTTTTTGAATAATAATAAAACAGTCTAATAAAAAATCCTAAAGTTTTTTTCAATTCTCCCTTCGTTACATCTTGCTTTTTGATAATTCGTTCAAAAACTTTAGAACATTCTATTCTATAATCTTCAAAGTTCTTTCTATAATCTTCAAATTCTTTTGGATTGCTTATTCTATTTAAACCGTCCTTTAATGTTTCTTTAATAATATTCTTAGGTAAAAAGTTAGTCCAAACTCCATTAGATAAAATTACTAAGCCATTAAGGGTTTTGTAATGATCCATGAAAATATCAGATATTAAATATGGTAAGCCTCCTCCTTTCCATTGAAAAAGTCTCTGATAATCTTTATAGTTCCCATGGATATGTTTATTGGTTTTTCTTTTTTTGAGAGTAGTGATCGGTCTGCTCTGCACGATATAAAATTTCCCTTTTTCTTGCGCCCATTCAACATCACAGGGAAAACCATAATGATTTTCAATTTTTGCAATAAGTTTAGATAATTCAATAACCTCTTTTGTAGTTAAAACTTGCTTCTTCCCTTTTTCTCCTAATTTTTTCCATTCGTTTCCGCCTTTAGCTTTTTTGTAAAGTGCCTTTGTCTGTTCGTTTATATTTATATCTAAAATATTAAATCCTTGTTTGTCTACCACATAACTATCTGGAGTTATTGAACCCGAAACAATTGCTTCGCCTAAACCAAAACCAGCTTCAATAATAATTTGATTTTCATCTTGCGTAACTGGATGAACAGAAAAAGCGATTCCTGATTCTTCTGAATTAACCATTTTTTGAACAACAACAGCCACGGAAATTTTATCTTTATTTAATTTATTTGCAAATCTGTAAAAAATCGCCCTGGGAGTAAAAAGAGAAGCCCAACATTTCTTTACATTTTCCAACAGAGTTTTTTCTGTTGTATTTAGAAAGCTATCTAACTGCCCCGCCCATGCGGCAGAAGCAGAGTCTTCTGAGGTTGCGGAAGAACGAACCGCTACAAATTTACATTCTATGTTTTTATAAAATTTCAAAATTTCTGTTTTAATATCTTCAGGCATTTCTCTCGAAAGAATCATTGCTTGAATTTTTTCAGAAGCATTTTCAACAGTATGAACTTCTTTAATATCAACCGTGTTTAAAACAGCGTCAATTTCAACATTTAGATCTGTTTCTTCTGAAAACTTATCAAAAGCATTTGAAAGAATGACAAAACCATCTGGAACTGGAATTCCTGTTTGAGTCATTTCTCCTAGCGAAGCACCTTTACCTCCAGCGATTTCAGTATCTGTTTTGGAGATTTGTGTGAAATTTTTGATTAAAGTTTCAGCCATATTTTAACGTTGTCGTATAAAGTTTATAAATAAATCGTTTTCTGTAGCGGAGCGGAGGAAAACACTATATTATCCCCTCTATAATAAAAGAAAAATCAAATTTATTCCCCTTTGAAAGCCTATCATTCCCTACCGTTAGAAAAATATTTTTTGAATTGCGTATAATCTGTGTTAAATTGCCCGAAGGGTCGAGCAAAGCGAGAAGTTGAGCCATTGGGCTTTTACAAATGGCGAAATTCGATTTAACTCGTTTTTATACGAAATAATATACTCAATCGTCACTTCAAAACAAGATTATATAGAAATTATGGTTTATTTTGTTACGAATGTGCTTATAAAGCGAATAGTTATTTCATACAGTATGTGTAATTTTCTTCCCATACAAAAAATCAGGAGATCAAGTTGATAATAAGGTTGTTGTCTAGTACATTATGAGTTTTGTAATAGAGCAGCAAGATTCCAAAATTATGAAGGAATCTCAAAAAAATAGAACTAATATGATCGAATCACATCTTTCATGACCTTGTTTTAAAAAGACATGCTGTAAAACGTTTTACAAAACACACTACTTCCCATTGCTTTTTTTTGTGAAATCAGTAGCATCTAATACTGTTTGGTGCTATTTTAACTTTTGAGCATAAAAGAATGAATTTAAATTTTGATCCAAAGAAAAATTATTATGATATTTTGGGTATAGAAGAAGGTGCATGAGAAGACGAAATAAAAAAAGCATATAGAAAACTAGCGATGAAGTATCATCCTGATAGAAATAAGAACGATAAAGCTGCTGAAGAAAAATTTAAAGAAGTGAATGAAGCAAACGAAGTGCTTTCTGATCCACAAAAGAGACAACAATACGATTCGTTTCGTAAATGATGATTTGGTGCAGGTGGATTTGGATGATTTGGATGAGCAGAGTGATTTGGTGGCTGAGTCGATTTGGGTGATTTGTTGTGAGGGTTTTTTGGATGATGATTTTGAGGATGAGGGAAAAGATGACCGCAGCAAGGAGATGATTTATTATTGCAATTGACGATAAGTTTTGAGGAGAGTTACCATGGAGTAACCAAAGATATTTCCTATGGGAGAGAGGTTGTAGTGAGTGGCGCAGAAAAGAAAACATGTACTGTCTGTAATGGATCGTGAGTGGTGATGCAACAAGTCCGTACACCGTTTGGTGTGATGCAGTCGCAAGCACCATGTTCAGCATGTCAAGGACAATGAGCTGAGTATTTCAAGGACGGAAAAAAACTACAATGATGATGATTGACGCAACAAAAAGAAGCAATGAGCGTCAAAATTCCTGCATGAATCAAATCATGAAGCAAGATTAGATATGCTGGTAAGTGAAATGAATGACCATTTGGCGGAACAGCATGAGATTTGTATATCAAAATCCTTGTTAAGAAATCTGACAAACGAGAAAGAGAGTGAGACAACATCACCATCAAGAAAGATATTTCATTGTTTGATGCAGTGTTGTGATGAGAAACTACTATTGACCATCCAGATTGAGTCGTCAAGATCAAAATCCCAAAATGATTGCAAATTGGTGAACAGATTCGTGTCCAAGGAAAATGATTTGGTGCGAAGTGATTATTGAGTAATAGAGGAGACTGTATTGTCTATCCGCATATTACTATTCCGCAAAAACTCTCAAAAGAGCAAGAAAAATTATGGAAGCAGTTAGCAGGGAAATAAAAACACTTGCAAAAGAAAAAAATCTGACTATACTAATACTAATAAACAAAAGCTCCCTCGGTCCAAGAGTGGAGCTTTCTTTTTATACGATAATTACACCATAATGAAATTAGACGGATTGATGATTCAAGATGCGATCAAGCAATTGATTGCAGAGTACAAGTATGATCCATACCAAGTATTGGATATTGTAAAACTGTGAGTAAGAACCGCGTTTAGAAAGGACTATTTGCCAAACGAAAGAAAAGCACAAATCCAGGCGTCAATTGGTGCAGATGGTACGATCAAAATTTATAGAGAGTATGAGGTTGTAGAGGAAGTTGACGAAAAAGAAGAAGATAGAGAAATGACGCTCTCTGATGCTCAAAAAATCAAGGAAGATATTCAGATTGGAGAAATTTTGACATTGGATATTACACCAGACAATCTTGAGTTTACGAGAATTGGTGTGACAGCTGCAGCGCAAACTATCAAGCAGAATCTCAAAAACATCGAAAGAGAAAGATTTTTTGAAAAATTCCAAGACAAGGAATGAGAACTCCTCAAAGCAAAAGTATTGAGAGTTATTTGAGAAAGTGTTGTCTTGGATATTGATGGAGCTACTGTGGTCTTATGAACAGAATGACAAGTACCAAATAGAATTTATAATGCATGAGAAGAAATTATTGTTTATCTCAAAGAAATTTCAAAATGAGTGTGAGGGATTAATTTGAATATTACTCAGTGAGGGACAGAATTTATTGTTGCATTACTCAAAAGAATTGTCCCAGAGTTTGATGAATGAATAGTATCGGTCGATAAAATTGTAAGAATTACCTGAAAAAGAACCAAAATGATTGTCTCATCACATGATGAAAAAATAGATCCAATATGAGTATTTGTCTGACATCGTGGAGATAGAATTAATACTGTGCTTTCGTTACTCAATGGTGAGAAAATTGATATTATTGAGAATGCAGATGATACTATCAAGCTTGTTATAGATTCACTCAAGCCAGCTAAAGTAGATCATGTAAGACTAGAAGAAGGGAAGGCATTTGTGACGGTTGCAGAAGATCAAAAAGCGCTTGCTATTTGAAAGTGAGCAGTAAATATAAAACTTGCCTGACAGTTGACAGGAATGAGACTTGAAATTCTTTAATAGTCGATGCCATATGTGATTGATTCTTTCTATAGTAACATGAAATAGCTGAAAATACAACCAAATACGCGATGCGTTACCAAATTTTCTCACAACACAACAAGTAGATTGTGATTTACCTGAAATACAGACTGCTTCGATTGCTGCTATCTCAGCAGATAAGGCACGCAAAGCATATGATCAACTGCAATGATCAGTCTTAGTAGATGATAGCGGTATTTGTTTCGATGCGTTCAATAATTTTCCATGAGCATTATCGAAATTTTTCTATCAATGAGTCTGATTAGCATGAATGCAGAGATTGTATGAGTGAGTCAGTAATAGACGTGCTCATTATCAATGTGTGTTGTCGTATATGGATCAGTACTGTGCAGAACCATACCAGTGTCTTGGACGTGCAGATGGAACTATCACCTTTGCATACCTTGATCAAGCAATAGAAAATCCTGCATTACCATACGATCTTATTTTTCTACCAGATGCGATGGACACACCACCGTTTTTTGATCCACAGCATCGAGCTGATGGAATAAATCATAGATCACAAGCAACGATGAAATTTGCTCAATGGATCGAGCAACATCATACTTTATATTATACCTAATGCACATGGAATATGAGATAGTAATCTGATTGGAAATTCATGCTAAACTTAATGCAGTCAATAAGTTGTTTTGTCAGTGTATCAACTCTCAAGACTTTGATCATGCAGAACCAAATATGCATATTTGTCCATTTTGTACTGCACAGCCATGAGCATTACCAGTCTTATCCAAGGAGCCAGTTGAGAAAGCAATACTTTTATGAAAAGCACTGCAATGTACCATTCAAGAATATTCGTTGTTTGAGAGAAAGTCGTACTTCTATCCAGATTTACCGACGTGATATCAGATTACACAAGTTGCACAACCAGTATGTATTGACTGATCGCTTGCATTCTTTGTTGATAATGATTTTTCTGAAACAAAATCAGTGCGTATTCGTGATATTCATCTGGAAAATGATACAGGGAAATCAATTCGCGATGGTAAGAAAGTGCTTCTTGATTTTAATCGTGCTGGGACGCCGCTAGTTGAGATTGTGACGCAGCCAGATTTTAGATCATCGCAGGAGGTTGTAGCATTTCTCAAGGAACTTCAAAGAATTATAAAACTTAATAATATTGGTGATGCGCAGCTTGAAAATGGTCAGATGCGTGCTGATGTGAATATTTCAATAAGGCCTAGAGGAACCAAGGAGTTTGGTACGAGAGTCGAGATGAAGAATATGAACTCATACAGTGCTATAGAGAGAGCAATTGCTCATGAAGTTGCTAGACAACAAGATATACTGGCTGCATGATGAACAGTTGATCAAGAGACCAGAAGACGAAATGATGCCCAGAAAGACTCGTTTTGTATGAGATCAAAAGAAGAAGCGATGGATTATCGTTATATGCCTGAGCCAGATCTTCCGCCCTTGCATCTTCCTGCGTCGTATGTCGATCAGGTTGTAGAGCATCATTGATGAGTGTCGACCTCGTTTGAGCGTATTGTTCGCTATAAGAATGACTACCAGTTCAACAAAGAATATATCAATGGACTTATTGCCGACAGTGACCTGATGTTGTTTTTTGAACAAACAGTTGCAGCGTGAAAGTCTTATAATGAAGCAGCAAAGTGGCTTGTCTCATCTGTTGCTCGCTGGCTCAATGCACAACAAGTATGATTTTCGTACTGCAAGCTGACTGTAGAGGATTATTGTGCGTTTTTGGACTGTATCGAAACTGGGAAGATCTCATGACCACAAGCAAAGTTGGTGATTGATGAGATAATACAGACATGACGTTGACCAGATGCTGTGATCGAATCGTTATGATTTGTCGCAGTGACTGAAACCGATATCAAACAACGGCTTGATCAGTTATTCCAAGAAAAACCAGATCTTCTGAGTGATATACAAGCATGAAATATGAAACCAATGTGATTTATTATAGGTCATGTGATGAAGCAGAGTAACGGATCAGCAAATCCAGCGATGATTCAAGAGGTTATACAGCGCTATAAAAAGTAATGCTGATATTCTACAGAAAATATAAATTTTTCTGAAAATTAAGAGAGTAATCTAATAAATAAATGTTGAATATGATTTTACAAATGCAAGGTGTCATAGTTAGTATGCTATCTTTGATTTGTTTCTTTAGAAAAATGACAAAATTTTAAGAATATATCTTGCTATTCTTTATGATATACATATATATAGAGCTATCTAGTCTATCCAAGCTTTTTTATATTTTCTTATTAATATATTATGTCTCTGTATACTTCATTAAATCAGCCATGAAATAATGGTGCATCAGATGATCAATGACTCTATCAATCTGTTTGTGTATCAGCTAATAATACTCTACCAACTGATTGATTTACAAGGTCTGTAGCTCTAAAAAATAATATTTACGCATATGCAATTGTACTTAGTTGATTACTCTTATGAAATGCTCATTTTTCTCAATCGTCATGAGTATGATCTGTTCCAATTGAGAGTAAAAATTTGTGAATTGATTCAACAAACTGAGAAGATTTTGATAGAGTAAACAAAGCGCCACTAGATACTGACTAGTATTACCAACTTTTTTACAGTGTAGGACGTTTTTTTTGTTGTTTTCAAAGACAATTTATTGTCTAAATAAAGAAATTATTATCGTATGACTACATAGTATTTTTATTTTTTTAGAAAATAATGCATTACATAAATAAATTACAAGAATGAGATCTATGAAAAGGAGAAACAAGGCCGTATCAAGCAGATCTTGATGTATTATATAAGCGTAAATGAATAATTGCATCAATTATGACTACTTTTCTGGTTTCATGTTGAGTTGCATTGTATATTCATTGAGAAGAAGAGAAGCAAATGAATCCTGAAAAAGAGCACAACCATCATTGAAAACCTGTTATCAATTGAAAAAGCACGTATCAATTTCTGCCAGATATGTGAGGAGAGCATTATAAACTATGAGAAAATATTGTAAAGAGAGAAACGAGCGAATAGTTAATATTCTGTGCTCTCATAGAGTATATGATCTACTGTGTAATAACTATTATTATGTTCATGTTCGCTCTTTTCGAATTGTTTTAATCCTGTCAGTATGAGTAAGAGAAATCTTTGGAGTAGGATGAGGTTGATCAAACCGTGCTGTGTTTTTTTCGTGTATTCTATGATAGTGTCTTCAAAACGCTCTCGAAGGTAGGTTTATTGCACTATGTGGAAACATATCGAGGATCATTTGCACAAACGTGTTGCAGTTAGGTCCGGGAAGTGAACTATACGAATGAAGATAGAGAAATCAGGCAAGGTTGTTTTTGAGGAGATGAGCAAGTTGATATGCATCAGAGTGTTCTCATCAAGCGATTGTGTGTAAGAGTGTTGCTTGATAGAGTCGTTCGTTGTGTCGTGTAAAAATTGGTAATCATGCACCAAACTGAAGATGATTAATATGCATATATCACCACTGAGGAGATGCTTTATTGAGAAAGTGACGAATTTCATATCTATGGAGGGTGTTGTCAGGATCTTGTGTTTCAATTCGAGTATGGATAGCAATGTTTTGTAGTATTGGGAGTGGACTACTGTAAATACGTACAATTCGTTCTTTTGTAGGAAGAATTACAACCATAGCATGCTTGGTCTTGTATAAAAAACATACTTAACTATAATTTTTTTTGTAAGAGAGTCAAACTGTTGCACGATTCTGAGATACATACTTTATTTTCTTGGTCATATATGAGTAACCCTATTATACATACCCCTGTTTTATTTCAAGAAGTGATGCAGTCTTGTCCTGATGATGCTCACTATGTGATGGATGGAACATTGTGACATGGATGACATACGTTGTGATTCTTGGCACAGTGACGTACTGTTTTGGGAGTTGATAGAGATCAAGCAATGATTGCAAAGGCAAGGCAGACTATAGACCAGCAGTATTTTGATGAGAATCGTATTCAGATTGTCCACGGAAGTTATGCTGATTTTGAGCATATTAAGCAACAGACTGGCGTGCAACAGGTTGATTATATACTGATTGATATTGGGGTGAATATGGAACATTTTAAGGATGCGTCTCGTGGGTTTAGTATTAAGCATGATGGACCACTTGATATGCGCTATGATACCTCACAGTGACAACCAGTTGCACTATGGCTTGCCCAAGCAACGTATCAAGATCTTGTAGACAATCTTGTGGAATATGCAGATTTTTCTGAGAAATATATCGATTGGATTGCAAAAGAACTCGTGCAACATAAAAAATCACATCCTTTTCATACAACCCATGATGTGCGTGATTGCGCAAAAAATCTTGGTATTAACGACAAAAAACTTGCTGTTATTTTTCAGTCATGGAGAATTCAGATTAATAATGAACTTGATGAGTTTGATAGATTTTTAGAAACATTTGTAGACTATTTGAGACCATGATGAAGATGTTGTATTATTACCTATCATAGTGGAGAAGATAGACGTGCAAAAATAGCACTGAAATCACTTGCAAAACAAAATATTTGAATTATACTAACTAAACATGTTATAAAACCATCATGGCAAGAAATACAAGTAAATAAAGCAGCAAGAAGTGCGAAGATGAGACTATTTGAGAAAATATAAAGTTTTTGATTCCTAATCTTCACAATGAATAAGCTCGCATTTGTCAAAAGTATGTCTAAACAATACCTATTGATGCAGCATACACTTAGACGCAATAAAAAACTGTTTAGTAGTGCTAAACTTATTGTTGTGTCAATAATCTTCTTTTTTGTTGTAGGTGTCTATGCAGTCAATATTACATCAGCATCTACAAAATGATACTTCCATAGAATAGAAACAAGAAAGCAAGATGCTTTGGTTTTTGAGCGTAGTATTGTTGATTTGGAGGTTTTGCAATTAGAAAAAAGACTGCTCGATAATGTCTGATGAATCAATAGCAGTCGATATGGATCAACAGATCGTATGGTGATTATTCAAACTTATGAAACTGATTTAGTAATGAGACCATAAAACTCTTCCAATAATACTCTGAGTTCGGCGTATTCCTTTGCTGCAGGAATGCGTTTTTTTATTTCTTTGTTGTACTCCAATCCAGAAATATAATTAAACAAATATTTACGAAATTCACGAGGAGTGTAGTATCCATCGTACTTTTCAGGATGTGCATGGATATGATCTGCACGGTTCTCTAACTGGTGGAGTGTTGGCTGTATGAGTATCGTGTGTCCTGTTTTTTCAGTCGATAGAGCTCGTTCTTTGAAGTATTGTTCTTGTGCCATAGCGAGTGCAAGATGACGAAATATTACAGCAAAACGTTCTTCAACTGATGGAGTTGTTTCTACAAGTACTCGAGGGTTACCGATTGCGGCTTGCGCGATCATTACGCCATCGAGTGGACCAATACGATCAGCGCAATCTTGATACGTTCTGATTCATCAATTTCAAATAATGACTGTATCTGAGCAGGCTTGTTTGAGTTTATAGATAAATGGTCGATCGACTTCACCGCTATGAGATTGTTTATAAGTTCTTCAATGGACACCAATCATCCAGACATACTTACTTGCTTCGACTAGAAATGCAAATTGTTCTTCTTTGTCTGCTTCAGTGAGTCATGCTCTTGTTTTGAGACTAAACGGAGTAGTGATGCTTTGTGCGATCTGCTTGAGAATCTGCAGTGTTTTTTCTTTGTTTTTGAGCATACCGCTTCATGCTTCACATTTCATAATTTTGGGTGATGGACATCACATGTTGAGTTCGATTCATCCGAACGAGTAGTGTTGATCAAGCGACTGCGCACATGCAACCAACGTCTCTACATTTCATCAAAAAATCTGTGCAATCAGTTCTGACTCGTAGTCAGTCTGCAAGAGATGCTTGACGACTCAGACAGGATTATGCATATACCCATCCGCACTCATAAACTCCGTCCAGAGCATCAGCGACTCATGCGGTTTCTGATAACGCAAAAAAATCTCTTTACAGATTATTCTGTATGCACAGTCCGTTACTCAATCCATTGGCGCCAATCAAATCTTCATGCTGTCATTACAGTATATATTTTGCTTGATGATGCTAGATGAAATAGTGTGAATCGTGGCAAGAGTAGATTTACTTGACTTTGATGTATATATGTATTTAAAGTTATTACTTATGTTTGAGTGCTAAAATCTTGGCTTATTTAGTAGCGTCTGTCTTTTTGGATGTAAAACATCCATTAAGAAAACATAAGTGATAGCCATGTTTTTTAGCTCTTGATTGTTTTGTAATCAAGAGCATTTTTATAAAAAGCCACTAACATCATATCAGAAACACCATAAAATAATTCATTTCTTATTCAATCACTTCAAACCCTTTCTCCACGTCCTCGTAGACGTGGAGTTTTTTGTTGTCTATGACCCAGATTATATTACTGACTTGACTGAGAAAGTCTCTATCATGCGAGATGATGATACTTACGCCAGAAAATTGTTGTAACATCATCGTGATGCTTTCTTTGCTGAGGATGTCGAGATGGTTGGTTGGCTCATCCATAATGATAACGTCAGGTTTGCTGAGGAGCATTTTGGTGAGCGCAACTTTTGCTTTTTCTCCTCACGAGAGAGTATCGATACGTTGTTGTGCTTTTTCTGCACTCACTGACAATGATCATAATATCCCAAGAATCTCTTTCATACTAACTCATGGTCAGAGGAGTTCATCAATGATGCTCTGTGATCCATTCATACTGTCAACAATCTGTCCATACGAACCAATAATAAGATTTGGTGCGATCTTTACTGATCCAGCAAGCAGTGCTTGTTCTCAGAGAATTGATTTGATCAAGGTGGTTTTTCATACTCAGTTTTTTCCAATAATACTGATTTGCATCGATTTGGTGACAACGAGTTTGGGTGGTAAGCTCACGAGAGGATCTTGTAGGTGATAGCCTATGAGACCGTCGAATAGCGTGAGAATTGTTTCAGGAAGTCTTTTTTCAGAACGTTTGAGGGTGAGAGAACGTGCAGTATGCATATCTTCTGGAGCATCGATTTTTTGGATTTTTTCGATCTGTTTAATACGACTTTGGACTTGACGCGCTTTACTTTCTTTGTATCTAAAACGATTGATAAACGCTTCTTGTTGGTCGAGATATTTTTGTTGATTGGCGAATGCTTTTGATTGTTGTTCAAATAGAGCAATTTTTTGCTCGAGATAGTCGTTGTAATTTCCTTTGTATCGAAAGAGTTGGTGATTACTAATCTCTACGACCTGATCAAACACTGTATTCAAAAAACGTCTATCATGTGAGATACAGATCAAGGTTTTCCCTCGTGCTTTGCAAAACTGTTCGAGAAACACAATACCTTCGATATCAAGATGGTTGGTTGGTTCATCAAGAATTAGGAGATCTACTTGTTGGAGGAGAAATTTTGCAATTTGGAGTTTGGTTTGTTCTCATCCACTGAGTTTACTGATCGGTACGGTGAGTTGTTCATCAGTCAATCAAAATCTATGAAGAATCGTTTTTTGCAAATCATAGAGAACAAAACCATTGTGGTGTACAAGCCATTCGGTAATGTCTGCTTGCTGTTCAAGGAGATGAACGCTGTCGGGATCTTCTGCTTCGATACGACGTTGAAGAGTATCGAGTATGTCCATTGCTTGCGTGATGTCTGGAAGCGCAGTGAGTATTTCTTCAAGGACCGTACGTGATGCATTTTCTCGAAAAATATCTTGCGAGAGAAACCCAATCTTGATATCTTTTTGGAGCAAAATTTCTCCATTATCGATCTCTTCACGTCAGAGCAAGAGTTTGAGTAACGTTGATTTACCTGCACCATTTTTACCAATGAGCGCAATTTTGCTCCCAGCTTGAATCTGGAGATCTGCTTGTTGAAACAGAATCGTTGAACCGAGTTGTTTATCAACTCATTTGAGCGTCACGATAGGTTGTTTTGTTGTATCCTTGGATGATTGGAGTAACCATTTGGGAATGGTCGTGAAACGAGCAGGTTTTTTGGTACTGATTTCATCCAGTAGATCGATTTCAAAGATACTACTGAGATATTTGAGTAGAATAGGGAGTTTATTTGATGCTTTGGTTTTACTTCACATCTGCAAAAGACGTTCTTCACACAGATCTTCAAGTTCTTGCATTGAAAAGGCTGTTTGCTCATGAGCAAGAC
Organism: candidate division SR1 bacterium; assembly: GCA_007115995.1. Lineage (GTDB taxonomy): Bacteria > Patescibacteriota > Gracilibacteria > Absconditabacterales > Absconditicoccaceae > SKJI01. Next base: position 14,312 of record SKJI01000007.1, read on the forward strand.
GTTCGAGATAGGGTTGAAGTCATGGAAGCATCACAATAAATAATTGGTTAAAGCGTGTAGAATGGACTGGAAAATGGTATTGGTGTGATATTTTCGAATAAGAAAGTTTTCTTTTATGAGGGCATCTTTTATTGCAATATATAGTATATATTTTGCTTAATGATACTAGATGAAATGAGATGAAAACGTGGCAAGAGCAGAAACTATCTTCTAATCAAACAACTTCCTCAACACTTCCAACGCAAACGACTGATCCAAAAAATACGGTGAGGTTGCGATAGTGACGAATGTGGCGTGTTGGATGAGCGTTTTTGTGCGATTGATCGTCTCGTGCGTGTGATTATTGGTCATACGTGGATCTCGAAAATCAAGGTCAATATCAAGAATAAATGGCTGGTCTGGTATAGGGTTGTGCAAGACAGCATATTCTGTTCTTCGTTGTTCGCATGATGTAATGATACCACTAGTTAGTGCCGGCTGTATAAAACTGCCCACAGTGCAGTAATACTGCGTGTATTCCCAAACATAGTCCATGTCGTCACGCTTATCACGTGCAAATGGCTTGAGCGGTGTTCATAAGTCAGCATGCTGGTCGATATGGATAACTGGATATAGTCCATGCTGTTGTCGTCGCCATGCCCACCAATATAATGCATGATTATGATTATCAAAAATAACCGCATGATCGAACAGATAGAGATGAGCAAGTCCTATATAAGAAACCACGATACCATGATCATCACGTTCACAAAACACGCAGGTATTTCATAGACTAACCTGATCGATTGATTGGATAGTTTTTTTGGATGGAATAGAGATCGATGCAGATCATGTTTCTTGGACTCTTTGATCGTATGCAAAGGTATTATTCCCATGATTCGAAGAAAGAATCATTGTGTTGGTGTAGTGCATTGAACGTATCAGTAAGCAAAAGTAAGACGAGTTGTTCTTTGGTGTGAAAAGTTTTCTAAGTCTATAGTGATGAATAAATAGAGTATATCTAATGAGTAATCGTTTAACAAGTGAAAATATCCCTTGCATATTCTATCATTCTTCTTGCAAACTTTTCTATTCTCTATACTATAATTCATATGACTCTACAACTCATCTTATACAATCAATTGTGAGTACAGTGTTGTCTGCCGTGAGCAGAGCGTTTTTTGTTTTTGTTGTCTGAAAAAACGCTGAAATCACCGTATGGTCCATTACAGTTCAATCAGTTTTCCAAAGAGATAGAACACAAAGCGAGTCAATGGTTTATCAAACATCTCAACGAGCAGGGAAAGCAGGCAGATCGAAAGGCAGTAACAAACTATACGCAATGACTTCTTGAGTACTGTCAAGAATATAGTGTCGATACGGTAATGATTATGCAATCATCTGAACCATCACTGCAACGTACATTGCAAACAATGCAACACACGCTCAATGAGCATGGTATTTCGATACAGCGACATGAAAATACTCAATTTTTGCTCTCTCATAGCAGATTTCTCAAACGTTTTCCAAAACCACCAATAATGGAGACGTTTTATCGTTGGATGAGAAAAGAGTTTGATGTTCTCATGGATGGTAATGCACCAGTATGATGACAGCGAAATTTTGATAAAGAAAATAGGAAGTTTGACAAACACTATCAAATGCAGCAGACAGAACAATGAGTGTCATATCCGACTTCTCGTCCTGAAGCAATAGCACTATTACAACAATTCGTTGATAAAAAAATTGATCGTTTTGGTGAGCTTGAGGATGCAATGTACACGCATGATGAGTACGTTCATCATTCGTTATTAAGTACAAGTATAAATTTCTGATTATTGACACCATGGGAGGTTATTGATGCGATCTCCCAGACTGACACTGCAATCAATAACAAAGAGTGAGCAATTCGTCAGATTTTGTGACGAAGAGAATATATGTATCACTGGTTTATGTTTTACCATGAGACGATCTATCATGACAATGCACTCAATCATACAACACCACTGCCAGATTGGTTTTGGTGGCCAGACGACTCACCGCTCCAGATGTATTGTGTCAACCATGTACTCAAGACGGTCAAACGTACCTGATATAGCCATCATATTACCAGATTGATGATTATTTGAAATTTTAGTCTATTAATGTGATATAATCCACATGATGTCAATAAACGATTCTGGGAGATGTATGCTGATGCATTCGAACGAGTGGTGACACCAAATGTACTCGGTATGTCACAGTTTGTAGATTGATGAAATCTAGCAACAAAGCCGTATATTTCTTCTGCAAACTATATCAACAAGATGAGCGATTATTGCAAACATTGTTATTATGACCCTAAACAAAAGGAATGAGAACGTGCATGTCCAATGAACTATCTGTATCGAAATTTTGTTGAGAAACATCGTAGTTTTTTTGCAAGGCAGCCATATATCGTGAGTAATCTTAAGAAGATTGATATTACCAAGGTCAAACAGCAAGCACAAACATTTATCAACCAAATAACAACCGTATCCAAGCAATTATAGTGATCTTGCATTGTACCACGATATTCCTATACTTACAAACAACACGTTTATTTTTTTGTTACAAAAAATATGAGTAATTATGATGCATCCCAGATTAAAGTTTTGGAGTGATTAGAGCCTGTGAGACATAGACCGTGAATGTATATAGGATCAACAGATACAAGATGACTGCACCATATGGTTTATGAGATTGTGGATAATGCCGTTGATGAAGCACTTGCAGGACACTGTAAAAATATTACGATTGTGTTATGAAAAGGGTCTAGAGTAACTGTCTATGATGATGGACGTGGTATTCCTGTTGATATTCATCCTAAAACCTGAAAATCAGCATTGGAGACAATTTTAGTAACGTTGCATGCATGATGAAAATTTGAAAAGTGAGCATATAAAATCTCATGATGATTACATGGAGTATGATCATCCGTAGTGAATGCGTTGTCATCATATATGAGAGCAGAGGTGCATAAAAAATGAGATATATATATGCAAGAATATAAAAGATGACTACCACAAGCAGATGTTGCAGTAGTAGGAGAAACTGATAAGACTTGAACAACAATAAGTTTTATTCCCGATGATACGATTTTTGATACAATAGAGTTTGTATGGAGTACGTTGGTAACAAGAATAAAGCATGCTGCTTATTTGACACCATGAGTAACCTTTACACTTGTTGATCAGCAAAACAATAAGAGAGAAAGATTTTGTTTTTCATGATGAATCAAAACATGGCTTCATAATCTCGTGTGAGTGCAGAAAATACTATCTCCGCAAATTCATTTTGAGCAAGAATGAAAGGAAGTAATGGTAGAACTAGCATGTCAATTTATTCAGTCATCCAACAATAATCTCTTGTCATTTGTTAATAATATTACGACTAAAGATTGAGGTACTCATGTGTTGTGATATAAGGATGCACTGCTTGAAGTAATTAATGATATTGCAATGAGTGAGTGAGAAATTGATAAAAAAATATGAGCATTCCAAATTTCAGATGTAACTGATTGATTATATGCAATTATAGCAGTTAAGGTGCCAGAACCACAATTTGAGTGACAAACAAAATGAAGACTTGGAAATAGTTATGTGAGAAAAGAAGTCTATAAGGTTGTCAAAAAATATCTCGCTGAGTATTTTGCAAAAAATCCAGAGATCGTCAAAGCAATTATAGAAAAAGTAAAGCTTTCTGCAAAAGCAAGAGTTGCTGCAAAGTTAGCAAGAGAAACAGTAATGAGAAAAAATTCACTTATTGGATGAGTGTTACCATGAAAACTCTCTGATTGTAGTATCAAGAAAAAAGAATGAACTGAACTGTATATTGTTGAGTGAAATTCTGCATGATGATCAGCAAAACAAGCGCGTGATAGCTCATTCCAAGCTATTTTACCTTTGAGAGGGAAAGTGCTCAATACAGAACAAGCAGCACTCCAAAAAATTCTTGCAAATAATGAAGTAAAATCCTTGATTATGGCAATTGGTGCATGAATGAAAGAAAGTTATGATGAAGAGAAACTACGTTATGAAAGAATTGTGATTATGACTGATGCTGATGTCGATGGTGCACATATTAGAACCTTATTACTAACGTTTTTCTTTAGGTATATGAGACCACTTGTAGAGTGATGATATTTGTATATTGCAGTACCACCATTGTATAAGTTGAAACAATGAAAAAAAGAACAGTATGTGTATCCACCAGATGACCAAATGAGTTTAGAAGATATCTGCAAAAAATACTGATTTGATGCAAAAAAAACACAAGTACAGCGTTATAAAGGACTTTGAGAAATGAACCCGGAACAGCTTTGGGAAACAACGATGGATCCAAATACAAGAAAAATGATGAAAGTAGAAGTTGAAGATGCAGAAGATGCAGATAGACTCTTTAGAATTTTGATGGGTGATGATGTTGCAAGTAGAAAGCATTTTATACTGACACACGCAAAATACGTCAAAGAGCTTGATGTCTAATCAATATTTTTCTTGTAGTATGTGTACTTACGTATTCTACTGGTAGGATCTGTATGGTATCTGCTGGTAGAGTAGTGTTGCATGTCTTGTGCTTTATTCTTCTATCAATCGTGTCTCTATGTTTCATATGATTTCAGGAAAAAAAGTTGTTTATGATCATTGTACCATGATACACAATGATATGTTTGGTATAGAGGTAACATACACAGGTCAACAACAACTCTGACAGTTTTTTTTATATCCACAGCTTGATCAAAATAATCAGACTATTAGATATTATGCATTTGATGATATTTTACAAAAAACTCAGTTTGAACAATTACTCAAGCTTCCATGAATTGGAGGCAAGACAGCTTATCATATCGCATCGTTACCTCATAATCTCTTAGAGGATGCAGTAGAAAAAATGGATGTTGCTTTTTTTCAGTCCTTACCATGAGTCTGACCTAAGACTGCAAAAAGACTTTTGTTGGAGCTTAAACAAACAGTCTCAAAAGATGATATGATGACACTGTCTGGTGATCCAAAAATTGCTCAAGATATCACGAAATCGTTACAGTCGTTATGATATCAACAGCAAACAATCAAATTATTACTACCAGATGTTCCATATCGTTTTGAAAAAGAACATATTCCTGATATTATGAAGCGATTGATAGATCATATGTAAGAATGTTTTATTTATTGTGCTATTTATGTTTGATTTTGGAATCTTATGAATGAATGCAAGGAACTTATCATATATAAGAAAGTTCAATAATAAAAAAGCAATTCGTTTGGCTGATAATAAAGAGAAAACAAAACGTTTTTTACATGCAAGATGAATACCAGTACCTGAAACATATGCACTTATTAAAACATATGATCAGCTTTGGTCGTTTAATTTTCGTGATATTGAAGCAGATCAGTTTATTATTAAACCAGTGAGATGAAGTAGAGGAAGATGAATTTACCGTGTTGGATGTCTCTGAACTATCAAACAGTCTACCATAATGCAATTTTGACCACAAACTTTTGATTTCTCAATTTCTAAACATTCTCCATATGTTGATGAGTATTATAAAGTAGGTTCATCACTAGTAGACGATACAACATTAAGAAGGTATTTATTGGATATTTTATATTGAAGAAATTCACTTGTTTGAGATAAAGATCAGATACTTATAGAAGAACTGTTAGTTCCATGATGAGGATTTGAACCATTTTGCGAGCATGGTTTAGCAGATATTAGAGTGATAGTGTTTAACTTGATTCCAGTTGCTGCGATGCTTCGTGTTCCTACGCCAGAGTCTGATGGTAAAGCAAATCTTGATAGATGAGCACTATGAATGGGTATTGAAGTTTGATCATGAAAAGTGTATTGAATGTATGTATGATGAAAAATTCATCAAGGTCATTTCCCAGATAAATATAAATCGTTTGCTCATAAAACAATTCCTTATTGGGATGAAATTTTATTGTATTCTTCAAAAATTCAATATTTTGCAAACTTATGATATTTAGCTCTGGATTGGGTTATTACACCTGATTGACCAAAATTGCTTGAAATCAATGCTAGAGCATGATTAAAGTTTCAGTTAGCTGCTCAGCTCCCACTCAAAAGAAGACTCGAAAAAATAGGTGATCTCAAGGTAGTTACACCAGAAAAATGAGTTGAAATAGCACAAACATTGTTTAGTCACCACAAAACTCCACCAGTTGCAAGCTCAAAATTACTCTATTTGACACAACATGGTACATTAACATCACTGTATGAAGCAAAAGAAAAGGTGGTTACAAATGTGATTGTGCAAGTAGATATCAATAAACGTCATAGTTATGTCTCTGTAGATTTATGGCCTTTGGTCTTACAGACGAGAAAAACCATAGTAAAGACTGAGCAGTGAGTGGAACTTTCACATATTAAACGAAAAAAATTAGAAAAACAATATAAACATAGAATAATTCTGTGAAGAGAAGCAGTAGCAGAATATTATGTCAAACCAATCAATAAAATTTTCACCTCACTTTCATTTATCAATCCCAAAAAAATCTTGCAGTCTGAAATTGATGATATTCATATTTTGGATCAAAGAGTCGATAAGCTAGCGAAACAGATTAACATTTCTAGAATCTTGAAACCGATAAATTTCTTGGAAGAACTTGATACTTTTATAACTCGGAATGGGAAATATAATCCACATTTTCATTATGCTTGGCCAACAAATAAGTCATTACGTCTGTTAACCGAGCAGTCTGACATGCTTTTGGAAAAGTATTTTGGTACAAGTTGATTGCAAAGTAAATTTGCGCAATTATTTAAGGAAAAAATTAGAGAAATTCAGAAGAAGGTTGAGCTGATAAGAGCATATAAATCACAAGATTTTCATCGTATTATTCAAGCAAATCAAGCATTGTTTTGAAAACTTGATAATGATCTTATTCAACAAGCGTGAGCGTGTTTTATTCAGCATGTTGATCAAGATAGAACCATCTTATGACCAGTACTAAAACGTGAAAGAATATTTGCATTGATAAAAACATACATGCATGAAAGATGATTACATGATGTGAAAATAATTTTTGATAGTAATGCATTATGAAGGATGTCTATCAAAAGATGAAGAATCTTGACGATCAGAATTTCAGAAGTTGCTTGATTTAGAGAGCAAGAGCTTATTGCAACATTGGCGCATGAAGTGGATGTACATATAAGAAGATACCAATCTTGAATAGCCACATGATGGCATATCCTCAAAAATTGAACTGCATGATATATAGTAGATGAGGAATGACTTGCTGTATACAAAAGTTTACAACATCTTCCTGATGAGTATGAGAAAGTAGGAATGTATCAAAAATATTACTTGTTGAGTATTACCCAAGAAAAATCCTTTTCTGATTTGGTTTGAATTATTAGATCGTTATCAAACAAATCATTAATGTGATCATTTAAGGCAGCCTTGAGATTAAAGAAGTGAATTACAGATACCGAGAGAGATGATTGAATAGTCTATAGCAAAACGAAAATATATCTCGAATGATATACTCATATTTGTAAACGAATAGAAGCGTGATGAGACGTTGAGCAACTTTTAAGTATTTGAAAAATAAAAACATCTGATTTATCTTATATACAATAATCTGAACGTATGATACAAGAAACGATACAAGCATGTGCAGATCGTATAAAAAATACTCCGTGATTGAGAGAGATTCTTGAATTAACATATGCATATGATATTACTGATCATCATATATACTATAATAAAACACTTTTCAAAGAGTTTTCAGATTGTTCACAATGTAAGAGCTATGACGAATATTATCAGACACTCTCACGTGCATTTGATCAAGTAAAAAATGATATCACTTACTATTACGGTGTTTTTCAAACATTGCAGTCTTTGGATGTATATACTGCAACAGTTGTGGACATTATGAGCCGTTATTGTGAATATCTTTTGGATATGATACAGATTGCATACACATGATTGCCATTTGAAATAGAAAAAATGTGATATACATTACCGTTTTGAGAAGAAGAAATACTCCATCGTCTCAAACAGATTGCAGCATGAGAACAAAAACGATTTGGAACGTTAGTCAAAGACGATAGATATGAAGCAAGTAGAGTAATATACTATCTTGAAACATCACTCAAAGAACTCTGATTACAAAGATTAACATACGATGAGATCAAACAGTTTACACAATACATAAAAATCCTCAAAGAGCAGAGTAAATACTGCAAAGAGTTTTGTGATGATCATGAAGATCATATTGAGTATATCATGACAGGGCAGGAGTATTTTGCACAACCGATTCATAGGTCGATCTATGTACAAATTTTTGCCCATGTTTTTGCTATATATGGTATCGAAAAGCCGATACGTATAGAAAGTAGATCATCGATGTATGATGGTGTTGATGCATTTTGTATTCCTGATAGTCCATGATACGAAACATTATCGTTGCAAAGAGTCTTGGAGTTGGTCTGTCATGAAATAGAAATACATTATCTTGTGCAGCATAATTGATCTCTGCTTCTACCGATTACTGATTGAGCAAACTCATTGTTTAAAGAGGAGTGACTTGCCAAGTTTATGGAAGAGATATTGGATGGTGCGACATTAATCAATATGGATATTACCCCATCAATAATACAATTATTAGCGTGTGAAATTTTGTGATGAGATGATTGTATGCAATTCTTGAAGATATACTATCGTTTGAGAAATCAACAAGATCAATGGCTTGGATACTTCCTAAGACGCAAAAGAAACTATGCGATTGCATATCCATGAACGCAACACAAAGACATTACTTATAGTAGATGAAGATTTGCTGTGAGATGATATTTAATGGATTGATGAGATTTTCTGTCGCTCTATTATGCTAAAGTTGATTTTCATGATATTGCATTATTATCATCTGTGATCTCACAGCAACAAAAACAACACTTGCTTTATCCTTTATTTATCACTGAAAGAGTGCTACATCGTTTACTATGAGATAAACGTTCATGGGATGATCTGCTCGCAAAAAAATATCCGTTTATTGATTTTGCATCATATCCGTCGTTGGAGCTCAATAAACAACAAACCCATCATATCGAAGCAATTATTGGTCTCATTCATGATAATTTACCAATCCCTGATTATTTTCATTCATGAAAAATATAGAACATCCACCACTTCATCAACTCCGACAGCGTCACTTAGCAAATGAGCTTTGATCTGACTGGTTTATGGAACTCATGAATCAGCTTGATCAGGTGCGTCAGCAAGGTGAACAACTCTGTCCTGCATATGATCAAATATTTGCTGCATGCAATCATACACCGTTGGATAGTATTCGTGTGGTGATTGTTTGACAAGATCCCTATCATGGACCAGGACAAGCACATTGAGTTGCATTTTCTGTGCCTGATGGTGTGCGTTGTCCGCCATCGTTGAGAAATATCTTCAAGGAACTGCATGATGATTGTGGTATTGAGCCACCGCAATCTGGGAACTTACTTCGTCGAGCAGAGCAGTGAGTCTTCTTGCTCAATAGTTGTTTGACTGTTTCGATGCACAAGCCAGCATCGCATGCTCATCTCTGACGAGAACGTCTGACCGATCGTATGATTCAGCTTGTCGCTGATCAGTGCAAGCATTGTGTGTTTTTATTGCGATGAGCATTTGCACAATCTAAACAACACCTGATAGATGCTCAGCAGCATCTTATCTTGACTGCATCGCATCCTTCACCTTTTTCAGCAAGAAGGTGATTTTTTGGTTCACAACACTTTTCGCAAACAAATAATCGGCTCATCTCGCATGGGTATCAACCAATAGACCGATAGATTTCTATTTGTAGTTCTCAATAAAATAACTATAGTATCGATATCATGAACAGCTTACTCGTAAATTATATTGTCTTGTTTTGAAGCTTTTTGCTTGTTGCATTATTCATGATTTTTTTGATTCGTGCAATGATGCAAGGGAGATTTTTTGTAATGATTATTCGAGCGTTTCTGTTTTTAGTATTTTTTTGGTCAAGATTTATTGAACCACAGAAGATTGTCTATGATGAAATTACTGTTGATTTATGAGTATGAACGACAATAGCACTCATTTCTGATACGCATCTGTGAGTTTTCAAAGACCAAAATTTTTTGCAAAAAGTAGTGGATCGTATCAATGATCGTCCGGAGGTTGGTATTGTGTTGATAGCAGGTGATTTGCTGTATAATCCTACCTATAATCAATCATTAGAAACACTCTTTGCTCCATTAGCGTCGTTACGCGCACCGGTCTATGCAGTGTTATGAAATCATGATGTCGGTGTGCCATGAGATCCGTTTTTGAGACTGCCACTGACGCAAGCGTTGGAAGCACATGGCGTCACTGTAATGAAAAACGATATTATTTGGATCAATAATTTTTTCTTAGTCTGAATGGCACCATACCTCTCAAACGAGGCAGATGTGAGTTTGTTGGAACGTGTTGAGAAAGATGAGACTGTGGTTGTCCTTACACATAATCCGGATACAATTACAAATTTCCCCAATGATCATGCAGATTTAACACTCGTCTGACATACGCACTGTGGTCAAATCAGAATTCCATTGCTGTATAATCTGTTGAGGTCGTATATCGTTCCGGTAACAGGTGATTTCGATTGTGGATTGACTCAAGAAGCAACCACGCGTTTGTATATTACGCCATGAGTTTGAGAGGTGTTACTACCGATGAGATTACTCAATCCACCTACTATTTCTCTTATTTCAATCTAGATGCAGCTTTTTTTACTTAAAACACCACCGTCTACTCCTGAAACAGTTACGCTGAGTGATGCATGACTTGTTTATCAAATGAGTCGTGTCTTGAGGATGCGTTCTTGAGATCGTTGTGCACTCCAGCGAACAACATCTGATGTAACTACTAGAGCGATTGTAACACTGACCAGTATTGATCGCACACAAATCACAACCTCGATTGAATCGATAGACTATCGTGATAACCACCAGATTCGCACACGTTGTGCTGTCGCGTTTCCTAATAAGTTCTCCAAACTCGAACTGATCGTCCAAAAACTCACGGAACTTTCTGTCGATGAGATAATATTATTTGGTGCTGAAAGATCACAACCGATGAGACTTCAAGAAAAAAGACTGCAAAGAATCAATACTATTATCAAAGAAGCGACTGAACAGTCCCGATGACGACAGCAACCAGTTCTTTCCATATACCCAACACTTACTGATATTCCTGTATCTGAGCAGTGTGTAGTTGCAGATATTCCAGATCACCGTAGATACTTTGGTCCTGAAACGATACAATATGATCCTCAAAGCTATCTCACACACCACGAAACAGAGCATCATGTATCTGTACCAGTGCGATATATATGACCAGAGTGATGACGATGAGCTCGTGATTATGAGTTTTTTGCTCAGCAAAAAACTACCATGATAACCTTATGAGACACAGTCTTGAGAATGGAAACTGCTGCAGTAGTCTGTGGTTTTTTGGCAGGATTGTAGTTCTTCTTATCTATTATGAAACATTCTTTCAAGTTCGCTGATAAGTCTGTCATGAGTATTGACTTCTTGAGCAACAGTATCTATCTGTTGAGTGGTTGCTGTTTGAAAAGATGTAAGTGTTTGTTGGAGAGAAGAAATCTGTTGTTGTTGAGCTTGCATCTGCGTCTTAAGCGTATCAATTTTTTTTGCTTGATGAGTCAGAGTAAGACCACAGAGTACAAGTGCAAGCAAGAAAATAATCAAGATCAATCATCTATTGATATTCATTCAAGAGCATGATTGTTTGTTGTTTGATGCTTCTTTTTTGTTTTGAGACATGAGAATTACTAAAAAAATAAAGAATACTTTATTGTATATATAGAGTACTTATAAAGCAAAAAATACTCAATAAAAATAACTTTTAATCTTGTCTTTTTTATGTATTCTAGTACATTATAACAATGATACATGTAGAAAGAATTTATATGTTTATGTGCGTCTTACATCATACATAATATAGTACGTAGCACATTTATTAAAATATCCTTTATTATAGATTATTACTAGTATGGATCCAAAACATATCACCCAAGCAGTCTTGGAGTATCGACAAACAACTGATGCGTTTCAGCAATCAATCGTGATCAGATCACCAGCGATGAACTATACGTTTTTTGATGGGCCACCGTTTACAAGTGGAGATCCGCATTATGGACATCTTTTGCAATCTACGATCAAAGATATGATTCCTAGATGGATGACTATGCGTGGGTATAGAGTACCGCGTGTATGGTGATGGGACTGTCACGGTATTCCAGCAGAAAATTTCGTCAATAAGTCATTGTGAATCAGTTCCAAGAAGCAAATAGAAGAAGAGGTAGGAATAGAATCATATATAGAAGCATGTAGAAGTATGGTCAATAATGTCAATGAAAACTGGTCCAAAGTTGTCGATCAGTTATGACGTTGGGTTGATATGGATAATGCATATTTCACCATGGACAATGCATATATGGAAACGGTGATCAATATATTTTCAGATCTCTATCACAGAAATCTGATCTATAAGGGATTTAAAGTGTTGTGATACTCTTGGGCGTTGTGAACATCACTATCAAATCATGAAATCAACGAATGATACGAGATGAGACAAGATCCAGCCGTGACGATTGCGTTTCCTGCACTGACGGTCTGAGAGCATGATCGTTTTCAAACAAGCGAGCTCGGTGCAGTGCAATGTGTTGCATGAGTGATAGAGCAAGATGGAAAATTGCTTCAAGTCTATGATACAAGATCATCAGTCTGGTATTATCCATGATGAAAAGTTGAGAAAGGTGAAACGAAAGAACAAGCACTTGCAAGAGAAATTAACGAAGAGATTTGAGTAACCGTTACAACGAGTACGTTGCTTGGTGTCTTGCATGTGCCGTTTCGTGGTATTCTTTATGAATTATCGTATTTTTCTGTAACGATTGATGGAGTGCCAACAAACTGTGAACCTGATAAGCAAGGTGCTGTCGAATGGGTCGAGCAGATACCATTCGATAATGAACTCTGATTTGCACTCAAAGTAGGTGATTTGCTCTTAGACGATCGCAAACAAATCGAGCATGATTTCAAGGATTATTTTTTCATAAAAAATAAATACTACGAACTTCCGTGATTATCGAGTATGATTCCATCGATGCTTGCACGAACAACAACGCCGTGGACGCTTCCATCTAATATGTTTCTCGCAGTCAATGCTTCTATTTGGTATGCAGTGGTATACGATCATGAAAAACAAGCATTGTTTATCATCGCTCAAGAAGCGCTTGATCGTGTCTATCCAGACAAGAAAGCATATCAAGTGTTGTTTGTCACATCATGATCTCACTTGGTGGGATTAAAATATGAGCCACCGTTTTCATACTATCATGACGATGAGACGATCGCAAACGAGTATAAACAACAAGTACATCGTGTAGTTCATGCTGATTTTGTGACAACTGATGCAGGGACCGGAATCGCCCATGAAGCACCTGCGTTTGGTGAAGATGATTATAATCTAGTCTGTACGATCTTACCCAAAGATCACGCGCAAGACTGGTTGTTTGATCCAATTGATGATCATGGATCGTTTACTGATTGTGCGCCTGATCGATCATGAATGAATGTAATCGAAGCAAATAAACTGATTATTGCACATCTTAAACAAACAGGGAGATTATTTAAACATGAAACAATCAATCATAGTTATCCGCACTGTCCGCGTACAGGGACACCGCTGATCTACAAAGCAATTCAATCTCGATTTGTCCAAGAAGAAGACCTCAAAACACAGACAATCCCAGCTGCAGAACAGATGCGTTTTGTACCAGACTCTATCAAGAAAAGATTTATCAATGGGCTTGAATCAGCACCAGACTGGAATATATCAAGAAGTAGATATTGGTGATGTCCGTTACCTGTCTGGGAAAATCCTGATAATCCAGAAGAAAGACTCGTCGTCTGATCACTTGATGAGATATTTCAATACAATAAGCCTGCACAACAACTCACCAAGGTGATCTTTGTGAGACATGGGAGAACTGACTATAATGACAAAAAACGAGTTGACTGTCTTCCAGCTGACAAAGCACAACTCAATGAACTGTGACGTCAACAAGCTGCGTTACTGCCTGAACATTTTGCGTGAGTACAGATTGATCATATCTATTCGTCACCGATGAGTAGATGTAAAGAGATGATAGCACCATTAGCAGCAGAGCGTGATTGCACTGTGCACTATGATGAGAGAATACAAGAAATTGGAAATTATGGCTTTCAAGACAAAGTGTTTGATTGTAGCACTATCTCATGGAACGACCAGCCAGTAGATGGTGCAAGCGGTGAGAGTATACAAGCCGTTGCAACAAGGGTCGAAGCGTTTTTCCAAGAGATCGTTGCAAAGCACCCATGAGCGTGTGTGGTGATTTGTTCACATGGTGATCCTATAGCATTGATGAGAAAAATGATCTACCAAAAAGACTATGCATATGCAAAATCACGTTTGTATCTTGATAATAAATCGCTCGAGCAATTGCCTGTCTGTGTCGATTATGTACGGCCTGAAACAGGACAGTATGTTGATTTACATAGACCGTATATTGATACAGTACTGTTACATCATCCAGAGACGGGGCATATTCTGCAGAGAATACCAGAAGTTCTTGATTGTTGGTTTGAGTCGTGAAGTATGCCATTTGCACAGCATCATCGATTGAAATCTGAACAGTCTGATGAGACCGTACCAGTCGCTGATTTTATTGCAGAATGACTCGATCAGACGAGATGATGGTTTAGAGCATTGTATGTGTTGTGACATGCGTATGTGTGACAATCAGTCTATACTGATACTGTTGTGACGGGACTAATTCTCGCTGAAGACGGAAAGAAAATGTCCAAAAGACTCAATAATTTCCCAAATCCATTGGAGTTATTAGATCAGTATGGTGCAGATCCACTGAGATTGTACTTGTTTGCATCACCGGTAGTCAGAGCAGAAACGTTGAGGTTTGCTCAGTCTGGTGTCGAACAGATGTTTAAGGACGTGGTAATTCCACTCCATAACGTCTGGAATTTTTTGAGTACATACGCTGCTGTTGATGCATGGAAACCAGCAGAAAGTACAGTCTATTTTATGAGACATGCACATTGTCATCATACTGAAGAATCACCAAGAACGAACGAAACACCTATCAGTAAGCTCTGACAGCAACAACTCCAAGAACAATCGTTTATCGAAGAAGTGTTGAGAGTAAACCCTGATATTATCATCACATCACCTGTCCAAAGAACACAAGATACAGCTGCTGCAGTCCAAAATATCCTTGATCGTTATCTCTGAAAAACTGTTGAAATCCGTATTACCGATGATTTATCAAGATGAATGACAGAAGAAAATGCTGGAGATATTATACAACGCTTCCAAGAGCAGTATCCATGACAAACTATCCTGTTGGTTAGTCACAAAAAAAGATTCCGTATGCTGCGAAAAGTCTTGACTGGTTATGAGCATTCTGTGCATACGCATGAGATGATGGAGCAGTTGTTACTTGAAAATACTCAGATTGTGCCGATTCCATTGCAGCTCATACATAATGAATTAGATCAGTGGATATATGCAGAGTTGCATCGTGTTATTATGCTTGTTGATGAACATCTTGCATCATATGCAATAGAGCATGCTACCAAAGTGTTGATAGGATTTGTCGATAGTTTGACGAACTGGTATGTGCGTAGATCAAGAAGAAGGTTTTGGGCTTCAGGTATGGAACAAGATAAGCGTAGTGCATACCAAACGTTATGGGATGTGTTACAGACCTACTTGCGTCTTTTGGCACCGTTTGCACCGTTTACGAGTGAGTATCTTTGGCAAGCTATGCAGATGCCATGATCAGTCCATCATGCTTCTTGGCCAATCTGATCAAAACAACGAATTAATCAACAACTTCTTGAAGAAGTAGAGTGTGTAAGAAAAATAATTTCTTGAGCAATGTACATAAGGGCAAAGAATCAGATAAAAATCAAACAACCATTATCATCGTTGGAATTTTCATTTTAGGTGAGATATGTATAGAATAAATTATTGACAAAAATGAATAATATATATAGTATGTAATAAGTGATTCTTTACTTGCAATTGCTATTTTTATTGTTTATAAATGAAATCCTACCATACTTAGCTTCAGTTAAGTATTCATTGAGTTAGATTTATTTGTTCGTTAAGATGTTTTATAATGATAAAACATCTTAAAAAGAAAGGGTGTTCTGTTATTACAGACACTCTTTTTCTATTTCTATAATACTCTGTAAACATCAAAAAACCCTTATAATAGCAATATCTTCATTTGAGAAGAGATGATTTACAGAGAGTAGTAGAGTAAATCCAAAAGTGAATCTTTAGTATATTTATTTTATTTTTGTATAAAACTACATAATTATTACTTTGAATAAGTAACGTATCTAAACATTGTATCTAATTGACTATAATATTGATAGATTACTTTTCACTTGCAAATTGGTGTATAATCTTTTATATTAATACTGCCTAGTCGTATTGACTGGGTATAGTGCTTGGGGTCGCTAAAGTATTTTATAGTGACCCTTTTTTTATTGAAGAAAGTACTCCTATATCCAAGTACTAAAACTTTTCTGATGTATTGAGAAAGCCTTATATATGTATATTCATTTATTCTATTCTTCTTTTTCTGGAAGATGTATATACCAATTTATGAGTAGTGCGTCAAGATTATATCAAGACTCTATAAGGAGCTCATTGAGGTTGTCATGAAAACGATCAGGATCAAATGCTACAGTAGTATAGAATTCTGCAACTAATACAGTTTGATGTGACTCAATAAGTTTACTATCGACCAATAGAACTGGTGGATATAATAATGCAAGAAATCTTTCTATAGTTTCGTTTATTTTTTCTAACGGTTGAATACTTGTTGTTGTTGCAAATGATTCAGCACGAATAAACTGAATAATTGAAATGTCTACATCAACATCTTGCTGTAGTACATCAGCAAGCTTTTGCGTGAGTGTGTTTTTTTGATTGAGAGTAAATGGTATTGATTGTGGTGCTCTTAATTTAACCGACAATGATCTATCAAGAAATTGAAATGACTCTAAACTCATAGATGGATCGATTGTTTGTATGTAGCTCTGAATCGTGGTATTGATTACTTGTCTTTGATTTATGGACTGAATGATACTAAATAATGAAGAAACAAGGGGAACAGTTAGTCATACTATCATAAGTAGTGAAAATCAAGATGTGATAATTGTAGTCTTGAGTTCTTTTTTTTGATTTGGCCAAAATCAATAGAATAGAAATAATAAAACTCAGGCAAGAATAATAGCGATCAAATTTGTAAGAAATAATATCCCACTTGATACCGCCACTGACCATTGCAACATACCAATACCGATTCATACAACTGCAAGAGGGGGGACAAGAGATGCTGCCATTGCTACTCATGCAATTCATATTGAAATATTTTTATATCTAAATGCTAGAAATGCTATACATCACGATGCAAACGCAATACCTAAGTCGATAATTGTTGGTTGTGTTCTCATCAAGATTTCATTGGTTAACTCTGAGAGTGGCACAAGAAATGTGATACAGATGGCAGTAAGAATACTAAACAGAATACTACTTATTGTGAGGATGAGTCATTTACCAAAGAGTTTTCTATTTCCAGTAATAATACCAAATGATAATGCTTGGATAGGTCTAAGGATAGGAGCAATAAGCATAGCACCAATAACAACAGGAGTAGCATTGATAAGCAATCAGAGTGTTGCGATGATAATCGATAAGATCATTTGTGACCGATACTCAAGTCCAGTTTCTACATCTTTAATAATCGAGGTCGCAATTGTAGTTTTTTCTTCTCAACTAATTGGTAATAATGCAAGCGCTGAAAAAAATCATTTGGTTTTTTCTTCTGGTGTTCTGATGACGTCGTTCAGCATAACATGATAGAAAAATTGATAAAAGTTTGAGAAGAATTTTATAAAACTCAGTCTTGAAAATTTGATGTCTATTCGTATACTTTGTGGTAGTTTTTCTATTATATTTAAATTATTTGGTATGGCAAATTTAAAACAAATTAAGACGAAAATTAAATCTGTTTCTAATCTGAAAAAAATCACTAGAGCACTGGAGATAGTATCTACAGTTAAATTACAAAAAGTAAAAGAAAAAGCAGAATGACTCAAACAGTATTTACTTGATTTAATGGCTGTTTTATCGCACATAGAAAATAGTGCTGACCTTTTTGAAATTGTAGAACGTTCTCAATCAACGAGAACTTTAGTTGTAGTGATTACTTCTGAAAGATGATTATGTTGATGACTTAATGTTAAATTACTTAAGAAGGTTATGGAAGAACATCCTGTAAGTGATCAGGTTGATTATTTCGTACTTGGTAAAAAATGAAGTGAATATATAGCAAGAGTATGATGAAATGTACTCTGAACATTGCATATTTGAGATAGTTTTGATGAAGAAGAATTAACTGCATTATATGTAACATTGGATAATGCAATAGATACCAAATCATATGGAAATATTATGCTCTATTTCAATTACTTCAAAAATAGTATGGCACAACTGCCAGCATCAGTACCGTTATTACAATTTACCAAAAAAACGTTTGATGCATTTTTGTATGATATCTGAGTGTCATATGATTTTGCATATGATATTGGGCAGAAAGATATTCTTGTTGAACCAAATGCTTATGAGTTTTTGATGGAAGCTCGTAGACAAATTAGGCACTATATGATCGCATCTGCATTATTGCAAAATAAAGCATGAGAGCATGCAGCACGTATGATTGCTATGAAAAACGCAACAGATAATGCTCGTGATTTTGTTGATACACTTACGTTATCGTTTAATAAAGCACGTCAATGAGCAATTACTCAGGAAATTTCAGAAATTGTGAGTGCAAAGATTGCTATTGAGTGATAAAAGAAGTTTATTTTTTTGATATGCATATGAGTGAAGTAGCATCATTGATACAAGCATATGCAGCACAGCCAATAGGGCAGTGAGTCTTAGAACAATTTGATATTGTTTATGAGTTAGAAAATTCTCTCTGTGGAGATGACATTGTTGTATATGCATTACTATCATCTGATAAATTGACTATTGAGAAGTTTTCTCATGCTTGATCTCCTCAGATGTTTACACTTGCATCAGCAAGTATACTTGCAGAGCAGGTTCAATGAGAACTAGTGAGTACTGTATTGCAATGGTGAGTTTCTACTATGGAAAATCGGTGATTATATGTTTCACCTAGAAGAAAGCGTGCTACAGTAACAGCACTCTTAGCACTCCATAACGGTTTGGTAGAATATCTATCACAATGAGAAAAACGAGACTATGAGACCATTTTACAACAATAAATCTGTCAAATAAGGCAGTAGAAGAACTACTATGTTCCTAACCATGTATCAAAATCAACTCATTCAGAGTCTCCATCTGCATCATCATAAACTTGCTCAATTTCTTCTGTTAATTCTTGAGGAGAAATATGGCAATGATTTGCTTCATCAATAATATTATTGGTAAGTCTTTTTTGCTTGAGTTTAGTGTATTTTTTGGTTTTATAGGCGTATCATTCTGGATAGTCGCTCACTTTTTTTAGATCAGCATGTTCTGATAGATGATGAGAATGGTGTTTTTTAGCCATGTATTTTTTTTGGTCAATCATTAAACATCTTTATTGTATAGATTTGTTTGTGCGGTGTCAAAAAAATCTACTCATTTTTTATAAAAGTATTGATAGTTCTTCAAAAATATCTATGCTCTACATTGTCTTATTGAAGAAAAGCAAATGCAGTATGATGTAATGCGTCTTCTCATATAACACAATTTTATTCATTTGATGTATGCTTATGTTAGATATAAAAAACTTAACCGTTGCAATTGAAGATAAAACAATCTTGCAAGATGTCTCTTTACAGTTTGACCAGGGAAAGAATTACTGTATTTTATGAAAAAATTGATCAGGTAAATCATCGTTAGCTTTAACAATTATGGGACACCCAGACTATGAAGTGTTATGATGATCAATCCGTCTTGCTTGAGATGATATTCTAGAAATGGAACCAGATGAAAGAGCAAAAGCATGAATTTTTCTAGCATTTCAATCAATTCCAGAAATAAAATGAGTAAAACTTTTTGAGTTTTTAAGAACTATTTATAATACGACATATGACAAGACAGAATCATTTGTGTCTTTTAAGAAAATAATTGTTCCTTTGATGGAGGAACTTGGTATTGATAAAGAATTTTTATGGAGAGATTTAAATGTTTGATTTAGTTGATGAGAAAGAAGAAAAATTGAAATTTTGCAATTAAAATTATTGCAGCCTAAAATTATCATTTTAGATGAGGTAGATAGTGGATTAGATGTTGATGCATTTAAGTCTGTTGCAGAGTTGTTACAATCCCTTAATTCATCTGAAAACACGTTTATAGTCATTACGCATTATTTTTCTATTTTGGAGTATATTCCACTTGATGAAGTAGTGGTGATGAGTTGATGATCAGTGCAACAAGTTGGTGATGTCGCTTTAGCACATCAAGTCAAAGAACAATGATTTGCTTGATTGTAATCTAAAAATATGCAAACAACCAAAGACGTTATCATAGAACTCACCAACCATATTCCATACTGACGTTTTTCAACGTATTGATCTCTTGCAACACAAGCCAGTATTATATTATGAAAAAATATTACCCCTAGAGTAGTCGGACGGATACTCTCTTCGATGAAAGAAGATGAGCGAGATTGTTTACCACGATGGAGGGTAGTTAACAGCCGTGGATATATCTCTGCCATGAAGCTGTGAGAAAAATGATTGATTCAGATGCAGCAGTTACTAAAAGAATGAGTACAGGTTGATACCCATACTCATTCTCTTAAAGATTTTTCAGATTATGTGTGGTATTTTGTTGCATAAGAGCGTTTTCTCTACAGTTTAGTGTGTTACTCTGGTTTTTTCTCAATAGTTGCTTCAAGTGAACACATTTTGCAGAGACAATACCCTGTATTGCAAGTACATGGTAAGACAGTTCAGTCTTCACATGTTTTAGTTTTTGGACATGCTCATCCTCATGGCGTAATACATGCTTGTAGACGATCGTCTTCTTGATGGTCTGCATATATATCAGGACTAATTGCCTGTGAAGATGGTTCTACGAGGACGATATGTAGATCATTGTCATGATCTTTGAGATGTGCATGAGAGAATACAAAATGGTCTCTTTTTGCTGCACGAAGTTGAGCTCTAGTGATAAATTCTTCAGCAAGTTCAGCTGCGTGATCATCTGATATAGCTTTAGCATTTTCAACAGTTAGTGATGTTTGTCGTTCTCTTGGGCATTGTGCTTTTCTTCATCATGCTCCCCAACACCACATGAAATCATCTCATGATGCTGTTACAAAAATGGTCTGAGCATCAGCTTCTACCATACCGCACTCATCACGTGTAGCAGCACATGATCAATCTGGGCATCTTACTCAGTCACATGGCATATCATGCAGAACAGTTGCTTTATCGGTATCCTTATGGTGTATATCTGTTTGTTGGTCTCCTTCAACGCTTTGCATATCATCAGGACGCACGTCTGGATCAGTATCATCACAATCATTGGTGTCTGTTGGTGTGCAGACGACTGCTACTCATCCTGCTTTGTTTGATCTAGTAGAACTATAGTCTTGTGCTTTGAGTCTTCTAAGTGGTCATTCTACAACACAACGCTCATCATGTGTTGGAATACTATCTCCATCATCGTCTGGATCAAGTGGATCAATAATATAGTCTGAAACTCAACAACGAAGTTGATCAGTTGATGCGACAAAGACTGCAGATCCTTCGATCATTTTTGCTACATCTCATCTTGTAATTGGTCTGTAGAGGTTCGTAACATCTTCAGCATCAAGCGAGACAACTAGTCATGCTCTTTGAGCTCTGAGAAAGTAGTTGCGCGCCCAGTCATCTTCTGGCTCTTCTTGACGTCCTTCTAGCATTCTCATCATTACGGTGAGTGCATGAGCATTGGTAAACTCATCCTGTGGCATAAATCTTCATGCATGTCATTGAAATAAACCAAGACGACACGATGCACGAATTTCATCAACCAAGTCATTATGTGCTTCGTCAAGGTCTTGAAATTCACAATGAGCTGGTCATCAGTATCCATCCATATCTATATCTATATGATAATCAGATGCTTGTTCAGTTCATAACACATCACGAGCAAATCTTACAAAAAATGCTGCAGCCTCATCTCTTCTGAGTGTTTGACTTGCCATAAATGATTCACGTGTTGCAAATCTTGTGAGTCATGCATCATGTAAATAGTGGATTGCATCGTCCACATTACTGACGATAACTGATCATGCAATCCTGTTTTTTAGCTCTACTTGTTCATGCGCTTGATCAATCGCATATCAGCGTGTAGTGTTTCAATATAGGAAACTTACTCCTGCAAGCATTGCAACTCCTAGTCAGAGTCCAATACCATACGTCCAACGAATAGTCATGGGTATAATACATAAGAATAAAAAAACTATGATGTCCACTTACAACCCTATATATTGAGATGCTGTTTGCAAGATATTGTCTGTAAAGCTTTTCTTTTTTATTCATTACCTATTGACTTATACTATATCTTTTCTATAGTAAAATAAATATTACTTTACTTTTTGTTTCTTTATACTCATGAAACATCGTCTATTACTCTGATCATTATTGGTGTTGTTATTTATTGCAACAACGCGTTGAATTGTGTCTGCACAGATTCCTTTGTCGGTGACTCAAGCCTCACAACCATCTGCTCTGCAACAATCAATGCGTGTGATGTTGCAAAGAGAGTGTCAGACACTTACCCCTATCCATTGATGTGGTATTTATCAGCAACAATTATCTATCGCTGAACAAAGAGCTGCTCAATTATTGCGTACATTGCAGTCGTATCCAGTATCACAACAAAATACACTCTTACAATGACTCTTGCAGAGATTATCATTAATTTTTCAAACTTCTTCTGATACAAATACAAAAGTAATTGCTGCATATTACTATTTGTATTTTTGATGAAATCTTGGTGCAACAACAAATGATCCGTTCTTGGATTTTCTTTTTGATGGAACAACTACCACGACATGATGACTATCTGCTCAATGACGTATTACGAATATATTTTCACTCTGACAAAATACCCGTATTAATAATACACAGCAGACTATAACAATGATGAGCAATCATAATTTATTACAAATATGAGTACAAGCATCTCAATTGCAAGCACATGCAACATATCGTCTTGTTGCTCAACTTGACTGATCAAGAGAAGTATATTGAGCAACCAACCAATCTCAAGGAATGTGGCATGTGTTTTTATGAGAAGGGATTGTTCGTCAAGCACGTTCAGTAACGTTTACCCTGATCTGTCAAGAATGTTCTGGTCCAAAATTTTCTGGAAGTACCTTTGGTCAGCGAGCAGTGGTCGATAGCGTGCAGTACTCGTTGCTGACACAGTCATGATCAGTTCAGCATGATCCATGGTATACGCATACAGGAAGATTGGAGTTGAGTCGTGTTGATGCAACGTATTTCATGCAATCATATCGTTTGGAAATACATCATACAACCACATTGACGAACAGATCATCAACGAGTACAGTTGGTCTTGATGATTTGCGTTTCACACTTTTTGTCGATGGTGTGCAGCTTCCAAGAAATACTTATACGATCAGATACGAACCTAATCACTGTAATAGAAACTACTTCAACGCAGCACAGTTTCTTCCAGTAACGATGAGAACACTTGATCAATGTAGATTTGATACTACAATATGGGTAGATAATTACACGATACCGTTTAACAGTCTTATCGAGGTTGTTGTTGATCCAATCAGTCGTGGGTGAGTTGATCATGGCTCGTCAGCAAATAGTGTCTCGTTTAGGGTGTGAAGGTAGAGGTAGGTGGTAGATTGTAGGAATTAGAAAAAGAGTATTAGTTTCATCTAATCTTCTCAGTCTATTACATTATAGAGATATACCTATTACTGACCAGGAATACTTGTAGAATCTGCGTAAGATACGTTTAAATTTGGGTTACTTAATTTCAATCATTGTTCTAAATCTTTCATAGTATGTCATAGTTCTACTTTTTTTAAGGTGGGTAGACTTGAAATCAACTTAGAAACTTGAGACTGATATGCATTTTCTTGTAATCAAGGAATTCATTGATTTCATAATAATAAAATTCTAAGTTTATTATTCTTTATAAGCTGTCATACCTGTGAGATATTATTTTTTCTTAAATCAATTTCTTCCAAGCTCGAAAGAGAAGAGAGTCCAGAAATATCGGTTATATTATTGTTTGCTAATCAAACTAATTTCAAATTAGAAACAGAAGAAAGAGCTGAAATGTTGTTAATATTGTTGTTTTCTAAATAAAGTACTGTTAAGTTCGAAATAAAAGAAAGATTTACTAAATCTTTATCTGTGATCTTATTATTGTTTAATGAAAGTAATCGTAAGTTAGAAAGTCAATTGAGAGGTGGGATATTTGTGATATTGTTGTTTTCTAACCAAAGCATCCTTAAGTTAGAAAGTCAAGAAAGCATAGAGATGTCATGAATATTATTGTTTTTTAACCAAAGTCTTTCCAAATTAGAAAGAGAAGAAAGAGCTGAAATATTGGTAATATTGTTATTTTCTAAATAAAGTGATTTTAGGTTAGAAAGAGAAGAAAGAGCTGAAATATCTTTTATTTTGTTATTATTTAGCCAAAGTCATTTTAAGTTCGAAAGAGAAGCAAGAGCAGAAATGTTGGTGATATTGTTATTGTTTAATGCAAGTGATTCTAAATTAGAAAGAGAAGAAAGAACTGAAACATCTCTGATGTTACAATTCTCTAAATAAAGTGATTTTAAGTTCGAAAGTCAAGATATTGAAGAAATGTCTGTTGCTTCTTTAATTGATAATTCTGTAACTTTTTGCAGTTTTTCTATTGGGACTAGTAGCACAAACTTACCATCCTCAATAGTATAGTGAGTTCAATGAAGCATAATATTAATTTCTCATATTTTTTTAAGTCCTTTATCAAGCTCATTTTTGTGATTAATTGCAACTAGCATTTTTTCTAGCATAAATTTTCAAGCTATTCAATCTACTTTAAGTCATTTTTTTCTTTGTAGAGATTTAACTGCTTCTGCAGTTTTTTCTCATCGCATACCATTTAATGGTCATGGATTTTCTCCGAGAAATTTGAGTTTGATCTGTAATGCAAGAACATACGCCGCTCATCGTTTATTAACAGCATCTTGAAAAGGCATAATTTGCATATCAGCTAAACATCACTCAAGAATACGATTGGCAGCATTGAAAATGTCTTGTTGATTTTTACTCTCCAAGACACTTTTCAGTGAGTTAGTGTTTTGAACTTCTTCTTCTAAACTAGCAATATCAACTTTGAGTTCTTTGATGAGTTGTTCTTGCAGCCATTTCACTTCATCAATACGATTACTAAATTCTATATTGTTCATAGCGGGAAAATAAGTGAATAAAAATACTTACAATAATGATACACAAAACAATGATACTATGCAAATTTTTTGGGAGATTATTTTTTGATTATACTGGTTGGTATGTATACTCACTCATGCTCTCTGCTTACAAACATCAATTATGTTGTAACCAGAGATCTCTTGGATGTCATTCTGGAATATTTGTACATGGATCATCTATTCATAGCATGTCTGCTGGTCATCATGTATGAGTTCATTCGTTGAGCGTACATCAGTTATGTTCTAATCGTAGTGCTTCATGTCCTATTGCTTTTGCTCGTTCTGGTACTATACAATCTTGTGTTCAGCGTAATGGAGTTACTGGATTGTTTGGCATATAGAGAAAGAGCAACGATACAACAATAATAAATACTCATACAATACTTGCATGCGTTGTTGTAATGTATTGGATTGGTTCTTTGTGTTGTCTTTCACAGACTCATCATGGACAATATTGTGCTGTATCCTTGTTGAATACATTATATAATTCACATCATATACAAATTCCAAATACTGTTTCAAAAAATAAAAATATCAAACAAAGTCCACAGATGATAAAATTTATGGGACTTGCTGTGTTGAGTATAACAAGCAAGACAAACATGATGCTTGCAAGTATCAATCATAACGATCGTGCAAATCTTTTTTGTGGTGCACCAGTATATTCTACTGTTTGATGACTAGTACATAGTCTTCAGAGTATCATCGTTGGTGCATACAGAGGATTAATCAGTAATCTTATAACAAAATCTATAAAGAAAATCGTTACAAAAATTTTGATTGGAAAGAAATTTCAGAGTGTAAACGCATAAAAAAAACTAATCAGTGCTCCGGTAAATAAAAGACCAGATGCAGATCTAGCTTCCCTTTCATTAAGTACTGGAATATCATATCAAGGTACACGTTCTCAAAAGTTGAAAAAATATCTAATAGGTAGAAGGTGATAAGAGAGTAAAACTTATTTTTTTTGTAACTGTAATAAGGTGTTTAGTTGTTCCAAGATTTTTGGATGAACATGATGTCAGGGTAAGAGAATATTATAGACAAAACTTTCTAGAGTTTTAACCCTAAGACTATCAAATGATTTAGCTATCGATGTAGTGAGTTGCGCAATATCAGAACAACATGCATCATGAGTAATATAGCGTTCAAGTGTTTGTATTTGTCATTGAATGCGACGCAGATGATTGAGTGTTTTTTTTCTTCTTGCTTGAATGTCTGGTGTGATTTTCATAGTATATTGATATGCTTAGAATATAAAAGTAAGTAATATACCCTCACCCCTATATTATTCAAAAGAGAAAAGTATGCAACTATTTTTAGACTTTAGGAACCTCTGAAAAATTACTTTTTAAACGATTATATACAATAATTAAGTATCGCAGTATTTACTCGATTATATGTAAAAGAGAGGTTCCTTGAGGAAGGTCCTCATGCGGGAAAAATTTCATTTCATAAAATTTTCTTCCTTTTTCAGACCTTCCTTTATTTTACAGCTCCCTATTCGTTGTCTTAAACCCCAGCTTGAAAATACTCTATGAACCAGTACAATAGTCCCACTTTTATAGGTTATCATATTGGATATGACGCATCAAACACAAGAAGATATCGCATTGCGTAAGGCACTTGATAGTGCAGATGATTTTAGGTACAGTCATCAGATCAGCGGACTCAATGAAGAAACAGTGAGAGCTATCTCTGCACACCTCAACGAGCCACAACGAATGTTGGAACATAGGTTACGTTCATTGGAGTTATTTCTTTCTATGCCTATGCCATCATGGTGACCAGATTTATCAAGTATCAACTTTGATGAGTTAGTCTATTATGCATCACCAGAGCAGTCTGAGATCCAGCAAGATTGGGACAAGGTCGATCCGCTCATTAAGGAGAAATTTGCGAGATTATGAATTCCAGAAGCTGAACAGCGTTATCTTGCATGAGCATGATGACAGATGGACTCTGAGGTTGTCTATCACAAGATCAAAGAGAAGCGAGCAGAGCAGTGAGTTATTTTTGAGGATATGTCAGAAGCGTTGATTCACCACGAGGAGTTGGTCAAAAAATACTTTATGAAGCTGATTCCAGCCAACGATCATAAATTTATGGCATTGCATGGAGCAGTATGGAGTGGAGGGACGTTTATTTATGTCCCCCAATGAGTACAGGTCAACGAACCGTTGCAAGCATATTTTCGTATGAACTCGTTGAGTGGTGGACAGTTTGAACATACGTTGATTATTGTGGATGATGATGCGCAGTGTGATTATATAGAATGATGTAGCGCACCTAAATTTAACACTAGATCATTGCATGCATGAGGTGTGGAAGTATATGTCTGAAAGAGAGCGAAAATGCGTTACTCATCGGTAGAAAATTGGTCGATCAACACCTACAATCTCAATACAAAACGTGGTATCGTAGAAGACGATGGATTCCTCGAACGAGTCAACTGAAATCTAGGATCTGGCGTTACGATGTTATATCCATGTAGTATTTTGAAATGAGACAGATCTCGCTCAGATCAGCTTGGTGTTGCTGTGGCAGCGAAATGACAAAACCAAGATACAGGATCCAAAGTTATTCATATTTGAAAAGATACAGCATCGACCATCGTTTCTAAATCGATCTCAAAAGATTGATGAATTGCAACATACAGAGGAATTGTCGATATTAAAAAATCAGCGCAGTGAGCAATCAACTGAACTGAATGTGACGCATTACTGATGGATGATCAATCTATCAGTACAACGATACCTCATATTCACGTCGGGAATGACTCCTCAACAGTCGCTCACGAAGCAAGTGCATGAAAGGTAGACGACACAATGCTCTTTTACCTTATGTCTCGTGGCTTGAGTGAAGAAAAAGCAATGACTATGGTCGTCAATGGCTTTATCTCAGATGTCGTCAAAAAACTACCCCTAGAATACGCATGAGAACTTAATCGTCTGATTGAGATGGAAATGGAATGATCAGTAGGATAGTTTTTCTAATGTATCGTCAACGTATGTAATTCTCTTTTTGATGCTTTTCTTTCGCAATTTTTTATTGCATCGATATTACAGCGTGATAGTTTGTTGAAATCATAGTTTTCGTAGAGTAGCACAGATAATCATTTTGCAAATTGCACAAAGATTTTTACGGAAGATTTTGCAGTCTTTTGGATTTGTTGTATAATTTCTGTTTTGTTTTCTGTGAGATTTGGAATATAGACTCGATCAATTTCACTAAAATCATACATGTCAGTAGTAGTGTAAATTATTGATGTGTTATTGCTTTTATCAGATTTACTTAAGAGGAGTTGTGCAAGGAGCATAGTTTCATAGTTTTTTTCTATACACGTAATAGAAATATTTTCATAAAGATTATGGAGTATATTTGCTGTCTCCAACAATACTCATCATTGGATGCATACTCATGTTGTGTTGCTGAGATCTAGTCAA
The DNA here is from genome assembly GCA_007115995.1 of candidate division SR1 bacterium. Taxonomy (GTDB): domain Bacteria; phylum Patescibacteriota; class Gracilibacteria; order Absconditabacterales; family Absconditicoccaceae; genus SKJI01. Next base: position 43,362 of record SKJI01000007.1, read on the forward strand.
GAAAGTTCATTCTGCTTAGATTGTTGTAGATCAATTATTTCTGATCATAGTGTTATTGGCGCTGTGTTTTGTATCATTATATATCATTTATTAACTTGAATATATGCAAAATATTGTTGATTGAGTGTCATTATTTCTTGTTTAATTATTTTGAAAAAATGTGTTTGTTTAATTGCATCAATAATTGCATAGTTATCGATAGAGCTGAGAAATAATCTCATAGTATAGAATAATTTTTCATGTTCATCATTAATGATTCAAGATGTACATTGTTCAGTAATGGTTTTGTACAGCAAGACGAGCTCGTTGAAGAAAACTTCAGTATCATTATTGTTTTTATGAATTAGCGTTATACTCATGTATTGGTATCGTTATTTTGAATAAAAATAATCGAAAGATGTTGCTTTGGAAGCATGACTGAGAAATCATATAATCATCATACAGTTTCTATATGTATTTTTTTTCATAATATTTTAGAAACAACTTTCTGAAATGGTGCGATAACTTTTCATACAAGATTATTTTTGTTCTTTGAATAGCTTGATACTGGAAGTTGAGAATTATGGAGCTGTTCTCAGTAATTGAGAATAAGTGCGCCAAAAATTTCAACAACTGATTTTTGACTCGGCAGATCATCAGATGTAAATTTATTTCAGTGTATCGTGACTTTATTGGTCGTTGCATTAAGGATAATTCATTGTTTGGAATTTAACTCTTCTGGATCTAGGTATACAATCTGTTTATGAGTTGTTTTGAGTATTGTTTGTACTGGTGAGTATTGATGGATTACTCATTGACTGATTCGTTGGAGGCATTCTATTCATGGTGATCAAGTTCCTTGTGTGATACTATTATGTATGATACTCAGTTGTGTTCAGTGTGATTGTATATACATTTTTATTGCATGCATTTTGGTTTGAAGCATTTCTTGATCATTCGCAAGACAGTACCAATAAAGATAGTTTCAATTTGGTATAATAATTACATATGTATCGTTTGAGAGATGAGTTTCTAGATGTTTTTCTCGATTATAGATCAGTGAAATGAGCTCAGGTGTTTTATCAAGCTGTGTTATGATTTGATGGCGGATGTGCTGCATTTTTTCTTTGAGAATATTGTTCTGATACTTTTTTGATCACTGAATAAGTTCATAGACTCATGCAGTAATACTATCAATGAGTTGTGTTGATGCATATGGCTGGCTTCATGTTCAATAAGGATTAGATGTTACAATATATCATAATCACGATGGTCGTTTGAGGCGTTCTATTGTTGTTGATGTGGTATTGTATGCACTCAAGAGTGTATCATGATGTTTCAAGATTGAGTGTACTTTACTGAGTAACTCTGGATGATTTCTGGAGAGGTAAGTAAGAAATGAATGGGTGAGAATACTATCTAATTCCAAAGGCAGTGTTTTACTAATATTATGATTATGTTTGATGACTCGGTAAATATACTCTAAAATCAAGTTACTATATGTACTTGATAAGTAATAGTCTCACTCAATAAAAAGTGAAATATCAGCATGAGTTACTTGTTGCGTTGCTCATAGTGCAGAAGCAAATGTTTTTTTGAGATATCAGTTATTCCAAAGAAAATATTGGATAATCATATTATCTATACTGTCCATTTGACGAATTTTTTCAAATGATGCCACTCATACATATACTTTTTTGATAGGTGGAGCGCTGAGTGAAACATATGTAGTAGTTCCGTTACATGGATGTGTTGTTTGATGATATTCCAAAAAATGACTATGTGTTAGAGCAAAAGAAAGAACAAGATTATGGTTTGCAAAGAATGATTTATATACTTTACTTTGTTCGATTTGCATTGCTGTTGAGAGAACTCGATTCATTGAGAAGAGGAGTGATATAAAGACTATATAATATACTAATAATGAACCGTAGAAGAGTAGTATGTAGAGAGTATGCTTAGTCTGCGATAGAGAATATTCTTTTGTTATGAGAATATTCTTTATATGTATGATTTTTTTTGAGTGATGCAATATCAAATATACATCATTTTTTTGAAAAAATGCCAAGTCTCTTACTAAAAAATCATTTTAAGGTAATGAAATGCACCGATTATATTACAATATTCTTGTATAAAGAGATGCTGTAGCAAACAATCTTTGTAACAATTTTTCTTCTTTCTAGTTTTATGTCAATAATTCTTGCTTTTACAAAAAATAATGATATTATGCACGTAGTTTTATTCTTTAGTTGTTATTGCAGATGAAAGTATCACTATCAGTAAAAGTATTGCAAGAACTCTTGGATCTTACTGCAAGATTCGTTTCTAAGCATGCTACCTTACCAATTTTGGAAAATATTTACATTAAGTGAAATATCGATACCTTGTTATTGAGAGCAACAGATATGGAAAAGTATATAGAAATTGAAATACCAGCTGAAATTGAAAACGAAGGTGCTGTAACAGTTAATGCAAAAACCTTCTATGATATTATTAGGTCTATTGATGATGAGACAGTACTGTTACATGTAGATACAACCAAAGATATATTGGATATTCATGCTAGTAGTGATAAGTTTAAAATAAAATGAATTGCAGCGAGTGAGTATGTTGCAGTGCCAACTATTCAATCAGAGAATACGCTAACACTTTCTACGCAATCGTTTACTACATGAATAAATAAGGTCGAATTTGCAGTAACTGAAAAAAACTTTTCTCCTGTTCTTACTGGCGTCTTTATGAGAACAAAAGAATATGAAGGAACAAAACATATGGTGTTTGTGGGTACAGACTCGTTTAGATTAGCTGAGTATAAAACAGTATTTGATGGTCAGTCAGAGCAAGATTTTTCATGTATTGTTCCCAAAGTACATATAGCTGATATCAATAAAGTTGCTCAGTATATGCTTGAAAAAGAAGTTGAAACTATGCAAATCACCTTGTCAGATAATATGGTCCGTTTTGGTTTTAGTTATGGTGATATGCAAGTATCATGTATGTCTTTGCTTATTCAAGGAACATTCCCAGATTATGAGAATGAGAATATTATGCCAACTACATTCAATACAACAGTATTACTTGATAAAACACAGCTTGAAAAAGCAATTAGAAAGATAGCTATATTGACGAGAGATATCAATAATTATATTGCAGTACAGTGATGAGATAACCAACTAATTTTTACGTCTGGTGAAACAGATATGGGTGAGTGAAAGACATCGTGTGCGGCACTTATTGATAATGAAATGGCCTCATTTGGTATGAATGGAAAGTATATTGCGGACTTTCTCAAGAATATAGAAGGTATTGATGTGCAGATGGCACTGATCAATGCAGAAAAACCTGTAATTTTCAAAGATAAAGATGATACGCAATTTACCTATGTGGTAAGACCATTAATGAAATAATGACTATTCCTACGACATCTGTATGAGTACAACATAACGACGAAAAAACCTATCTTTTTTACGATATTATGGATTATCCACTACCTCGTCAAAAAGAGTTTTTTGCGTATCGTGTTGGAAGTGAACCATGGTGACTCTGATATGTGCAGCTCCCTACACGATCACATGTAGATGAACAATTCGATGAGTATGTTGCATGGATCAATAAATGGAAGCATCTTTGGAAACACATACCGTTTATCGAGGCAGTCTATGTTGCAAATAGTATGACATTCAATGCATTGAAGCCCTGATCTGATATTGATTTATTTATAGTGACAAACGTTAAGAGACTACGATGGTGAAGATTGTGTAGTGTAATAATTTATGCTTTATTGCGTCTCAAAAGAACAAAAAAAAACTTTACAATGAAATTTTGTTTGAGTTTCACTGTAGCACGTGACGCGGTCAATTTACAAGAATTAAAACTCAATCCATATGATCCGTATTTGGTCTATTGGATAGCGCATTTAGTTCCTATTTATCAAGAGTTTGAAGACTATCCGCTCAATATCTACAAAGAAAATAGTCGAATTCGTTTTTATCTTCCAAACCACCCGCTTGAGCAGGTGATCGATCTGTGAATCGATCCGGTAGTTGGTTGCTCATCGATAAGACGTACCTTTGAGAAACTATGGAGTGGCTTTGCAGGTGATCTGATTGAACGACTAATCAAGGTCTGTTGGTATCCAATCTTACTCTGGAAGCGCAAAAGACTCGGAGCAGTATGAAAAGATTGTATTATTTCAGATAAAATGCTCAAATTCCATTACGACAAAAGAAAACTTTATGCCTTAAAACGAAAATTAGCACAAAAAACAATGAAAAAAAATACTCATAATGAACAATGCGAGTGAGTGCATGAGACGCAATAAACGTTATTTCCTTTATTTATAAAGACATATATAAAATATTGACATTAATTTATTTATACTAGATAACTATTGGTTATCAGTATAGTCCAAAAATCATTTGAGCATAGAGGACAAAAGTATATACATAAGGCAACAAACATATTCAATGCAATGACAAGTAAACATTTGAGTTTTATATGTCGATCAGTGTAATGAATATGATAGATTTATACGCTAACAAATATGCTTTATGAATTCACTCCGTACCGTACTTGACATATGAAATGGATATGTCAAATGAGTAGTTTTTGGTTTAGAAAATAACCGTGTTGTTGTTCTTGCAAAAGAAATGGTCAAGACAAGAGGAATGCGCAAGTGAAAAATTCTTGATGTTGAAGACTTTGCAATGTGTATCAATGAACTCTTACAATCATTTGCAAAAAAACTTTGATGAGATTTTATTGAAGAAGTAGTGCTTGGTGTGTCACATCCAGAAACAGATATCAAAAGAGTTGCAGAACAAAAAAGAGTATTGAGTATGGAAATTGGTCATGATGATATTGCTCACCTTTCTGATGTAGTTGCTGAGTCAGCTTATAGACCAAACTATGAAGTTATTAAGATCATTCCAGTCGTGTGGTTGATAGACGAAGAAACGAAATCAAAAGATCCAATCGGTATGGAAGCTAAGAAACTTGAACTTATAGCTGACGTATTTATGATACCAAAGAATTTTTATAATAATATCTTGGATGTGTTTGCGAGATTAGATTTGCAAGTAACTGATATTGTCCCAAATATTCTAGGTGCAGCAGAAGGTGTTTTAGACTTTGATCTTAAAGATCTTGGATCTGTGTTGATAGATATCGGAGCAAATCAAACTTCTTATGTGATTTATGAAGAATGATATCCATTGTTTTATGGAACGATCCCAGTTTGATGAGAAGAAGTAACAAAAGATATTTCAATCGGTTTGCAAGTAGATATCAAAGAAGCTGAAACAGTCAAAAGAGAAAAATGAATCATATTGAGTGATAATAGAACGATTGAAGATGAAGCTATTGATATTAGATTTTTGTCAGATATTATGATAGCAAGATATGAAGAAATTTTTGAGCTCATACAGCAAGATCTGATTAAACGTTGAAAAGATTGAAGATTACCATGATGAGTGTTACTTATTGGTGGTGCATCAAAAGTAGAAAATCTTCTTTGGCTAGCAAAAGATGTCTTTAAGTTAGCAAGTTTTGTTTGAGAAGAAAGAAATCTAGATCTCTGAGATTTATCACACAACCAACATTTCATTTCATTGTTATGAAACTATACGTGGTTCCAAAAATATGATATGTGACGTTCTAAATGATTCTCATTTAATCTGAACTTTGGTCTTGTCTCAAAAGTAAAAGACTTTTTTAAGCAGTTATTCTAATAGTAAACTATTCTCTTATAATAGAGTATATTCTTTATTCTTAATTAATTTGTATAATGATTGTAGAAGAATTTAACCCAGTAATGACACCTGGTGCAAAAGTAAAAGTAATTTGAATCTGATGAGCGTGATGAAACACTATCAACAGAATGGTCAAAGAGTGACTTGATAATGTAGAGTTTATTGCCGTCAATACTGATGCACAAGCGTTAGCTGGTTCACTTGCACATAAAACTGTTAATATTGGACTTAACCTCACTAAATGATTATGAGCTTGAGCTAATCCAGAAATTGGTAAAAAAGCAGCAGAGGAAAGTGTAGAAGATATCAAAGCGTTCTTGGCTGATGCTGATATGGCATTTATTACAGCAGGAATGTGATGATGAAGTTGAACAGGAGCATGACCAGTGATTGCAGAAATTGCTAGAGAAATGTGAATTTTGACCGTATGAGTAGTCACCAAGCCATTTTCATTTGAATGAAAGAGAAGATTTGAGTTTGCACTGGAATGATTGGCTAAAATGAAAGCAGCAGTCGATACACTGATTGTGATACCAAATGACAAAATTTTCAATATTATCGACAAAAAAACAACCTTCAAGCAAGCATTCTCTATGATTGATAAAATTTTATTCTTGTGAGTGCAATGAATTGCTGATTTGATAACAAAACCATGAGATATTAATATCGACTTTGCAGATATCAATATGATTATGAAAAATTCTGGTACTGCCTTACTTGGAATTGGATATGGAGAATGAGAAGATAGAGCAATTGATGCAGCAAGACGTGCAATCGATAATCCACTACTTGAAGCAAGTCTAGAAGGAGCTAAGAATATTATTTTTGCGGTAACATGAGGAGATGACTTGACACCTATGGAAGTGCAGGAAGCTGCAAGAGTAGTTGAAGAAATTGCTGATCCTGAAGCTATGATAGTATGGTGAATGACATTTGATGAAAGTTATGAGTGAGAAGTAAAAGTATCTATTATTGCAACATGATTCCCTGAGTCTGAACAAGAATCAATGATCAAAAACGTCTGATCAAGATCATGAGCGTTATCAAGATTATGAACATCTAGGACGAGTTCAAGCAATACGACATGATGAAGTTTTATTAAAAAAGCAATGGCAGAAGAAGGTGTTACATCAGCATCAGAAGCTACACAACCTGAACCAGTCAAAGAAGAAAGAGATTTTGAAACACCAGCATTTTTGAGAAAAAAATTATTGAACAATTAAGTAGATAGATATCGGAACGTTTTTGTATCAAGCATATAATACCGTGCAGAGAGAATATTGTGCTTTTCTTTCTCTGTAAAAAATACTACCTACAATTTTTCTTTTATATTGTTAAGTAATGAGTTATGAATATGGATAAATTTGATAGTACATATGCATTCTTACTTCAAGATGTTCATTTGCAAGAGTGAGACTTTAATCCTGATTGTATTAAAAAAATACAGTGATTATTGAGGATATTAAAAATAATTTGCTTGAAAACGTTTGAAAAAATAACCTTGATAAAATTTTAGGTTATCAACTTCTTAAAGCAATCAACCAAATCTTATCAAAAAAGATAAAAGATTTAAAAGATTGACCTGTTACATCCCATGTGTGCGAATTATCTCTTGATTTTTATTTGATTCGTGAACAATTAGAAAATGTTATGGAAGAATTGAGTATTCAAGAATCCCTTGTCCAAGTAAGACTAAATTCACATAAGGACTTGAGTCCTGAACAAAAAAAATCGTTACAAAATCTTAGAGTAGAGGTATATAATATGATGCAGTGAGTTGATATGTAAACTATGCAATGACATATTGAAAATATCTATGATTGACAGAAAGTATAAGGCATCTCTGAAAAATTACTTTTAAAACGACTATATACAATAATTATGTATCATTCTATTTATAGGATTGTATGTAATATAGAGGTTCCTTGAGGAAGGTTTTCATGTAGGAAAAATTTTATTTCATTAAATTTTATCCTTTTTTCATACCTTCCATAAGATTAGAATATATAAGCTTTAATAAAACATATTTACATAGTACTAATAAAAAATATGGAGAGTTTTTGGGATGATTTAAAACGAAATAAAGAAAACGTTGTACAAGAGTTTTGAGACACAATAGAGTTACTGTGAGAAGTTTTTTGAAAAGACAAGTACTTATGCTTGCCTTGGTATCAAAAAATGAATACAATGCAATGCAATATTGTAGACCTTTTTGATAAAAAAGAATATGAGAATAAAAATCTACGATATGACATAAAATATTTTCAGTGTTGTATAAGTGATTTTGTTCTCTTTCATGAAAAATTTGTTCATAATATTAATATTTTCAATGATATTTTAAGTAAAAATGCAAAAGAAGACTGAATATATGATATAAACCGTCAAGCAGTATTTGACATACTTTTACAGATATGTAAGGATGAGATAGTTTTAGATAATTGAAAAATCGATAAGATTGAATCTTTAATAGATGACGCTTTAGAGTTCTGATTAATTAAGAAGCAACAAATTAAAGAAGTAGCAAGACATGATTTGCTTGTTGCTATTGAATGTGATGAAATCTTATCTGAATATTAAATAATTGACTATATCTTGTTATTCACACCAAAATCAATACACTGCAGTGAGTTTATACTGTAGCATTATATCCATGCATCTAAAAATTACTGCACCTGATAGTCTCGTCTTTTCATGAGAGGTTACCAAAGTATCATTACCAACAGATTCGTGACAAATAGTTATTTTGCCGGATCATCATCCATTGGCAACAGTGATACTTCCCTGAAATGTAGAAGCAACGCTACCAACATGATCAGAACATAACACCCAATCATTTGCTGTTGGTCGTGGACTTGCATACGTAGATGGCGACAATATTGTAGTAACAACGGCTTTATAATGATAACTACTCATGCTTGCACAAGTGCTTAAACCGTGAGATACGATTGGAATAGTCTCTCCATCATATCCTGTAACAGAACAAAAAAAACACTATTTACATCTCGCTGCAGAAAAGTTTGCCACACTATGATTGCATGTGGTATATAGTGAACATTGTTTTGCTACTGACGAGTATGGAGCCTCTGCATGAACACCACAGCAAAGAGCAGATGATATTAATAATTTTTTTGCTGATCCAACTATCAATGCGATGTATTGTTCGCAGTGATGAAGTACTGCTATAGAGATTGTTTCATTGATAGACTATGAGAATATCAAACGTCATCCCAAGGTTTTTTTAGGTATGAGTGATATTGATCTCCTTCATTGTGCAATCTATACAAAGACGTGACTTGTAACATTTCATTGATCTGATCCAAGGTCATGAAGAGGAATTGATTTGGATATCCCCTATACGTGGGAGCAGTTTCAAGCGAGAATGTTCCAAAAATCTCATCAGATTCCTGCTGCATCATTAAGAGCAACAATAAGACCATGAACTGCTCGTGGGACGTTACTTTGATGTAATCTGTCTACTCTGTTGAAACTTGCATGAACACAATACTGGCCTACGTTTGAGAATACAGTTCTCTGTTTAGAGTGATATTCTGTAAACATCAAAACAACACTGTACCAGCTTCAGCAACTCAAAGAAATAGGAGTATTTGAGCAGATTACCTGATTAGTGATAGGATATATTTACTGATTTCAAGATCCATATCGAAGAAAGGAAAATGCTATCACGCACGAATTTGAAGAGATAGTTGTTGCAAAAACTCGTGAATATTCTTTTCCGATTCTCAAAACAGACGATTTTGGTCATCATTCGCCAAATTGTTTTCTCCCGATTGGATCTCAAGTTTTTCTTGATGCTACAAATCAGCATATTGAAATTACTAGTGATTTTTTACTGTAGTGTACCTCTTTGTATCCCCGATGAGCATTGATAAGATAATAGTCTGTGGACCACCACTTGCATGAAAATCAACACTATCGCGTATGCTTGCTGAGCAGTTGTGACTTTCTCATATACCGGTTGATTGATTTGTAACGGCTTTTCAGCATGCTTTTCAAGAACTTGGTATACAACACGATAGCGTTGTTTCTCTCGACACATGGAAATCTGTTGCTTCGAGGTTATATCCATTTTTGTGTAATTTTATTAAAGAGCTTGATGAACAAGCATCGTATTGATGATATGTGATTGAATGATTTCATATTGATGTAGAGCAGATAGTTAGAGATTTTCGTCATTCTCATACTCTTGTAGTGGTATGATATCCGCAGATATCTTGAGAAGAAAAATTTACATTGACCAGAAAATATGATAGTGATAACTGGACAAATGATTGTAATGATCAAGAATTACAGCAGCTTATTTGATTATTTATTGAGTTAAGTACATACTTTTCTAGAGTAGCATCTGATAATGCTCTCGATTGTATTGATACGAGTATCGAAAGAAATACTGCGCTACAAGTATGGATAGATAGCTATAAACAGCAGATTAGTAGTGCTGTATAATGTTCTCTACCTCACTCTCGCTCACGTGCGATACTCTATAATCGTTGAAGGAGATCAGAGACATGGTCATCAGTCGATAATGACAAGATCGAGATCACCAAACTGTTCAACTGCTTGGTGTGCTGTGGTAATAGGTTGTTGTCATGAGATGTTACATGAGGTGGTGATGATTGGTGCTCAGAGTGCAGTAACAAGTGCTTGTATTGGATGATCACCAAGATGTCTGCATCAAATGACTGGACTGTCAGAGATAGCGTCCCATGGGAATGAGGACGTTTTTTTTACTGGTAGGAGAAGAGTCAGTGTGTTGGTATTATATGTCTGACTATAGTCTGACCAGAGTTGTTCGGATCTGGTTGAGAGCGATGTGTGTTCATCGATTCGTTCAAATGATGGTACAAGGATAGAAAAACGTTTTGATGCAGGACGTTGTTTTATGGTAGCTATACGCTGTGCAGTCTGTTTCGTGATAATTGATCAGATACCATAGACTGTATCAGTTGGATAGATAATTATCGTTTCTTGCTGGAGGAGTGAACAAAACACTCATGTGTCTTCTAAAAAATTTGTAAGATTGTGTATTGTATGCATTTTGTAGTGAGTATTTTGACAAATAAAGTATTGACGTGTATACTATAGATAAGTTGTTCTTTTACTCAAGACATCACATGGTTGATACGATACGATGCAAAAATCAAATATGACTACTTCATCAGCAATATCCTTGATTGATCAATAGTTTTTCTCGTTTTACACAACAAGCATGGTGAGACTATAAGGAGTTTTGTTTGCATGATTTTTGATCGACTGTTGCGATTAGAACGTTTTTGTTAAATCCTTGAGATTTTCAATTTGTGGCAACAAATCATCTATGAGAGCATGGGTCATGAGAACATGGAGCTGCTGATGAGCACTCAGTTGAGGGTGAAGAAGGGACTGTAATACTACAAGAATCGTCATGATCATTTAATGATTTTTGGGATTGACTGTGAGATAATATGTGATCATTTTTTTCTTTTGCCTTATGGTTTATTCTCTGAGCGATTATTACTATTTCATTATTTAAAGCTATCAAATACTTTTTGGTTTTGATGTATGATGTCTTTAATGCAAAGAGAATTGAATACTTCAAAGTAATCCAACCTAGATGAGACTCGAAACTTGATCGTGAAGTCCAAAGAGAACTTGCAAAAGATATGAAAGAAAAGATTTCCAGAATGGCTCAAGTCTATGCAAATGTTCATAAATTATGAGAATTGAGTGTTGTTGATGGTATTTTGAGGAGATTATTTAAAAAGCCCAAAATTACTTTTTTGTTACACTATGAAAAATGAAAAATAGAGTTTATCATCGGGACATATCCAGAATATAGAAAAATTGTAGAATCAGCGATAGCAGCGCAGTATTCAGATTCTTCATTACAAACGATTGAAAAACCTCATTTCTTCTCTCATCAATATAGCGATCTCATGCCACTTCAACCAATAAAAGAGTGAGTCTATCCAATTAGAATGTTTAGACAAATGGAAGATGACCCGATTAATAATATTATCGATTCGATGGCCAAAATTCCTCAATCTGACACCTTTACAATGATGTTAACGGTAAGACCTGAAAGATGAGCTTTTAATCAAAGAGCACAAAAATTTGCAGATGCACTGTATAGAAAGGATGATTCTGTAACAAAATGAACAAGATTTTTTCAGTATTTGCTACCTTGGAACTTATTGAAATTTCTCACAAGATGACCAAGTGAGGAGTTGGTACAAAGATTTACTGGTGACAAGACACGTTGAGATCCTATGATTCGTATGGTCAAGGCAGAAGAAGAAGCACTCAATAATATGGCAGAAGAAGCTGGTAAGAAAGCATTTTATTCATGACTGATGCTTTTATCGAGTTCGCCACAACCAAAAAAAGCAAGAGAAAATATTTATAATTTGGTCAGTGCGTTTACTGTGTATAGTGATGAGTACAATAATGCATTAGATCAGCCAGAAGTGCTGTCTGATATTTTTGGCGTGATTGTGAAACCATTATGGAGAGCAAGTATTACGTTTTTGATTCCGTGATTTTTTTATAAGAAAAACGTTTTTTCTGTGAGTGAACTTGCATCATTATTCCATCTCCCTGATGGGATGTACAATCGTTCACCGGCAATTTCTTGGATGGATTACAAAATGCTAGCACCACCTGATAACTTACCGCTGCTCAAAGAAGAAAATCCTGATTTCTTTATGACATGAATTATTGCTGAATCGTACAAATGATGAAATATTTCCAAGATTTTATCTGACAAAATTCATCCAGCAGTGTGAATCAAAGAGGAAATACACGAAGAGAAAATTCCAGTCGATGCATCGTACGTCTTACAAGAGTGAGAAGAGTTGCGTGAGGAGGATGACTCGCTTTATGTGATACGCAAAACAACAACAAAAAAAGCAGCACTCAAGATCTACAATGATTGAATCTTGTTATGATTGAACGTGTATAGGAATAAGTTTTCTCCGGTCTATATGAAGCAAAAAGATAGAACGAGACATCACTATATTATTTGAAAATCGGGTACGTGAAAATCGGTCTTTATCGCTGCGCTTGCAAGACAGGATATCTGGGCAAATGCATGAGTCTGCGTTGTTGATCCGCATGGTGATTTGGTAGAGGGAATTTTGGAGTATGTACCAAAACATAGAGCAAAGGATGTGATATATTTCGATGCAGGAAATGCTGAGCGTCCAATGTGACTCAATCTGTATCAAGTAAAATCGTTTAATGAGGCAGATAGAGTCGTCAACGATGCTGTTGAAATTTTCATCAAGATGTTTGGTCCAGAGATTTTTGGTCCGCGTATCCAAGAATATTTTAAGTATGGAAGTTTGACGTTGTTGGAGGATATGGAAGATAGAGCGACACTGATCGATGTGCCAAGGTTGTTTACTGATGAGTGATATAGAGAGTACAAAATTGCAAAAGTAAAAAATCCAGTGGTCAGAAACTTTTGGGACAAAACATATAACGCAATGGGTGATCGTGAGAAACAAGAAATTATTCCATATTTTACTTCGAAATTTGTCTCGTTTACCACAAACTGACTGATTAGAAACATTATCGGACAAACTGAATCAGCATTCAATTTTAGGGATGTAATGGATAACTGAAAAATCTTATTGATTAACTTAAGTAAAGGTATGATTTGAGAGCTGAATGCACAGTTGTTATGAATGATTATCGTGTCCAAAGTGTATAATGCTGCTATGGGAAGAGCAGATATGGCAGAAAAAGATCGTAGATTCTTTTACTTATATGTGGATGAGTTCCAAAACTTTGTAACTGATACGTTTGCAGATATTTTATCTGAAGCAAGAAAGTATAAGCTTTGTTTGATTATGGCACATCAGTATATTGCACAGCTTGATTGATCAGCATGAAACAATATCTGAGAGTGAAAGAGTAAAGTGAAGGATGCGGTATTTGGTAACGTTTGAACGATGCAATCATTTAAAGTCGGTGCCCCAGATGCAGAGTTTTTGGAAAAGGAATATGCTCCTGTGTTGAGTGCGCAAGATATTTTGTGAATTGCAAACTACAAAGCATATATAAAACTGAATATCAACAATACTACCTCAAGAGTATTTAGTCTCAATGCATTATGGACGCAGGATTATAAAAATGAAAGAGTTGCAGAGATTCTAAAACAATACTCAGAAAAGAAATACGGACGTAAGAGAGAGTTTGTCGATGCAGAAATTGCAGCCAGGTTGTGAATACTTGGTGATAATCATGAAATTCCCTGAGTAGATGACTTACAGCTTGAAAGTGATACTGCATGAGACACAGAATCAGAGTCTGATTGAGATGAGAATCAATCAGAATAATAAAAAAAGTTCTTTTTATTATTTATCAATAGTATTATGTCAATCAATACATTATGAAATTATTTAGATGATTGAGAACCAAGAAATCCAGATCTCTATAGTGAAAGAGAAACACCAGAACAATGAAGTGAAAGAGAAACACCAGAACAATGAAGTGAAAGGGAAACACCAGAACAAGAAATGATAGAAGCTACTATAGCAGATGTTCAATGGGCATTAAGCAATCTAAAAGGTGAAATTCCTGGTTATGATCGTTATTGAAGGTTAGATAATATAGAATCACTTGATGCATAAATATATAGTAGTGGAAACTCTTGTAGTGAATACTATTTCTACTGGAAATAGGATATAAGTAGAGTATATTAGAACAAATCATGTGAGATGAGACATATCAATAAATACTTTATCGTAGGTTTATTGCATGACTCCTTATTTGCGTGTAACGTTTTTAGCTTTTTCACTCCTTGCTCATATGCAAGAAACCGTGTTGCCTGTAGATATTCTCACAGCAGTTGGAAATGATATACCAGTGATTAAACCACTATTCCAAGCGTTATCAGATCAAGATGTTTTTCCGCAGAGAATCGTAGTGTTATTGTATGCAGTCAAATCATATGAGGATCATCAGCATTATGAAAAGACGATGCGTGCATGGCTAGATCCATCATTGCATCAATCGCTTGTCATTGTATCGTCTTTTACCAGCGATCATGAGCAGTGAAACTATCACGGATATGATAGACAATTTTTGTTGGAATGCGCAATGAGCCCATGGGTATTTTTTATTGATAGCGACAATAGTTTTGCTCCAAACTTTTTGCGTATAATGCAACATACATATCAGGATATTGCAGATCAGTATCAACGTCCATGTATTCTCTCACCAAGTATCTATTATGCTCAAACACAGACACTACAATCGCAATGAATCAGTTCGTTTTTTCGATGATTCCCGAAATATCAGTACAATACACTGACTGATCAACAGTATGCACCTGTTCAGATGATAGGGTGAAATTCGTTGTTTGGACCGACAGCACTGTTTCGCACCATATCGTTTGATCGTCGTTTTGCTTATTGTTATGAGGATGTCGACTATACATTTGGGTTGTATCGTGCATGATTTCCTGTGATAGTGCTGAGAGATATTCATATTTTTCATCACGATACAAGGCAATCACCACTCCAAAAGCGTTTTTTACATACACCACAAGCAACGCGATATAGAGCAAGAAATAGAATCATTTTTGCAAAAAAACATGCACACGGACGAGCAAGCGTTGCATATTTTGGTTTGGGTTTTTGGTTACAGACTTGTTTGTTTGTTGTACTTATTCTATACTACAAACGACGTCAACCAAGAACGATGCTCTCTTTACTTACTGCCTTGGTACGTGGTACACGAGCAGGACTGAGAGCGTAGGAGAGTTATTGATTATACATTTCTTACTCTTCAACCAGACTATCATGGTGTTGTGCAAAGAGTTCTTTGATTGCAGGAGGAGAGTCATAAGCTGGGAAGAGGAGCTGATTGAGTGCAATAGTGCAATCTATAGTTTGTGCAATGGCACCATTATTGCTAGCATATGTATCTATTTCAGATTGTGTGTATCAATTTTTTAGGAGTATTGCTGTGATTTCTTCTAATGATGCAAGATGGTATGAATGTTCTACTTTTCTTCTTGTTTCATCATAAATACGTTTTCAGTCTTTAATAGAAAGAGCTATCTCAAATGGTTTTTGATCTTCTTTGTGAATATAATGTACGTCGCTTGTAATGACAATTGCTGTTTGTGTCTCGTGAGCAAGTTGTTTAATAGTTTGATTAACAGTTTTGAGTGACTGATCCTTGTTTTCATCGTGTGCACTAATCATACAGTATACTTGATTAGGATGTGTTGCTTGTTTCAGGAGTTGTAAGGTCTCATGTAATTTTTCAGAAGATTCATTGTGCATAATAAGTTCTCCAAGCATACTACGAGGTGTTCATATAAGGCAGTATAGATCTGAACCGTATTGTTTGAGTGTTGTGATATCTATTCTTGGGATCTGTGAATATCATTCCATTTGTGCAAATGAAATAAGTTCAAGAAGGTCTTGATATCATTTGGTTGTTTTTGCCAACAATACAAGATATCATCATGCATGATCGTTATGATTGCGTGCATCATGGACACAAAATAATTCTACGCCAATGAGTGGCTTGATTGAGTGTTTTTCTGCTTTTTGATAAAATTCTATTGCACCGTAGAGACCATGATAATCACTTAATGCACATGCATGCATTCATAAATCAGCAGCCTTTTGGAGATATCACTCTGGTGATCATATTGCTTCTAGCAATGAATAATGTGAGTGTACATGCAAATGAATAAATCAACTCATAACAAAAATATTAATAATCAAAGAGTGTAAGTATATCTATTCTCATATTGAATACAATATTCCATTGAGTATGATAGAACTATGTTTAGACAAGTAGGTTTTTTTTCTTTTCTTTTTTTCTTGAAGCTTGCATGCTGATATTTTTTCTCGTTTCCTGTATCTGCATCTACAGTAGTTTGATCTCTTAATCTACAGACTCGCCAAGAACGATGAGCAGATGAATCATTGAGATATGGAAGATGAGCAACAGTGACAACAAGCTTTAATCAAGAAGGAGATCAAACTGATTCAACAGCACCACTCAATAATCAAGAAAAAAATATTGTGAGAACAAGATTTCTCCAAGAGCAATTCCCACAATATATAATGCCAACGCGTATTGAAACACATGAGTGATCAAATCGTTTGAGATGGCCATTACAGTATACCCCCAAAACATGAATTATATTACATCATACGGCTGATGGATTTGTATACGAGTATCCACAACAAACATATCAGTATATTCGTGATATTTATCACTCACATGCTCGCCAAAGAAACCGATGAGATATTTGATATAATTATCTTATAGATCCATTTGGCAATACATTTGAGTGAAGGGCTTGATGACCTACTGTTGCATGAGCGCATACTGCATGGAATAATGCAACAACAATATGAGTATCATTGATGTGAAATTATCATCTTAGACAACCTTCACAAGCTATGTGGTCTGCACTTGTTAATCTGCTGACATACTTATCTGTAACATATGAAATCAATCCATGAGATCGTCACACGTACTTTGAGGCAACAGACCAGTACCCGTTTATTGAAGTACTCAATAATTATGCATTAATAGGGCATAGAGATGCTTGAGACACTGTGTGTCCTGGTCAGTATGTCTATGCTGAGTTACCATCATTGAGAATGGAAATTATCCAGCGTTTACAACGATTAGATAGTCATGGTATTGAAGAGCTGCAGCTGGAAAATTTTGTACGTCGTGTAGAACCATTTATTCTATCAGGAGATACTGGAGTGTTGCGGTTTGATCGTCTCAACAATCATGCTGTATCATGCAAAAGTTTTACTGCATCACAAGCTATAAGTTCCTGTCATTTGTTATGAGAAAAAATTCTCATCACTATACCGTATGTATGAGCTGGTTCATCTTGAAGACTTTCGTTATGAATACAGCAATGACCAGCAGTACAGTTTTTGGATGTAGCTATAGTGTGGGAACAAGAATTTACTGAGTCGTTTTTACAAGATCATAATGCGCAGGTATCTTCAGCATTGAAACAAGATCAAGCCGTGCCTTTATCAGCACTATGGCATCATATGCAATCACCCATTTCTGTTTTATTGTATCAACCAACCGCTACGCTCAACACATGGGAATTTAGCTGTACGTGAACATGTACAGTGCTTGCAGGAGAGAGGTTTGTGCATAATCCATCTCATATACGTGTAGCAAAGGCAGGAGATCAAAGATTACAAATAATTATAGATGATGAGTTGATCTGGGCGCAGAGTTTTGGTATCAGTACTCTCTGATGAGAGATAATATTAGAAAATTTTACAAGAGCGGAACACTGAACTGCATTAAATAGGTTTCAGTGATCAATAACTATTACGTCTTCAAAACGACAAGATTTACAGTGAATACTTCATGAGTGATTTATTGTTGTCAATACCCTTGCTTTGGATGAGTATCTCCATGGTGTCTCAGAGTGGTCAGAACACTATACTGATCAAACATTAGAACTATTGGCAATACTTGCAAGACAGTTTGCGTTATTATATCGTTCAGGAGCTATAAGGCATCCTGCAATACCACAATGAGTATGATATCATAGTATTGATCATCCTGAACTGTTTCAGTGATATGTTTGAATATGACAAAAGGACTATGCTCAAAGACGATGAAGAGCAGTAGAAGCAAGTAGAGGAAAGTATGTCCTTCTTGAAGATAATGCAGTAAGACTTATGCCCTTACTTCGCTATAAATCATGACTTTCTAGAGGCACAACTCTTGGGTTACGTGATGTTGATTATTGGTTGCATCAATGAGTATTGGCTCAAAGAGTGCTTGATCGATTTATGCCTGGTGTAACAATTGTTTCATGATATCTCTTTTAGTATACTCATTTGTATTATACGAGGAAAAATTCTTGAGAGTGATTATGCTCAATTCTTTTTTTGTGCAGCATGTATAAATCATACAAAAAGAGGATGAGGATGTTCTATTGATGAGGTAAATTCTGGGTGTGCTTGCGTAGCAACATAAAATGCATGGTTCGTAATTTCTATAAACTCGACAAGTCATAGTGTAGCATCTTTTCAACAAAGGTGTAGTCATCACTGTTCCAAACGATCATAGTATGCAGGATTTACTTCAAATCTATGTCTATGTCTTTCTTGTATCGTATTTTTGTTTAAACGTTCTGGTCCATAGGTAGAATATAATGTATAAACACGAGAATCTGTATCTAGATGTGTTGTATAAGCTCCCAATCTCATTGTTCATCATTTGAGTAGCTCATCCGATTGTCATGGCATATAACTAATAACAGGATCTTGACAGTTTTGATCTGCTTCTACAGTATGAGCATGTTGTATCTTCAAGACATTCCTTGCATATTCAATAACTGCCATTTGTAATCATAGACACAATCACAGAAATGGAATATTGTGTGTTCTTGCATACTGTGCAGCTGCAATTTTTCATTCCATTCATCTACTTCCAAATCACCCAGGAATAACCAACCCGTCAATACCATCCATAATTGTCTGGAGTGTATCAGCATGAGTAAAGTCATCAGCTTGTAGTCGTTTGATAGTAATTTTTTTATGAAATACTATGCCAGCATGTTTGAGCGCTTCAGTAACACTCATATAAGAATCTTGTTGTTCTGCGTATTTTCAGACCATACCGATAGTGAGTTTGTCAGGTGCATGTAAAAGACTATCAACTTTTTGATTCCATAAGGTTATATCTGCAGAAGATGCTCATAAACCAAAATGTTCTAAAATTATTCTATCTACTCCTTGTTCTTGAAAGAGTGCAGGAATTTGATAGATAGATTCTACATTACGGTTTTCTATTATTGCTGATGCATCAATATCACAAAATAAGCTCAGTTTTTCTTTGATCGATTCAGGGAGAGGATGTTCTGTTCTACATACAAGCATATCAGCATGAATACCCATACTTGCTAAATTTGCATAAGAGTGTTGAATTTGTTTAGATTTAAACTCTCAAGAGTAGTTAAGATAGAGTACAGGAACAACGTGAGCATACATCACGTTTTCTTTTCATAATGTTGCTTTCAATTGTCTTGCAGCTTCAATAAAATGAGGTCATTCTATATCTCATATAGTTCATCAAATTTCTATAATGGTAATATCATATTTTCTAGCAACGGTAAAAATTTGCTCTTTGACTTCATCAACCACATGAGGTATAACTTGAATATTTTTTCATAAGTAATGACCAATTCTTTCTTTCTCTAAAACAGTTTTGTATATTTTTCATGTTGTAATACTATTGTCTTTACTGAGTGGTGTATTGATAAATCTTTCATAGTGTCATAGGTCAAGGTCGGTTTCTCATCAATCTTCAGTCACAAATACCTCTCAGTGTTCATATGGAGACATTGTTCATGCGTCTATATTGAGATATGGGTCAAGTTTTATTGTGGAAACTTTAAATCAAGCAGCTGAGAGAAGTTTTCATATTGACGCTGCAGTGATTCATTTTCCTAATCATGAGATAACTCATCAGGTAACAAAGAGAAGTTTCATGGGTTGTTATATATCTAAGATAAAACTATATTTTTTGATGATTGTGATGAGTTTTTCTGCAAGTGCTTTATTCTCTTGTTTTGCTATATCATAGAGTCTATTGATACTTGTATGATGTTTACCAATTTTTATAATGTTTTCAAATATTTCAACTGCTCGCTGTTTATTTTTTTTGATAATTTTTTTAACTATTTCATATTCATAACGATTCACTTTTTTGTCAAAATTATACAACGTTTCCAAAATAGCTATTTCTTTACAAGCATATTTAAAACTGTATTTCCCAAACTTGATTGTTTCTAGATGTTTTTTGAAAGTGGGAAAGAGCGAAACTTTTTTGCTCGTATATTTTTTGAATGAAGCAGATTTATCTCATACAATAATTTCATTTCCTTGTTTCATTTCAGTGACAATTAATATTTCATCTGGGATATCGAGATTTTTTAATTGGAATTCCATTGCTTTGACTCATCAAATATATCGATTTTTACCAACTGACTCATTACAGTGCTGATGGAGAATCATTCGATAATAGTCTTCGATTAATGCATCCATACTTATGACTATTGTTGGTTTAGTAGCCACAAAAATATTTTTCTTGAGAGAGATAAGATACTCTTTGTTTTTGAGATGATAGATAAGTTTGTAGGCTCTTTGATCTGTATACTGATCAGCCATAATCGTTTTGATAACAGCTTTGAGTTCATCAATATAAATGATTTTATTGCTGCGCTTTTGGAGCTTGTCTGCAACTGGTTGTAGATACGAATTTCTCATATAAAACTATTTTAGTATAATTAAAGTAAAAAAAATATAATAATCTTTCTATAAAAATAAAGAGAAAGTTTCTATAAAAATATTATGGTTATGTCTCTTGCATTATTTCTCAAAACTCATACATTACTATTGTTTAGTTATTTACAAAATTTGACATGGAACAATTAAGACTTGTACAGCCTTCAAAACTTACTTTTGAAAAAAGAATTTCTTATTCTCATATTAGTGCAGTATTTAAAAAAGTTAAACATACTCTACACGAAGTAGTCTTGGAGATTAATTCAAACAAGTTTTTATTGAATGTCAAAATCTGACTAAAAAAATTAGAGCAATTTGAAATAATTGCTGTCCAGTGATGCATTGATCTGTGAGTAAAAGTAATTAGACTCCTGAAAAAGATAGTTACATCATTATACTTTGAGTACTAGGAATATTCATAGTTTCCTCTTAACATATTTTATTTTTTTCTTATCCCCAATGGCAGTACATGATATAGTGTGAAAAGAACAACTTGATGCTCTCTTATCTCAAGATTGATTAGTTTTTGTAGATTTTTGGGCTGAATGGTGTGGTCCGTGTAGAATGTTATGACCAGTTTTACATGAAATTGCTGAAAAACATCCTACGGTACATGTTGCAAAAGTTAACGTCGATGAAGAAGCAAATGGACCATTAGCGATGGACTTTGCAGTAAGAAGTATTCCACAAGTCACCATCTTCAAAAATTGACAACAAGTTGATCAATTTGTCTGAGCGCTACCGTTGGAACAAATTGAATCATATATTGAAAAATATTCTGGATAAACTTATGATACACCATTCTTTCTATACCCCTACACAACGACAACAACAGCCAGAACGTGCTGTTGTTTTTCCTACTCAGGTGCATGGGTCGAGGATTGTGACAGTGATTTCTTGAGCAGAGGATTGCACAGCAACAGATTGATTGTATGCGTATCATGGAAGTTGATGGGTTCTTGGAGTCAAGACAGCAGATTGTGCTGCAATTTCATTCGTGGATGATGTCGGGTATGGTATAATTCATGCGTGATGGAGATGACTTGTCAATGGTATTATCCCCTTGATGATGGATCGTTTTATTGATCCAGTTATTCAGGTCTCTCCATTACTCCAATCATTTGAGATTCAACGTGATGCGTGTTATGAACAACTAAGCAAAGTAGTAGGTGATTCGTTTGTTGCATATCGTATGGTAGATGGAAAAGAAGTAATCATCTTTCATTTTCTTGCAGCAATACAATCGATTCTACCTCCAACAGCATCCTACGATAGAAGAGATACTGCTGCTACTCCTACACTTGCATCACGGAGAAGAGATAGAACATCCCAAAGAAATGTGACATGTATAGGAGAGTGGTAGGGCGAGGTGTTTATAAAGCATAATAAATAATTAAAGTATTTTTAGAAATACCACGTAATTTATCTGAAGAGTACATTGTTATGCATCAAAATCCATCTTATATATTAAGATCTTAGATTTCTTAGATTTCTTAGTATTACAACTACTTTTACATGATTATAAAGAATGAATTGATAATGAATCAGATCAGACAAGAGATGAATAGTTTCAGTTCTTTAAGTATATCTCATTAGGCTAATAATTTTTTATTTGTAAGATAATTTTTTTTGAAGGAGATATAGTTTTATAGATAATCAAGAGAATAGAGCGATACGTAATTGTTGAATATGATTGTTATAATCTATTATTTGTAAGGTTTTATATAATTATTACCTAATAGCACATTGTCTTACTTTTTCAAAAACCCTACAGTACTTGCTTATCAAATCAACAAGCAATGAGTTTTTCATAAGCATTCCAAACATGGTGTGGAATATCTTGCTTGATTTGGAATCATAAATCAGGATAGACAGCAATTCTATGTAAGTCTCACACCATACTATTTATTAGATCGTCCATCGTAATAAGTTCGTTTGGATATGAAGATAGTGCAATACGAGGTGATGATATGATAACCTCTTTTTCTGGTCGTTGAGCTTTCCATGTAGCAAAACTTCTTCTCTCCATATATGGTTTATGAACGAGGATGAATTTTTGAGGATCTACTCAATGATGAGTAAGCAGTTGTCTTGTTAAGGTGATATTTTCTCCAGTATTTGTTGATTGATCTTCGATAAGTATCGCTTCATATGGTACTCCTAGTTCACGTGCTCTTGTTGCATATTTTTTGGCTTCTGGTTCGTTTCGAAGTATTTTGCTCTTACGTCAGTATCATCAAGAAAATACTATAAAAGGGGCATATCATTCAAGAAATAACTGTGCTCATCGTTCTGCGGTTCTTATATCAATGCTTCATAATACTACAATACAATCTGCTGGAGCAAGAAGATGATGCATGTGATGATACTCCCATAATACTTCTGCTCGTTGAAGTATTGTTTTGTCGATCATATATTTCTCGTGGTTCATCGAAATAAAATAATGAGCATAACTACTACAACCACCCAACATTATAACAGATAGTATATCAAATACAAGTCCCCACATTTTCCCCAATTCTGCTCTTGCTCACAGGAGCATTTTTTGTATAGTAGAAGAGCCGATAAAGGTTTTCTATTCCTCTAATCTCTGAGTTTTCTGCACCAAAAGTAGAAGTGAGATAATTTATTTATTTATTGTTTTTTATATGAGAACAAAGCAAGCAGTGCATTGATGAGACAAACGTTTTTATGTCACCACACCAATATATTATGCAAATGCAGCGCCACATATTGGGAATGCGTACACAAGTTTTATTGCTGATATTTATGCAAGAATAAAAAGAGTAGCATGATACACCGTCAAGTTTGCTACGGGTACTGATGAAAATGGTCAGAAAATGCTCCAAAAAGCTCAAGAACAATGAGTATCGGTCGATGAGTTTCTGGATAGTATTGCAGTAACGCATCAACATACTCGAGATACTATTCGTATCTCTTATACTGATTTTATTAGAACAACGGAGCCAGATCATCATAAGTTTGTGCAAGCAATGGAGCAACAGACCTATGATGCTGGATATATATATCAGTGAGCATATGATTGATTATATTGTGTCTGATGTGAAGCGTTCAAGAAAGAGTCGGATCTTGTAGAGGAATGAACGACCAAACTATGCCCTGATCATCTCACACCACCACAACGTATCCAAGAGAATAACTGGTTTTTTAAGCTGTCAGATTTCTCTAAGCGCCTTCTTGCATATTACAACGATCATCCGCACTTTTGTTCGCCACTAACAAGATTTAATGAGATCAAAGCGTTTGTTGAGCGTGGATTAGATGATTTTTCAATGTCACGTGAGTGATGAACGATTGGTATTCCATTACCGTTTGATCCTAATTCGGTCACGTATATTTGGTTTGATGCACTCTATAATTATCTGACGGTCTGTCAGGACTGAGACGAGTGTTTTTGGGAAGAGTGAGAAGTGCTCCATCTGATTGGAAAGGATATTTCGCGTTTTCATGCGATTTATCGGTTAGCAATGTTGATGGCAAATAACAAACTGCCACGTCCTGAAACCTTCAAACAGTTTATCACGTGATTCTTCACTATCGACGGCCAAAAAATGAGTAAATCACTCTGAAATAGTCTTGATCCAGTTGCATTAGTCAATGAGTACTGAAGAGATGCGTTGGTCTATTATTTGTTTAGTGATATTGCTATCGGAAACGATGGAGATTTTTCATTTGAAAGACTTGCTACACAAAAAGAATCACTCAAGAAAACACGATGAAATCTCGTAAGTAGAGTAGTCACGTTAGCGAAAAAATACGACATCACCTATTGTAATATAACGCTTCTGCATCAAAAAATCTGTGCAGCTGCAGCTGCGCATGGATTAGCAACTCATGCTCATGGATCATATACATGCACAAATCCATTATTGTGAGTACTATTATGATATGATCGTTTGGACGATGTCTACAATCAGTATGTTCGTATTGATGCAGCTGATGACTCGATTGGTATAGCTGCGTTGCTCCATGATCGATACGAGCTGGTGCAGTTTGGAAATAGTTATATCCAAGAAAAAAAACCACGAGAGTCTACAGAAGAGACGATGCAAGAGATTCGTCAAGATATGGAAATATTACTCTGGCTCATCAAATGAATTGCCGTGTTGTCTGCTCCGTTTTTGATCGACTCGTTCCAAAAATTCCAAACTATACTCGTTGTTGATCATCCAGAGCGATTATCACTCCAAACTGATCATAATGCGCCAAATTGTAGCACTCATTTTCAGGAAATTATAGGTTTACAAGAATTTGACACCTGATTCTGAGAAAGTAAGTATTTATACTAGTTCAGACTGTAAAGCATTTATCATAAAAAATGAGTAGTCAACTATTTTTTTCTAGAAAATACACTTGTAAATTATACTCTGAATGAAGAGATTACTAATTTTGCTCTTTGCACTGTTTTCAGTATACTAAGAGTACTGATAATAGAATAATTTTTATTTGTAGTGAAGTTTGCTTGATGATATTATCAATTGCTGAGCGTTTATGATGAGTACTTGCATCGATCTTTGGTACAAAGCAATCACAGAATAATTCTATATGTTTTGAAATTATCCCATACAAAGAAAATGAGTTTGGGCAAGCACATTGGTGATCATTCCTTGCAAATTTTTCTAGTTTTCAGGAACATCTCTATTTTTCAATCGAATGAAACACGAAGCAGATCAAACTCTTTATGTATGCGCCAGAAAGCTATCAAGAATACATAAGAAATATTTTTTATGCAACATTTCCTACCAGTGATATAAAAATTCACCCACAAAAATCACTCAAAAAACACCCATCTAATCTTAAATTTTCTCATGACAGTGTGTTTTATGAAACACATGAATTTATGAAATGATGAGAATATGTTGATCCATTCAAAGATGTTCTTTCGCTTTTTTGATCAATTCCTCAAGAATGAACACTTTCGTTACTATATAGTTGTCAATTTAAGGTAAAAAAGACTTTTTTTCAAAAATGTTTAGCGTTGCGAAAGAAATTTTTTAGTAACGATAAAAGTGAAAAAAACACAAATGATAAAGAAGAAGTAAGTCAACAAGAAAATGTAAAAAAAGTTTGAAAAGATGTAATATTTGCTTTACAGTATTTTTTACATTTAGATCCGCAATGATATATAAATAAAGTAAATACAGACATTAATCATGTTTTTGATAAATTTTTACAACAAGGAACAGTAAAGCCATCACAGTCTATTCATTGGGTGAGTACTAACTTAGATGCATTTATCAATCTCTTTCATATCCCAACTAAATCATTCTTAAACAATACTTTACATTATATTCCATATCGTAAGTTAGAACATCCTGTTAATTTGCCAATGTTATCAAATACATCAAGTGATGATCTAACTATTTTATGAAAAACAGAATACAAAAACCAATGAATTGAGTTTGGTATCAAAACAGAAGATAAGTTTAGACATGTATATATTGTGTGAAAAACGTGAATGTGAAAATCTACATTCATTTCAAATATGGTGAGAAGTGATATGCAGACTAATCATTGATTAGCAGTGATTGATCCTCATGGCGATCTTATTGATGATGTATTAGTACATATTCCATCTCATCGTATCAATGATGTTGTGGTTTTTGATGTGAGTGATACTGCATATCCTGTCTGATTTAATATTTTGGAATTTAATACTCCTGAAGAAAAAACGCTCGTAGCATCTGCTGTTGTTTCAATCTTCAAAAAACTCTTTGCGCACAGTCGATGACCAAGATTAGAGTACATCCTCAGAAACGTTATGTTGTCTGTGCTTGACTATCCAAATACAACATTGATGCATGTGATGCGTATGCTCAACGACAAAAAATTTAGAGAAGAAGTATTGACACACGTATCTGATCCAGTTGTGATGAAATTTTGGAGAGATGAGTATGACAAACGACAACCAAGACAAGTTCAAGAGGCAGTCTGACCGATCGCAAACAAAATTTGACAGTTTTTATCATCTCCAGTTGTGAGGAATATTTTTGCTCAGCCCAAGAGTAGTTTGCAGTTAAGAAAAATTATGGATGAAGGGAAAATATTGCTTATTAATCTTTCTAAATGAAAGATATGAGAAGATAATGCGAGTATGCTGTGATCTTTTCTTGTCTCTAAATTCCAAATTGATGCTATGTCTAGAGCTGATGTAGATTATAATATGAGAAAAGATTTTTATTTGTATATTGATGAGTTTCAAAACTTTGCAACTGACTCATTTGAAAGTATCTTATCAGAAGCAAGAAAGTATCGTTTATCATTGATTGTTGCAAATCAGTATACTTCTCAAATTCAAGAAAATGTCAGAAATGCAATTTTTGGGAATGTCGGGACTATCGTGAGTTTTGGTCTGTGATATGATGATGCAATGCTTATGTCTCAACAGTTCAAAGAGCTTATTTCTCCCAATGATTTACTTTCATTGCCTAAATTTAAAGCATATGTAAAGCTTATGGTTGATTGAGTTACTACTGACCCTTTTACTATGGGGACATTTCCTCTACCATTACCTGAATCATGACCAGAAATTAAAGAAAAAATTCTCAAACAGTCAAGACAGCGTTATGCAACTGAAAGAGAAAAACTTGAGTCGCTCTTGCAAGCTCGAATGGAAAAGCAGTTTACAGAGTCAGAAAAAGTCATCGAGAAAGTGCAACAAGAAACTCTCAAACAAGATGGTACAACATTTAGTATAGATGATTTAAAAGTATGAGAACGATATGACTGATATGTGAAGCTAAAATATAATTATTGATTATTTGTGACTGTAAAAGGTGTAGAGTGATTATTACATAAATCGTTGGTTAAGGTGCCAGACACCTTATCATCATGGAAAGACTTGTATGTTATTTGAGATAAGATATCTGTCAAGGTTGACTGATTCAAAGAAATTGAGTGAGAAAAGAAAATTGTTTGGACGCAAAAAGATTAGTGAGAGCATTTTTTGAAAAAAAAGCAATAAACACAAGGAAAAATTTATTGCAAAACATTGATAAAATAGTACTGTTGATAAATACTCAGTTTATTATTTTTCTTATTTCATGACTTTTTCTAAAAAATACTCTCCTTCATTTGAATCAGATATATATACATATCGAGAGCAGCATGGTGTATTTAAGCCTAAAGCATCGAAATGATGAGAAAGGTTTGTTACATTATTACCACCTCCAAATGTTACGGGAAATTTACATCTTGGACATAGTATAATGTGTGCTATTCAAGATGTTATGGTGAGATATAATCGTATGAATCAAAAGGAAACAGTATGGATACCTGGAACTGATCACGCATCGATCTCCACACAGGTTGTTGTCGAAAAAATGTTAAGAGAGCAAGGTATACACAAAGAAGACCTTGGCAGAGAGAAATTTCTTGCAAAAGTTTGGGAACGAGTAACACAAACAAGATCAACTATCGTATCACAAATCAGATCAATGTGAGCATCAATTGATCGAGAGAGAGAACAGTTTACAATGTCTGAAGCACTTTCACGTGGTGTGAGACATGCCTTCAAAAAACTATATGATCAATGAACAATTTATAAGTGAGACTATATGGTCAATCGATCTCCTGGTGCACAAACAGTCTTATCTGATCTTGAAGTTGAAAATAAAGAAATAAAAACAAAAATGTATTTTATAAGATATTTTTTACAATGAAAAGGAGATGCAATTACAGTTGCTACAATTCGTCCAGAAACTATTTTTGCTGATGTTGCTCTAGCAGTTCATCCCAAAGACAGAAGGTACAAAAAATACATTGGTAAAAATGTACTTATTCCTATTATCAATAGACCAATTCCAGTTATTCCAGATGAAAATGTACAGATAGAATTTGGAACGTGAGCGCTCAAAATTACTCCAACGCATTCTGAAATCGATTATGATATCGCTAAAGTACATGAACTTCCTATGAATATTTATGCGTTTGATAAAAATAATATATATACTGATCAGGCATGAGAAGATTTTGCCTGAAAAAATGTTTATGAGTTTATGGAAAATCTTGTGTATCATTTACAAGAAATTTGAAATATAGAAAAGATAGAAGATTATGAAACCACTATACCAGTTTGTGAAAGAACTTGAGTAACCGTACAACCATTACTTTCAAAACAGTGGTTTATGGGTGTAAAGAGATCTGCAGAAGTTGTTTATAATGCTTTTGAAAACGAACAAGTAGCAGTACATCCACCAAAATTCCAAAAAACATTTCTAAACTGGCTTGAAGATATTAGACCATGGTGCATTTCTAGACAGCTCTGGTGGTGACATAGAATACCTGTCCGATATACTGATAATTGAGAAAAACTTTGTTTTGATGAGACAAATGTATTGCAGCATAATACTTGAATCTATCAAATTTTATCAATGATTATTTTTAATTGTATAGCTGATAGTCGTTTAACGAATCCATTCTCATTGGAATCGTTACTAGACTTACTTACTCAAACAAGTATTGTTGAGGCAAACGGTCGTGTGATTGATGTGTATTGTGCGATTTATAAAGAAAAATACAAAGATGACCCTATTTTACTTAATGAAATTACTCTCTTGGAGTCGTTTTTTGATCAAAGCGAATGAGTAGAAAATATCGAAGATCACGCATCGTGAATTGTAGAAATGCTTGAACAATCAATGAATATTCAGTCGGTTATGGATGCATACTCGTTTAACTTTTATAGCAACGAAGAGAGAGTGACGCTTCAGCAAGATGGTGATGTGTTGGATACATGGTTTTCATCAGCTTTGTTGCCATTTACAAGTTTGTGATGGCCAGAACAATCTGATGATTTCAAGAAATATTATCCCAATACAATGTTGGAAACATGATATGATATTATATTCTTCCGAGTCATTAGAATGATGTTATTGTGAGTTGAAATGACAAACACCTTACCATTCAATCAAGTGTATTTTCATGGTTTAGTGAGAGCAGAGGACTGAAGTAAAATGTCAAAATCGAAATGAAATGGAGTAGATCCAACACAAATAATTGAGACATACTGATCAGATGCATTAAGAGGTTCATTATTGTTATGAAATACACCGTGAACTGATCAAAAATTTTCAATGCAAAAAGTAGAGTATGTCGCTAGATTTATTAATAAATTATGGAATGCATCCAGGTTTGCAGTACATCATTACTTTGGATGAGTTGAAAATGTGTCTCACCATTCATTTGATAGATTAGAAAAGAATATAATCGCTCATTTAGATGCTCTGAGTGAGTATGATATTTGGATGATTGATATGCTGCATCAAACTGTGCAAACTACTACGAGATATCAAGAAAAATTTATGCTTTGAGAAGCTCTGCAAGAAGTAATTACTTTTTTGTGGCATCAATTTTGTGACTGGTATATTGAGATTGTAAAGATCGCTCCATCACCAGTATCGGATCGTGTTATGATGTATGTACTTTGAGTTTCATACAAACTGTTACATCCTAGTCTTCCTTTTATGAGTGAAAAACTGTGGCAGCATCTTTGATTTGAAGGTATTCTTGCAGAACAAGTATGGCCGGAAATATTTCAATTAGAAAAGAAAAATTATAGAATTGCACTCCTCATGGATCTGATTTCACAGTGGAGATCACTCAAAAACGAACTGATCGATAAGCCTCACGAAAAAGTTTCAGTGTTTATTAAATCCAATAAAGATATTCATGAACTTGTACGTCATCATATCGACTTGATCACACATATCGTCAATATTGATACTATAGAATTTTTGGATGAAAATCAATCAACACCAGATTGATTTGCTCTTGGTATGGTTATGGATATAGCATTATGAGTAAAATGAATCAAAGAAGTAAATCCACATACACTGATTAAAGAGTTACAAGATACTATTAGAGAAGAAGAAGCTTTTCTGCAAAGGCTTAGGGCAACACTTACAGCTCCATGATTTGTTGATAAAGCACCTGTGCATGTAGTTGAAGAGAAAAAACAAAAAATGCAAGAAGTCAAAGTCAAAATATCATCGTTAGAGTTTGAAATCAATAAACTAAAAATGACATTAAAATAATTATGTATAATTGAGCTATTTTATCCTTATTGTTCTTAAAGACAGTGAATGAAACTATTTCAGCAACTGCTATCTACATTATTTCCTAACTCATTACAAACAAATCCCAAGAATCCTATTGGAATGTTTGTATGATTAATTTCTCCACAACAGTTTTTTTCTGTTGTATATAGAAGAATTATAGAACCATATAAAATACACTTATATGACATTACCTTAGATCATTTAGATGGTATGTGATGATTGCAAAATACCTCTACCGCTGTACAGTCAGACATTGAGAGGCAATTTTCATATGTTTCTGTCGCGCAGTTTAATGGGCGAAAAAACTTTAGTCCAACAAATACGTCGACAATTGCTACATTGATTAGTTTTTATCTCTTAGATAGCTCATTAAGATGATTTGATAAAAAGCTTATAACAAGCTTCTATATTACAGTGCATTTGTTTACCTATGTGATGCTTGCGAGGATGAAAGTGTTTCCTCAGCATTATTCTCCAAAGAGGCAGTATAGTCGATTTATCAAAACTTTTTTTGCATTCTATGAACTATTATTAAAAAAACGTTGATTACAGGTGACACAAAAAGAAAAAGCGGCACTACAGTCTACTGTACTCAAAAAAATTCATCTTTTTTTCTTTTTGTATGCATATTATAAGCGTATAAATGAGATGTATTTTCATGATAGTATGTTAGATTGGAAGTTTTATAACTGGTATTATGCAGATCAGCTTGTGTCAAAACAGTTATATCCAGATACGCAACAGTACATCACTGAAGCAGTTGATGGTGCAGTCTATAAATCATCATTTTCTAGTCTTGAGGAAAAAATAATGGATCATCTTTTTCCGCAAGAGCTCCAAATTAAGTATTTTCTTTTAGAAGACTATATGCATGAGATAGCTGATATCTTACTTGAACAGATATTTGGAGAGTATAGTATAGAAGAAAAATTATTACCTTTTTTACAGTCAGATAAGCATATTGAGTTATTTTTTACAGAACTATTGGAACGTTGATTTTTTAAGGAAAATTATTTTATTTGAGTAAAAAAACTAACAAATCATCTTTTTCATCTTAATGCATCATATGAAGTCTCAAAAGAAATCGATGATTTTATTACATCAATAGATATGCAATGATCTATGGAATGAATTAAAATGCCAGATAATTTAGTCAAAGAGGGGAAAATAGTAGACACATTGATGAATTTTTATTTAACCTTTATATCATGATTCTCACTTTGAAGATGAGAAAATTTTGCAATGAGATTTTTAAAACATGATTTTTTAGATATTTTTTATATGAAACGACTTGAAGAAGAAGCACATGATGAGTGGTATATACCTGGTTCTGAAAAATATATCAATTCATATCAGTATATTATTCCATATTATAGATGGATGTATCGTCTTTTGAAATCATGAAAAATAAAGAAAACAATAAAAATAAAACGTCACCTTCCCAAAGCATCAGTGCCACATATTTTTTATATCAAAACTATGTCATTTAATAGTGATATAGCTCTTTTATTCCAGGATATCAATAAGCGTGCCACTAGATTGGAAATCCAAGAAGTATCTCTTATTACTCAGTTTAAGCATCTATGTGCTCAAAGACTCTCTGAGTATGTATCACAAGACGATCTATCATTTTTTCAGTCTGTCTATAAAGATGTCTTGTCAGTTTGTAGGCTTAAAAAAGATCAGTATGAGGCTGCATGTAATACAATGCACAAACAAGATATTAGAAATCTCAAAGAAAATATATATGCTGCAGATTTTTGGGTATGGCATGATATGGTAGAACGTCTTACACCAAAATTTTCTGTGCAATCAATGGCAGACCATCTAAAATTCATTGCATATATGAGAGAAACACTCTTTGGATTTATGCTTTATTTAGTCTACAGAGATGAATTTTATAAGAATAATGTTACCTATGAAATAAGTATGATCAAAGTTTACTGCTCACATGTTTTATTACTTGATAGGCACGATACAGTAAAGAATGTTGAACATTTTTATGGACTTTTTAAGCAACTATATGAAACATATAAACCATTACTTTACTTATATTGTACGATTGATGATAATCAGGACTATTTAATGACAATCACGAGTGAGATGCAAAATATAGAAAAGCATATACAAAAAGAATCCAACGTACCGATAGAACAATCAGCAGATTATCTTGCTTTGTACTTTCGTGATCCTCCCAAATCTATTTGGTTGAGAAATGTATACAAAACTATAACCTATTACAATAAAAGATATTTATTTCCTCAATCATAAAAATATGAAATGTCCAGCTTGTGGAAGTATGGAAACCAAAGTAATTGATTCGAGAGTTATTGAAAAATGAAAATGAATCAAAAGAAGAAGGTCATGTGAGTACTGTGAACATAGATTTACGACTATCGAAAAGATTATTGTTACTGATTTGATAGTAATAAAAAGAGATCATACCAAAGAACTCTATGATAGAGATAAAATCAAAAAATCATTGACTATTGCTTACTGAAAAAAGAACTTTTCGATGGAAACGATCGATGATCTTACTGCTCAGCTCGAAGCAAAATGGTCAGGATCAGGGAAGGAAATAACATCAAAAAAAATTGGTGAAGATATCTTAGAATTACTCAAAAAAACAGATGAAATTGCGTACGTTAGGTTTGCATCAGTCTTTATGGAATTTGACTGAATTGATGATTTTGCTAAGTTTGTTAAAGAACCTCATAAATAAATTATGTTGACATCTTATTTAAAATAAATAAATTATATTTGATTAAAATCATAAAGATATATTGCAAAAATGTATACTTTCAATAGACTACTCTTTAGTTCTTTATAAATAGTTCTTTCATGAAACAACTCAACAATTATCAGGAATTACAATGTTGGTCACTTGCTTTGGAGCTTTGTGAAATAGTCTATGATTTATGTGAAAAAGCTTGATTACCAGCTGATGATGAGTTAGCGTGTAGATGGTATGTCGCATCGTTACATATAAGTGGCAAAATAGCGTTTGCGTTTGGTCCAGAAAAACCAGAGCGAGCAGTAGAATATCTACCATTAGTCAAAAAATATTGCATGGAAACAGTATTTTGGTCTTGAGTTGCTCAAAAGAAAGCTCTTATTAGTAAAAAAAATTATAATCATATACTGATACAAGCTAAACGTATCGTCAAGAAAATTGATGCGATCTTACGTTATTTAGAAAAATATTGATCACAAGAAAAATATCAGTGGAAAGTATTGTTTAATGATCAAGAGTAAACAACACTGTTGTGTTATAGCTGTTTTTAATATAATTTTTTTTCCATTTTTCGTTTACCAGGTTTAATATCTCATAAGAGTCGTTTTCAAACTTTTATTCTATGGAGTGAGTAGATTTTGTATCATAAAAACTTGAGAACACGTCTAATATGACGTTTTTTTCACTCATTGAGGGTAATAGTGAGTCGAAATTTTCATGATCTATCGCGTTGATAGTGTACTGATACAAAAGAGAGGAGTTCAAAATAGTCTCATTTTTTTGGTTGTTCACCTTGTTCGGTGAGTTCGATTCATTGTTGAGTTTTTTTGACATGCTTCGTTCTAAATGGCTTATCAATTGCTACTTGATAAACTTTGTGAATATCGTTTTTAGGATTTTCATACCGATCAACAACATCTGGCTTATTTGTTAAGAGTAAGAGTCACGAGCTATTTTTATCTAATCTTCAAATGTACCAAAAATCTTTCTTCCAACTTGCTGGTAAGAGTTCATAGATAGTTTTATTATGTCTATCTTCTTTGGAAACAACATATCATATAGGTTTATGGAAGAGTACCAGTCTTGGTTGATGAAATTGTAAAATGATCGTTTCATTAAACATTGTTCAGTCAAATAATTTAATCTGTATGATGTCACCTTCTTGTATTTCCTGATTATATGACTCTACAAGAGTTCAGTTGTGCATAACAGCTTTTTCATTGAGCATATGAGAAAAATCTCTTCTTGCTATACCATGTTTTTTTTGTAAATACGTAAGTAATTTCATGACTGCTTATAAGGAAATCAAAGTGTAATGTATACTTGTACGAGTTGTGTTTGCTTGTACAAACAAGTTGAGTATACTTAACTTGTTTATATATACTAGTCACAATATGGCCAATAACAAATGGGTAAATGACTACTATACCAATAAAGCGAGAACAGATAATATTCTTGCAAGAAGCTACTATAAGCTACAAGAAATTGATGCAAAATTTCAGCTTTTTGATCCAGCAATTACAAGAACGGTTATTGATATTTGAGCAGCACCATGAAGTTGGTTGCAGTATTGTAATCATTTTTTTGAGTCATTAACAGATCAGAAAAAAGCACAGCAACCACCATTGGCAGTATGATTTGATCTCAAGCAGATTCAATTATCACTCCCATACATTCATACATTTCAACAAGATATTACTGAGATTGAGGCAGTGAAGAACATCTTACAATTACTACATCTTGAACATGAATCTGTTGATTGTATTATTTCAGATATGGCACCTGATACGATTGGCATGAAAGATATTGATGCATTAAGAAGTGTTGGCTTGATTGAAAAGACATTATGGATGTATGAGTACTATCTCAAACCATGATGAAAATTTGCTCTTAAGGTATTTATGGGTCCCTGATTTGATGAACTAGTAAGATCCCTGAAGGAGCAGTATGGACATGCAGCAATACAAACTTTTAAGCCAAAATCTTGTAGAAAAACTAGTAAAGAAACATATATTGTCAAAAAAGCTTAGAGCATATTGATGGGCGTCAGTAAAGTGGATTGTAAGTATTATTTTCCTTTATGTTAAACCTCAGTAGAAATGTCAGTAGTTATAACTCAAGTTAAATTGACATAAATATACAGATTTAAGGATGGATCACAACTAATAAGGAAGTATTTTATAATTTAGGTTTGTTTCTCA
>SKJI01000035.1 GCA_007115995.1 candidate division SR1 bacterium
CACACTCACACAGATAAGATACAGCTTTGGAGCTGAGAAACAAACCTAAATTATAAAATACTTCCTTATTAGTTGTGCTCCATCCTTAAATCTGTATATTTATGTCAATTTAACTTGAGTTCAACATTGACAGTTTAACTGGGTTTCTACAAAAAAAGCAACATTTATTGACTTTTTTTATATAATATATATATTAACTTTATTCATTATTTAAATCATTTAACTTACACTGAAAACAAATGACCTTGTTGTTTAAATCTGAACATCTTGATGAAGAAAAAAATAATTCAATTATTGAAACGTTATCAGATGAAATTTTGTCTAATAAGTATGAACATGTAATTATAAACTGCGGAAATTTTTTATTATGAGAAAAAGATTGAGAAGTGTTTCCCTTAATTCCTGAAATGTATGAAGATGAAAACTGAAATATACTCGATCAGGATAAGCGAGATGCTTGTTTTATAGAATGAACGCTTTACAATACAAGGTTTTCTTTTAAATCACTTGAGCTCTG
The DNA here is from genome assembly GCA_007115995.1 of candidate division SR1 bacterium. GTDB lineage: Bacteria > Patescibacteriota > Gracilibacteria > Absconditabacterales > Absconditicoccaceae > SKJI01. The sequence continues at coordinate 518 of SKJI01000035.1, forward strand.
ACTCAACACACTGCTTCGCACTAAATCATCGTCATTATCAAAGTGAATCCAGATAATTCCGCTTTTGGCTGTAGATGACAAATATGTTGATAGAGATTTAGCGAATGAATATTTACGTCAATGATATAAAGCAATACCTAAAAAATATAGAGAAATTTTTGAAGCAACATTTGATTGAAGTAAGAACACAAAATCTATGCTAAGAATCATACCAACTGTTATAAAAGAATCAGATCAAAAAGTGAGAAATGAGTTCATTTTATCAGAAAACGAATTAGTATCAAGATTTGCAACAATTAGAAAAAGACATATAAAATGACAAAAAATAGAATATAAAAATTATCAAGATTCATTACCAGATAAAACTAAGAAATGTTCACTAGAACTGTTTCATCTCCTCAAAACATTAGTCAACGAAAAAGATAGAATTGATGAATGATCTGATAAAAAGTTATGTATAGTGCAGTTTATACCTGATGCTTGTGAATGATCTGCAGTCAGCTCAGCAAAATTTATTATAAATGGTAGAGAAGAAAACGACATAGATGTTATAAATATTGCCCCAATCATGACTTGAGCAGATATATATATTGCAACAAAATTTAATAAAGACTGACAACAAGCAATCAAAGACACTAAAAAAGAAATTTACTAGAGAAGACACTTAAAGCACATAATAAATCCGAGTTGTTTTTTAGATTTCTAGTAGTAAAACGTAATCATGAACACAACGCCCGAACACGATGAACGTATGGCAAATATGGTATTTGCTACTGTTTATCCACATTATGTGACAAAGGTAGAAAAGAAAGGAAGATCGAAAAATGAACTTGACGAAGTAATCACTTGGTTGACTGGTTTTGACGAAAAGAAAATCCAAGCGCTGATAGATCAAAACGTGACGTTTCAGACCTTCTTCGAGCAAGCTACGTTACATCCAAACGCGCATCTCATCACCTGAACTATATGTGGCTATCGTATCGAAGAAATAAACAATCCATTGACGCAGCAAGTAAGATATCTCGATAAACTTGTCGATGAACTAGCAAAATGAAAAACAATGGAGAAAATTTTAAGAAAATAGGAGTGAGAAATCTCCCCTCTTCCCTACCTGATCATTGCTTGTTTTTTAAGATTAGGAGGGAGTTTTTCGATGGCATATCTTAGTGCTGTTCTCGGCATTGTTGCTTTGTGTTTCATCACAAATTCAAAGATAGCTTTTTGGTTGTGAATCGATGCGGCTTTTAACATCCAACCATATCCTTTTTGTACTAAATCTTCTGGATCATGCAAGAGCGTTTCAGCGACTACAAAAATGTCTTTGAGGTTGTGATTTGTCGCATAAAACCCTCCCAACGTTGTAATAAAACTCACTGCTGAAGCTCTTCTTTGCCACATATTTGTGGAGTGAGCCCATGATTTTACCTGCTCGATCAATTCCGGGTATTTTTCAATCATTGGACGGATGATGTGCAGGCAAAAATCGTCATCTTTTCACCGGTTATCTATGTATTTTTCCAACCATGATTCAAAAATCATAAAATCTGACTTTTCAAACTGTTTAGCAATGCCGCTAGCCCACTGAATAGCAATAGTCGCTTCCTCATTATAACGATTCTGCAAGAGCTGTTCACACAAAGCAAAGAGTTCTTTTTTATCAAGCTGCTTAACCTCTTTGAAGTACTTCTTTGCAATTGCACGAACAACCGGCGTCCTAACCCCATAACAAATCACTGTTTCCTTGAAAAATCTTTGACTATCAAACGTATCACTCTCTTCTACATTCTCCCTAAGCTCTTGACGAATTTGATCGAGAATTGTTGTTGTAGTTTTGATCATGGGATGGGTGGTTTTGTAAAGCAAGCCAATAAATGCAATCCTCCTTACTCCAAATCTTCAATGAACTTGTTTACAAATTGTTCTTTTGTGGCTCGTGAGGTAACTAGTCTGATTGCTGAGTGTTTATCGTCAATTTTATTCCAGACATAAAATCCATATTTTTTGCTCAATTTCGCAATCAACGTATTTGGTAAAATTGGAAAGATTTGATTAGAAACTGGGTCGGTCAAAAATGTGTGATTATGTTTTTTGATTCACTGTACGAGTTTTGATGCCATGTTGTTTGTATGTGTTGCTAACTCAAAAAACAGATCATCCTTGAACAGTTCCAAAAACTGAATCCCCAAAATCCTTCCTTTTGCGAGTAAAGCTCACTTTTGCTTTAGGTAAAACCTAAAATGCTCTCTTAGTTGGTCGTTAAGAATCACAATCGCTTCTCCTAAAAGTGCTCCATTTTTTGTCCCACCTATATAAAATACATCCACAAGAGTTGCTAATTCTGCTATTGATAGATCGTTCTTTTCAGAACAAAGCGCTGATCCTAAACGTGCGCCATCAAGATACAGATAGAGTTTGTTTTTTCTGCAAAATGTAGAGAGTGCTTCCAACTCTTTTTTATTATAAATGCTTCCTACTTCAGTAGAATTTGAAATAAATACCGCTCATGGTTTTACCATATGTTCGTCAGTATGCTCATCCAACACTGATTGTATATCAGCGACTCTTAACTTCCCATCGCTTGTTTCAATCGTATTTATTTTATGACCTGTAGACTCAATCGCTCCCGCTTCATGGACAGCAATGTGAGCAGTAGTCGCAGCAATAACTGACTCGTATGGCTTTAAGATCGAAGAAATCACAATCAAGTTTGCTTGCGTCCCTCCAGAAACAAAATGAACATCTGCCTGAGGATTTTCTATTTTCTCACGAATCACGCTTCTTGCCTCCTTGCAGTATTTATCTTCACCATACCCATCATCTTGATACAAATTAGTCACCCCCAAAGCATTAATAATACGTTCATGAGCCCCCTCACTATAATCGTTTTTGAAACTATATTTTACCATGTTTTTTTAAGGTGTAATGTAAAGTGTGTAGGTATGTTATTCGTTAATCTTGATTGCTTTTGGATTGCTTTTGGATTACTTTTCGGCTCAATACTATCTTACTTACTACTCATTTCAATGTAAAAATAAATTTTAGGTCTACACTAACAAAACTATTGTGTGTTAATTTTTGTAAACTACGCTACATTTTCATAGCATAGATCAATTATTGATTTCAAATGACCAGTTTTGTCGGTTACTTAGATCTCTTTCTAAGTCTTCTTCTTTAACCAACGTTAAAATCATTTTAGATAAATCTGTTACCTCTTTTTTACATATAATAGAAGATTCATAGAGCAAAATTTTTGAGAATTTTTTTTCTAATCATTTTATCTTATTAATCTCCTTAATTAATTCTAAACTAATTTTTTCAAAGTTTAAACCCGCTAGATGTGGTCTGTCAAAATTTTCAGGAACTGAAATAGACGCGATAAATGAATTATTATTTACTTCATTAATTTCTTTTACTACTAAATCATGAAGTGGCATCAAGAATCTTTTTTCATTACCAAAATCATCAATACTCAAATCATCTATTAAACTACTCTTAGCGGCATCAATAATATTCCCTCGTTTTTCTGGAACGTTTGTTTCATTTGATATATTCAGTTTATCAGGCATAATTATATGATTTGACACTAAAATAGTATAATAAAATTATATTAAAAAAAGTCAATACTTTCTAAGATCAGGTGTAGAAACCCAGTTAAACTGTCAATGTTGAACTCAAGTTAAATTGTCAGTAGAATAAGAAGTGCTCGCACTTTTATATGCTGACTATTTAGCTATGTATAACACAACTACAATGAACAAA
>SKJI01000001.1 GCA_007115995.1 candidate division SR1 bacterium
ACATTTAAAAGAATGTGAATATAGATTTAACTGTAGATTATGATCAAAAAATATGTATAATGAATTATTGAAATTGCTTAGAAATTTTATTTTAGAGTAGCTTTGCTAGTCTAGACCCTAGTTTTTCTCTCCCTTTTTCAGACTTTCCTTAACACTCCTTACCACACTCTTACATAAACTCTTCAATGACTTCCTTGATAGCATCAAGGATCACTTTTGTTGATCAGGTTGGTCATGCTCAAAGTGCAGTATTGACTCTTTGGTATGCTCTTTGCATGGTTTGATCGAATGCATCGATGTTGTTATTTTGCAAATGATCTCTATAGACCTGTTGTATAAAACCTCTAATTGTACCTTTCCATCTAATTTTTTCGGGTGTCATACCAATTGGCAACCAGTTAACTCACTCAGATGCAGCTCTTCTTTCAATTCTTGCTTTTTCAATTGCTATCAATGCTTCTAGTTCATCTAATGCTCAAGCTTGTAGTCATGCATTCAATAATGCTTCTAGATCTCTAGCCGATGAAGGAATGACGACACCTTCTGCTTGTAGCTTGAGAAGATTATCTTGTACTTTTTGTGACAAGTTATTGATATCAGTAACCAAACGAGGTCATAGTCAGTCAATTGTTCAATTTTCAATCAATGCTCTACAATCAAAAGTTCAATTTGGCTGTTTGTACAAACCACGTAATGAGACTACTCTTGTATGCACTGCTTGCATTCTTTCCAATGGATATAATCATCACAAGATAGTATCAGTTTGAGCTGCAAAGTATGCTGCAAATGCAGATCTTGCTTGATTACGCACAAACTCACCAAATGATAACGCATTTAATGGAATATGGATGAGAATTTCACGTTCCCACCTATCCATAAATTCTGCTCTGTAATAAAATTCCAATGAACGCATCAATGAAAGCAATGATTGTAAGTCTGGTCAACTGCCATCATTACTCAATGATGATTGCAACAGAAAATCTTGATATGCTTTTTCTACCTGATTATAAAGCGTTACTCTTTTATCATGCATCTCTAAAAGCATCAAGTACTCTTCTGATTCTTCTCTAATCAACGCATCTGCATCGTTTAACTCCTCAAGTGAAAGCTCGTAGTACATGTCAAGCATATTGAGAAATTCTGCGTGGTAAGCATCAATCTTATTTTGTAAACTTCAAATTTGTAAGTTTCTATCTAATTGAGTCAATAAGTTAGCTTCAATTTTATTTTCCAGAGCAGATATTGAACTATGAAGATCTGTTGTAATGATTGCAATATTTCTGGCCAGATCGGTACGAGTTGTATTAATATTTTGCAAATAATCAAATCTACTATCTACAATTCATAAACATTGTAATGTTTGTAAACGACTATGGACAGACTCATCCAATAAATCATTTGCTTGCTCTTGTAGAGATTGATAGTTTTTCAGTAACAATTCAGTAAGCTCAATAGCATTATCTACCACTTGCATATGCATATACTGCAATAGTCAATCTCGACTTTGTCAAGAAATTGCTCACATCACTTCTTCAAGCGTCTGTTCTGGAGCAGATTGATTATCTTGGTCTTCACGTAAAGAGTCAGTATTTTCTTGCTCTTCTTCAGTCATGAGATCGTTCTCTTCGTGAAGCGATTGTTGTGGCTGCATTGAAACAGGAATTGAAGAAATCTCGGTAGGATCATACTCATCTATACTATTCTGACTTGAAGACGTATTGGTTTGACTGACCTGGTTACTTGTCAAAGTATTTTGACTAATAAAAGAATTGGTAACAGGATCATATACCAAAGTAGCATGCGCATCGTATCATAAACTCACCACAAACACTGTCAGTAAAAACACAACTGTAACAGTGGAGAAAGAGCGTTGTCAAAAAATCCTCATAAGAATACGATAAAGGGAATAAAGAAACAAGAGTATTGTATGAGTCTTTTCAATGATTTCAAGAAAATAGATAAAGATACTCTATAACATACTATATCATATTCGATAATTTTTCAATACTCATTCTCTCTTATATCACAATCAAAATTGCATTCTATATAAAAAAAACTATGCTTACAGTATATTTATTCTGTTATTATAAAAATATGGTTTTCGTCCCTACAGTTATAGAAAAAGTTAAATGATGAGAAAGAGCGTATGATATTTACTCAAGACTCTTGGAAGATAGAATTATATTCGTCAATTGACCAGTTGAATGAACAATGGTTAGTTCAATAGTTGCACAAATGTTATTTTTGGAAAAACAAGACCCTGAGAAGGATATAACTATGTATATCAACTCACCTGGATGAGAAGTATATAGTGGTATGGCAATTTACGATACGATGCAACTCATCAAATGCGATGTACGCACAATTTGTGTATGACTTGCAGCATCAATGTGATCAATATTTTTGATATGATGAAAAAAATGAAAAAGATTTTCACTTCCTCATAGTCGTGTAATGATTCATCAACCAAGTCATGGCACTCAATGAACTGTCTCTGATACTGAAATCGCAGTAATAGAATGAAAAAGAATTAAAGAAATGACTACTCGTATTATTGCTGAACGCTCATGAAAAACCTATAAAAGAGCACTACAAGATATGGAAAGAGATAAGTGGCTTTCGCCAGAAGAAGCTTTGGAGTATGGAATTATTGATAAAATTTTAACTAATAAATAAGTACATGATTTGATTGATGCTCTTGTTGTTTCTATGAATCATCATATGCCTGACAGCAATGTATTTTTATAATAGATTAGTCAGTTATGAATATAGCATTAACCAATGAATCAAACATCTTAAAGAGTACTTTCAAACTAGAAAAAATTACAGTAAAACATTGACGAGTATGGTTAATGAAAAACAGTCTAAAACGCTCAAAAAAATAACCAAACAGTATGAAATAGCTGACAAAAACGACTCACTGATTGAAAATGATAATATGCTCACACAATTTATAGCATCCATAGTAGAGAAAAAACTCTCAAAAGATAGCACACAACTACTCAATAAAATTGCTCTTACAGAAAAAGACTATGCATCTGCAAAAAGATTTGTTAACAGTAAAACAATAGCATATAATAAGCTCATGGAGACATTCCCAAGTAGCGCTCTCTGAGCTATCTTGCACAAATCACCACACATGCTTTTTGATCTTCCAGATTCTGAAAAAGAATGAATAGATCCAGATTACAAAGCATAAAAATCAATCAACACTTGCAAGTTCAAGTAAAAACACTATCAAAAAGGTAGTGTTTTTATTTTATAGCAAAAACTGATGAGAACGTTTCTAATTATACTTTTGACTGCTCTTCTTACACTCATTGCTGCGTGAGTAGCTGTGCAAGAGTGACTTATACCATGATTTGGTCCTGGTCCAACAACTACTCAAGTCATCAAAACATATGAAGATGGTACTTGTGAAATACCAGAGACATGAAATGAATGTGAAACACCTCGATGAGAACGTGTAGCTCATGGTGCAGTAATTTTATCATTTGCACAAGAAAGCTGAACCGTTTCTGAATGATGTGAAGCAAAAAGTTCTATTTGTAATAACTGAAACTTTCAAGATTGAGAAGACCCATTACCATTTGCAACTTGTATATTAGAAACACCATGACACTGTACAGTCAATGGATTTATCTTTGCTCACGATACTACTCAAACATTTTACAATGAATGATCTCTTGTTGAGTGAGAAGTTGTTTGTCAGTCTCAAGACAGAACCTGTTCAGATTGAGTGGTAAGCTGAGATGATGAGTATATGTATATGTGATGTCATAATTTCGATCAATGAGTCTGTGAACCTACAGATATTCCTGAAGAAATCATTGAAGAAGCACCTGAACACATTGAAGAAGAAGCACCTGAAGATATACAAGAAGAAACAACACCAACGGTTACAACAACACCAAGGCCTGCAACAGTACAAACTACTCCAAGGGAACCAAACTGTCCTAGTCCACGATGAGGAAATCGTTGGGAGCCTTGACAGACAGGAACAGCATATCTTTCAAGTAGTGTATGATTTGGAGAAACATGTGAATCAGTTTCGATAATTTGTGCTTTTGGTTCTATTAGAATTTGAACAGCTTGAAATCCATGAGAAATTGCCCCTGAAAGTATAGCTCAATCTTGTTCTGTACTACCACCAGCATGATGTGATTCAGCTTGTGGAAGTATAGCACACTGAGAAAATGTTACAACATTCCAGCGTGCGTTTATTCCATTTGGTAGCTGAAGAACTTGTGAGCAAGAGACAATTGTCTCACAATGTATGAATTGAAATCTACTACCAGAATGATGAGCTTCTTGTAGTTGTCAAATAGCACCACCAGTATGATGTATTGCTCCAAATGGACAAGAAATTCCACACGAATGATCATTAACGTTATATGAGTTTCCAAGAGTACAAGCAGTACCTTGAGACTGAGCAGACACTTGTGTCCGTCAACGAAGACAGTGTATTAATGGGACATTCTATGACTGGAATGGAACTATATCTCCATTTACGTTTACACATACGCAATGTGAAGTTATCCCTCCTGCTGCATGATGATGACCATGAGGCGCTTGAATTCCTACAGATTAAGCTATGAATAAATACAATCTTGAAGCATATAATTTTACCTTACCTGAAGAACTGATAGGACAAGATTTAGCATCACCTCCAGATAGTTGCAGACTTTTGGTGTATAAAAAAACTACGCAAACACTTACTGACTGAGTTTTTACCGATCTCCCATGATTACTACCAAAACACTCATCTCTATTTTTTAATAATAGCAAAGTACTCAAAGCAAGAATTCTCCTTAACCATATCCCTGGAAGAGAACAACAAGAGATATTTTTTCTTCATGTTCTTGATACATATAGATTTGAAGCACTTGTTTGGCCATGAAAAAAATTTAAACCTTGAACAGTTATACAATACAATGATACAATACAATTTACCATAGAGTCAGTAAGTATAGACTGAAGGATTATCAGATGCAATCAACCAATTCTTGAAACACTTGATCGCATTGGTCAAATGGCAATTCCTGCGTATATAGACTATAAAAAAGAAAAAGAACTAGCATATCAACCATTATTTGCGCAACACCCATGATCAGTGGCAGCACCTACTGCTTCATTGCATTTTACACCACGTATTCTTAAACAACTTGAACAAAACAATATAAACAAACATACTATCACGCTACATATTTGACTATGAACATTTAAACCAGTAGATAACGAATATATTCTAGACCATAAAATCCATACTGAAAAAATCCTAATCAAAAGTAATATTTTTGAAATAATTGCCCAACACAAAAGCAATAAACAACCAATCATTGCTGTATGAACAACTGTCACAAGAACACTAGAAACTCTACCATATTTTTGGTTATTGCTCTCAGACACAGAAAAAAAACAATGTTCAGCAGAAACGCTTAATCGACGAAATAATCTCACAGACTCACTCGCTCAAAGGCAAGCACACAATGTGGTACAAGAATATCACATGCTTGATCAATCAACACGATTAGTAGAAACAAAACTCTTTCTACATCCTTGAGAATCCTTTCATATCATCGATTGACTACTCACAAATTTTCATACACCCAAAAGTACCCTACTTATGCTCGTTGCATGATTTATCTGACTTAAAAACATGCAAGATATCTATCAGCATGCAATCACGACATGATACAAATTTTATAGCTTTGGTGACGCACAACTGTTGCTTCCCTAACAAACTGTTACAGCAAAAATAGATAAAAAATACGATAGACGTATACATACAACAATCGATATTATACTAAAAATCGCTTGAGAAATATCTTATCGTTCGTATAGTAAAGTAAAATTTACTTTTTCACTCTACTTACATGATACTTTCAATGATTGCTGGTATGTCTGAAAACCGTGTTATTTGAAAAGATAACGCACTCCCTCGATACTATCCTGAAGATCTCAAAAAATTTAGAGCAATTACCTATTGAAACTGTGTAATTATGTGAAGAAACACATACGAATCAATTTGAAAACCACTACCATGAAGAAGAAATATTGTTATTTCCAAAAGTACAGAATTTAGTGAAATCGAATGCTATGAGTCACCTGATGAAGCAATTGAACGTTTGGAATTTGAGCTATGAGATGAAGATCAAGTATTTATAATTTGATGAGCAACACTCTATAGTTACTTTCTCCCTCAGGCAGAATATATCTATCTCACAAAAATACACAAAGTCATTGAAGGTGATACATATTTCCCGCCCTTTGAGGAACATTTTGAGTTAATAGAATCAAATACAGAGAAAGATTTGACATTTATGGTATATAGAAAAAAACGAGCAGAATAAATCTACTTTTATTTTTTGATATACAACTATTATGCAACAGTATCACCAACTACTACAATCAATTCTTGATTGTTGAGTCGATAAATGAGACAGAACTGGCGTATGAACAAGAAGCCTATTCTGATATCAAATGCGTATTGATTTAAACAAATGATTCCCACTCCTTACCACGAAGAAAGTTTACCTCAAAGCTATTATTCATGAACTCCTACGATTCCTCTCTGGAGACACGAATATAACGTATTTAGTAAGAAATGATGTAAAAATACGAAATGAGCGAGCATTTGCTGTATATCTTGAAAAAACATGACAAGCAAAAGCTCTTACAAGATACTCAGACGAACGAAATGAGGCACTCCTAAACTTTGTAGACACTATAAAAACTGATGATGCATTTGCATGAAAACGATGAAACCTTTGACCAGTATATGGGAAGCAACGAAGATGACGAGAAAGTAAAGAATGAGTAAGTATTGACCAAATTCAAGAGGTTATTACAATGCTCAAAGAAACTCCTCATTCAAGAAGAATACTTGTAAATTGACGAAATGTTTGAGAAATAATGAAACTCATTAAAGATAAAAATTGAGCACCGCCACCATGTCATACACTTTTTCAATTTTATGTAGCAGATGGAAAACTCAGTTGTCAGCTCTATCAACGTTCTGCAGATGTCTTTTTATGAGTTCCATTTAATATAGCCTCATATGCTCTTCTCACCATGATGGTAGCTCAAGTGACTTGACTGAAACTCTGAGAGTTTATACATACATTTGGAGATGTCCATATCTATAATAATCATATGGAACAAGTAAAAACACAACTCAGTCGTACACCTAGGCCACTTCCTACAATGCACATTATCCCTGCAGTCAATGATATTTTCTCATTTACTTATGATGACTTTAGGCTAGAGGGATATGATCCACATCCAGCCATAAAGGCACCAATTGCCGTTTAATCTTCAGACGGTTCAACGCTATCAGTAGCATCATCTTCTACTGATGGTATGAGAATTTTTCACATTCTCATTGATTTAATATGTGACTCAACAGCATCCTTTAAGGATGTAAGTGATTTTGGATTTTCTAGTAATCGTGTAATAAGAGCATCTTTTCATTGGACCTTTTTTTCTCAATACGTATAAAATGCTCACGCTCTAGTAATTAATGAAAACTGTAATGCAGTTTCTATAAGGTCAGCTGTCTCGTCAAATCATTCTCCAAATAATACCGGAATAAGGACAGATTTAAACGGAGGCGCAACTTTATTTTTCACAATTTTCACTTTTGCAACATATCAATAATCTTCCTTATTCTTTGTGAGCTTTTCTCATCTTCTAATTTCTAACCTTTGAGAAGCATAAAATTTAAGAGCATTTCATCATGTAGTTGTTTCAGGATTTCAAAACATTACACCAATTTTCATACGGATTTGATTGATAAAAATACAAATAGTACCGGTTTTTGCCAATATTGATGTAAGCTTCCTTAATCATTGAGACATCATACGCGCTTGGAGTCACATGTGACTATCACCCATATCTCATTCTACTTCAGCTCTAGGTACCATAGCAGCAACAGAATCAATTACTATAAGCTTTACTGCTCAAGTTCTTGCAAGCTCTTGTGCTATCTGTAAAGCTTGCTCTCAATAATCAGGTTGTGACAGTAATAATGTATCAGTATCTACTCACAATGCCGCAGCATATGTTGGATCTAAAGCATGCTCTGCATCAATAAATGCAGCAGTGTGTCATGCCTTTTGAATTTCTGCAATGGCATGCAGTGCTAATGTCGTTTTTCCAGATCATTCTGGTCAATACATCTCGACAACTCTTCCTTCTGGATATCATCATCATAACACACTATCAAGCATATAAGAACCACTGTGATATGTATTGATAGCACCTAAATTTTTATTTTCACCCATACGCATAATAGCTCATTTTCAAAACTGCTTTTCAATTCATTTAAGAGCATCATCTAAGACCTTTTTCTGTGACATAAGTATATATATAAGAAATATAAAACAACATAAATATACAAAGAATAAGAAGAGAAGACAAGAGAGAAAACACAATAAATTTCTCTAGCAAGTCAACCATTTCTTGAATAAAAACACAGCATAATTTACTAGAGTAATAGTTTTATAAACTCAAGTACATAAGAGCATACTAGGCTTTTTTATAGCCCTATTGAACGAAGTAATTATAATAACTCTTATTCAGTACAACAGTATATACCAAAAAAAAAATAAAAATCAAGAGAAAAAGAACGATTGTTCTTTATAAAACAATTATAGTAATCAAAATTAGCAAAAAATCTCATTATAAATAACTCTATACAGATGTATAGCAAGCTAACTCTCAAAGAATAAAAATTTGACAAAACCGATGGGATTAAGTATAATCAAGTAAATTCATCATGAATTTGCACTACTATCACTTGAGACCAATCCTACATCGATATGCGACATCGGATTAAATCTCAATGACAGATAGATTCATTTTGTTTCTTACCAAAAAAATGGCAGACAACAAAACTCATCCTCTTGAAGAAGAGAAAAAAGATGAATGAACACAAGATGCAGCACTTGATTCAATAAATATAGATAGTGGTGTGCTTGAAAACATCAATAAAACAATCGATATTGAAGAGAGTAATAATCAAAATAATACAAAAAATCACCTATGAATAGATGATATTTCTTCGTATATTCAAGAAAAAAAAGCAAAAGAATGAACAATAAATAAACAAACAAAACTGGTATATTCTCTAGATTGAACTGACCTCAAAAAAATAAACAATATTTATGCAGTTGTACCTAATAAAAAATGAGAACATAAGCTTGTTTTCTTACGTAATCAGGCACCATGATGACTTATTCCAGATGAAAAATGAAGAGAAAAATGAACAGTCTATGAAAAAAGATGACGTAAAGTATATGATGTACATGCTGACTTTATGACACATCCCACATTAAGATGAAAAAATTGAGAATTTCTAGGTGTGTGGATTATAGATAATCCAGAAGAACTAGACTTGCAAATGAATGCGATCAAGGAATGAGTCTGAAAATGAACCAATTTTTTAGATCCTCTAGTTGTTAATACAACAAATGAAACTGAAAATACTGATAAAAAAATTGACAATGAAGAGAAAGAAACTGTACCAGAGCAAAACACTTCTAAGAACGAAACCAGTAAAGAATGAAAGCTACAATGAAAAGAAAACGAACATGATGATACATGAAAAAAAACTACTGATAAAAAAACTAACACAAGGAAGAACAATCAAAATAAGAAAATAGTTACGAAAACTGAAGATAATAACAGTGAGACAGAAGAAAATATTACAAGCCCAACCGAGAGTGGAGAAAGCTCTATCGATGATCAGAAACAATTAGACAAAGAAAAAATTAAAACAAAAAGTAAAGACAAGACTACTGAGAGCAGTGAAAATAAAAGCGATATACTAAAAATTGCTCATGAAAATGAAATGCAGGAAGATGAAAAAAATGAACTACAAAACGAAGATTGAGAAGATACAAATACTAAGCAACAAAATGAAGCAAGTAGTGATAAAAACGAGAATACTCACGAACTACAAGATGACAGCAAGCAAGACAAGCAAACTAAAAACGAAACCACTGACGATGAAAACGAAACCAGTGACAATGAAAACGAAACCAGTGACAATGAAAACGAAACCAGTGACAATGATAGCAAAAATATTGATGAAAGTACTGATGCTCAAAACAATGTTGATACACAAAGTATTTTAGACAGTAATGAAAAAGAAAAAAAATCTCATAATCAAGATGAGATAGGAAATCTAAAGCTCGATGAACTTATTATTGAACAACCTCAAATTAATGATTTAAATGAGAACAATACACCAGAAAGTGATTGAGATAATGAAACGCAGAAAGAAGAAAAAACAAATACGACTGAGTATGATAATACCAATGACCAAAGAACAGATGTAGACAAAGGTCTATGAGAAAAGAATGAACAAAACGACAAAGATACAAATGAAATAGGGCATAATGAAGAAAATTTAGAGCTTGATCAACTTATTGTTGAACAACCTCAGATAGATGATATGGTACCAAAAACGTCTCTTGAAACCAATAAAAATAATAACCCTGAAATACAAGAAACAGCGCATCAAACAGAAGAAGATAATCAGCTGCAATCTACACTTGATTTAGATGAAGTAATTGTTGAACAACCTTCTACAGATTGATGAGAGAATAATGAGAGAGGTACTGAAAACAGTCTTGATTTGGATAGTATATCTTGATTTCAAGAAGACCAAAAACAAATGGAAAGAATACAGGAATCATTAAAAAACAATGATGATAGTAATGCTTATATGAACCACACTGATATTACACATACTCCTCTCGAGGACGCAAAAGATATACTAGAAAAAAATACCAAAAAAATAATAAAACTTTCAAAGTGAATCCCTCTTGGATTAATTATTCGCATATTTTGAGCAACATGACTTATTTTAATTTTAATTATAATTTTAAGACTAGCATTTGCATGAGGATGAAATAATAATACAGCACTTGTACCAAGTGAAGAAAACTGAATAATGGAAGAAATTCTTGATGATGAAAGCTGAATGAGCGATGAGTGAGATCAACCAACTCCATGAATACCATGACAAGAAGAAAATACATGACCAGTACTCACTTTAAGAGAACTTGAAGCAAAACTAAAAGCTCAACAACTAGAAGCTCAAAGACTCCTCAATCAAGCACAACTTCTTGTCAACAATGAATGAATAAAGTTTTCTAAAGCTGCGATGCTCAAGGCAGTACATACATTAAATAAGATAAATACAAATCCAAATATTACAGCGTGAGAAATACAAAGAGATGCTGAAAGAATTGATCTCTATATTAGACAAGCAGATAGCATTCTAAGGTAATAGCAAAAAAGATTTGACTAACAAATGATTTTTTTCATAAGGAAATAATGAAAAATATATGAATATTATGATTTTAGGGACCTCTGAACAATACATTCTAACGAGATTTTTATCGAAGAAGCAACCTATTCAAAATCTCTTTTCACCTCCTTAATCAAACCATATTCGTATCATTTTCTAAGAAGTTTTTCTGTTAGTTTTTGTTCTGTTACTCATTGCTGCAATCATATTGTATAGAACCTATAAATTGCTTGTTTCATTCATGCACAACACTCATCAGCGATCTGATCATATTGATCTTGAATAATTGATCTGTCTATTCATTTTGCGATAAGTTTTGCTTGAATGAGTCTATATGGCTTTCATTTTTTGGTAACTTCAGACTGGAGATAGAGTGTAGCATACGTAGCATCATCAAGATATCAACTAGATTGAAGCTTTTGTATTGTGGCATCTATCTCATCAAGTGTAAACTGTCTTTTTTCTAGATGCTGACGAAGCATAGCCGTTGTTTTGGGAAAGCGAGTAAGGTGTTTCAAGGCATACTGATAACAATCACTCATTTTTTGCATTTTTTAAATAAATTACGTATACTTAAGTACAATATGTTTTATCTTATACACTAATAGTATGTGAGTTTTGAAAACTATCAAGTCAATTTTTCACCCAGATGAGATTATTACGGGGTTTGTTTTAGAAAATAAATACCCTAAAACTACAAAAAAAATTGATTGAATACTCAAAATGCTTGCGAAAAAAGAAATAACAATAACTAAAATTAGCTATACAATACAAGAAACCATCAAACTACCAAAAGAAGAAAAAAAAGAAGATATCGTAACAACTATTTGAACAAAAGCTATTGCCTGACCTATTTATTTAGAACCCTTCAAAGAGTTTCATGCAGAATTTTCAGTCCCCATTAACATCTCCAAAAAAAAACAAACAGAAAAAAAGGTCTATAAGTGAGACTATGCTCTTATGAACAGAGCTCATGACCAATCAAAACAAACAATTTTTCTCTATAAAATAATTGCAAAAATTAAACGTAAATGAGAAAGAAAAACTCTAGACATTTCAAATGATATACTTATAGACTAAAAAAAATACGATTTCATTGCATTTATCAGTAAAAATACTATTTTTGAATTGTTTTATAATTTTTTGTTATTAGATGAATAATGAAACAATTGAAACAAACAAATTGTTTGTTGGTAATCTTCATTGGAATGTAAGACGACAAGAGCTTAAAGAGTTCTTTTGACAACGATGAGAAGTGGCATATGCAAGTGTATCACTTGATAGAGAATCAAGAAGAAGCAGATGATTTTGATTTGTCACATTCATCAATGGTGAAGATGCAATCAAAGCAAAAGAAGAATGTGTATGAAAAACACTTCATGATAGAGAGCTGTTTGTTGATTTTGCACGCGCAAGAGAAGACAATGAAAATAATGAAATAACAGAAGAATAATCTCATTATTGATAAGCAAAAGGAGTCTATCCGATTTTTTTTGCGTACTTTCAAAAAACACTAAAAATTAAACGAAACAAAAAAAATATTTACCGCTTATGCAATATTTTTTTCTATAGCTATTGAGTGTTTTTTATAAGTTGCGTATAGAGGGTATCGATTGATGATAACAGTGATGGTGTCACAAAGTACTTATCAAATAGGTATGTTTTAAACCATGCAATATCGTCTGCTAGTGTTACAGGATCTCATGCAAGACTCTCTAATCACAAAAGATTACGAGCATTATTAAGAATAATGGTGATTGCTCATACATTCTCTTCTTGGATATAAGAAGGGATTTTTGGGTCAGTAAAATATGCTAAGAGTAACTCACTTGTAGCAGGATCTAATACACGCTTATCATCTTGCTGATTAGCAGTAAGTAATTCTTCTTGTTTATCTATTGCCTGATCATCTATTTGTGATTTCTTATTGTTTACAGCAATCTCAGCATCTGGATTTTGAGAAACTGATCAAGAAGGAGTGAAAACAGTAGAAATTTTATCATCAATCGTATAACTAATAGTAAGTTGATTGTGCGCAATATCATCAAATAACTCAACAGCTTCTTGTGCAGTCAAGTTATCAAACGAAAGTTGATTGTTATGATGCAGAGTGATCTCATTCTCAGAATTTATATGCTTAACCAATAAATCAGCACCTTGATTTATCAATGTTGCAGCTCATCAATCATCTTGTGTTATAGTAAGATGAAAATCATCGTTAAGAGTATTTTTTGTAATTTCAAACTCTTGAGTTTTTACTAATATAACTTCATCGTGATATCACACTCACTCATCAAAATCATACATTGCCTGTTCCTGTGCCAAAACAGGTAAGAGCTCAAAGTATGATCAACGTATTAAATTTATCAAAAGAGTGCTTTTTCATTCTGTATCAATAAGACGCTCTATTGAGAACTGAGCAGGTCAAGTAATGATTGCCTTCGTACCATGACGAACAAGTAACTCCAGGCGTGCATTTTCTTGAAGATGCACTACTCATCAACTGACAATATCTAGGGTTTCAATTAATTGATTATCGACAAATACTCACATTTCTCACTCAACAAAAATTACTTTTCATACAGTATCAGCTTGCACTCATCAGAATGGTGATACAGTAGTCACCTGAATTGGTTCTTGCTGCTGAACAGTATTGTTTGAAAGAGCATGCCATTGATAATATGCTCCCACTGCAACAATAAGTATTGATAATGCAAAAACATTGCGATAATAAGCAAACCTTCCCATAATTGAAACAGACTGTGCATGTATTTTATCCTGTATAGTAGAGAACAAGAGGGTTTTTTCTTTTTCTGACAAAGATTGACCACGAACTTGTTCAAACCATGATTTTATATTCATTGATACAAAGGCACTATCATAAGAAATAAAATGTATATATATTGTAAGCATTAAGGAAGGTCTGAAAAGGGATAAAATTTTATGAAATGAAATTTTTTCCACATGAGAACCTTCCTCAAGGAACCCCTATTTTACATATAATCAAGTAAATGCGGTAATTCATAATTATGAAACAAACATCGTGTATAATGAATTTCTCAGAGATTCCTTAATTGTTCTACTAAGGTATACGAAAAAGATTGTTTTTTGTGACAAAAAAAATACAGTAGCTAAGTAGCTAGTAATAAAGTAATAAAAAATTAAAAAGCATTTATGTCTCAATGAGACCTTCATTTGAACACATAGTCCACTAATACAGTATATTCAAGAACAGAGCATAATCACACATTTATTACAATCTTTCTATACTATGAAAAAATTTCACAGAACAGTAGGCATATCAACACTATGCCTTATAGCAATGATTATAGCAAACTATACACTATGAATGGCAATTACCGACCTTTCTACAGTATTTAGATTAGATATTTTACCACCATGATTTGTGTTTGGTATTGCACGATGAACAATCTATATTTGAGTCACAATAGCAATTTTGACACAATGGTCTAGACGTGTCGATCGGAATAAAAGTCGAATAAAATTTTCACAATTATTTTGGTTAAGCTGTCTACTCAACATAGCTCGACTTTGGACGACATATATAGAAGCATATGTTCTGTCTATAGCCATACTATGATTTTTATTTTTTTGTATATTCTTGCTAGTAAAAAGGCTCTTACAAAAAAAAGAGAAATTGCACTTAGATTATATAACACTAGTTCCTTTTTCGTTATATTTATGACGATTAACTCTTGCATTTTTTGTTCTTTGAATTGGACAGTTTCTTGCTCTTTGATGGTCAACTAGTTTTGTAAACACACTTCCTATCTCTAGTCTCCTTTTACTGTTCTGAATAATCGCAACACTATTGACCATAAAAAAAACAACTCCATGGACGTGACTATTACCAATATTTGCGTTAAGCACACTTATGATACAACTCATGAGCTCTTGAAAAATCATACTTGGCAGCATTACTACTCTTTGAATCATTATTATACTTGGATATATTGTTAAACATTATGTTGACTTTTTACTTAAATAAATTATTGTAAGAATAATATTTATTCTTTCACTCTATTTTATGTTTATGCGTAATCGATCAAAACATCAAGAATGAGTATGACCATGAGAAAATAAAGAAATAATTACTCAATCACAGCGCCATGCAGACGCAGTAAGTGATCTCATGAATACACCGCAAAATATTTGATTACAAAAAAAACTAGAAACATGAAAAATCAACTATGAACTCACTTGAGATTATTGTGTATTTCAGCTCAACAACAATACAAATTCCACATATATTCCTGTTGCATTTTCTGATGGTAAGAACACAAATGAGTATATCGCAGCGATCCAAGAGTTTGATCCACGTGCACCAAACAACTCAAAAGTTATAAACAATACCCGTAAAATTATCAATCAAGCAATTGAAGAGAAAATAATACAGCATGATCCTCAAGATGAAAATTATGTAGCACTCTGTTTATTTATTGTAAATGAACTTTTATTGGAACAATTTCCCCCACAAAATAATGCTGCAAATGAAGAGGTGGTAAACGATGCAATCCAAAATAATGAGTGAATTGTTACTCAACAGACCGTAGATACAAAAAAAGCTCATGTATGTAAAGACTTTGCAGTATTATTAAGTTATGTCATGTGAGATTTAGGTATCAGATCATATTGTGCTGGTTCAAAAAATGAAGAGCATATGTACTGTCTCATTGACACACCAAATGAGTGAGTAATAAGAGTTGATGCAAAAAAGCATCCAGAATATGTGGTCGATAATACATTTTTAGATACGTACTATGAATACAACACTCAAAGTTATACTCTATAAACAGTAACCTATAAGTTCTCATACTCTATGATTGAAAATGAGAAAAATATTGCTACTATGTTTTTATGATGAATAAAAAACATGCATATGGTATATTTATTTTCCGTCAAGATCTAAGAATTACTGATAATCATTGATTTTTTGAAGCTTGTAAACAGTGTGAAAAAATCATACCATTATTTATTCTTGATACAACCATACTAGAGAAATTTCCAAAAAACGATAAAAGACTTCATTTCCAATATAATGCACTCTATGCTCTTCATACTGAACTTAAACGTTTTGGTAGCTCACTGTATGTGATAGCATGAAAAAGTATAACAATAATAAAAAAACTTATAGAGCAAGAATCATTCACATATCTTTGACGAAATAGATCATACTGAAATAATGCTCAAACAAGGGATAGAAGTATAAAAAAACTACTCAAAAAATACACTACCATAACACTCAATGAAACAACAGATTATCTTCTGGTAGAACCTGAAAAAATTCCTCCAATGAAAGTATTTACTCCATATTATAATCGTTGGCTTGCTGAACCTAAACATATTGGTATGTACACTCCAAAATCTATACCCAAAACTCGATCAACACTCAAATGAAAAAACTATGACCTCATTGATCCAAATACATTTAAGACATACTCTCATCCATACTGGCCAGTTCATACAAGTAGTTATTTTCAAAATATCTTACCAATTGCTGAATATGATGCATCAAGAAATTTTCCTGCAAAAAAATGATGAACAGCTAGACTATCACCATATTTGGCATTTTGAATCGTCTCAGTTAGACAGATATTATGACTCCTTATTAACTCTTCAACTCCATGAGTAAAACTCGATAACAAATGGGTAAGTATGGATAAAAAAACGTTCAACAATTCCTTTGTGTCTGAACTTGCTTGGCGTGAGTTTTGGCAACAAATTGCATATCATTTCCCTGAAAGCATAATACACGCATTTCTTCCAAAATATAGACATATAGAGCGAACAAATAACAAAGAACACTTCGAAGCACGAAAGCAAGGAAATACATGATATCCGATTGTTGATGCAGCTATGAAACAATTACTGACAGAGAATTGGATGCATGGTCGCTGTAGAATGATTGTTGCATCATTCTTGACTAAAGATCTACAAATTGACTGGAAACGATGAGAAGAACACTTCAAGAACTACTTACTAGATTATGATCGCAATATAAATATAGGTAATCGACAACGATCAGCAAGTGTGTGAGCTGATCCAAAACCACTTCGTATTTTTAATCCAATTCTTCAATCTAAAAAATTTGATCCTCAATGAGAATATATTATCCATTGGATACATGAACTAGCCTGACAACCTATTCCTGGAATACATGATCCACTAACATACAAACTTAATTATACGCAACCTATAATCAATCATTATGAAGAAACAAAAATTACAAGAGAACTCTACAAAAACTCGTATGAAAAATATCACCAACAAAAATAAGCTATAAGTGATACATAGAATTTTTATCTGGGTTATGCATACAGTTGAGTGTCTCAATCTTTTACCGTATTCTTACAATAAAATATTGATCTTTTTGTAGATTTCATAAGCTCTCATTACTTATGTCAATCTCATAGTAACTGATGGAGTGTTTTTTCTCACTGCTGAATATCTTCTAAGAGTGATTGTGGATACGATGCTTTGTTTTCATAATAGAGTTCCTTTGCTTGCGTAATATGTTCTGCTGCAAGTTTATATGATCACATTATTATATGCTGATATGCTAGAGCGATATATACTTGCACCTTCTTTTTTCCTTGCTTCAATGCTTTTTGATAATATCTTAATGCTATTATCTGTAAATTGAGCTTTTGATACACATCACCAAGTGCTAACAAATACTCAATGCTCTTAAAAGAATGCTCATATAAAGTCAAATAATCATCAAGTGCATCTTCAAATCTGTATAAATTATAAGACGACTTTGCTCTTCATAAACGAGCTTCTTTTGAAGCAGGATAAAAATGTAACGCTTTATTATAATACTCCCGTGATTTTTGATAATGATCTTGATCCCAAGCAATTTGAGCTAATAATAATATAGATGGAAGATGCTGTGGATAATAATCAAGAATTTTTTGCAACGCAATTTCTGACTCCTTAAAGTC
Organism: candidate division SR1 bacterium; assembly: GCA_007115995.1. GTDB lineage: Bacteria > Patescibacteriota > Gracilibacteria > Absconditabacterales > Absconditicoccaceae > SKJI01. The sequence continues at coordinate 18,286 of SKJI01000001.1, forward strand.
ATTATGCAAAAAAAGCATATGAGCCTGCTCATATTTTTTGTCAGCTTTGAGAGATTTGAATATTTTTATTTCCATAATGTTATTATACGTAAACAATTATTCTTTGTCAATTTTATAACGTACAATTGTTTGTAAGTTTTTTTTTGCTGTTCTTCTTAAATCATTGAGATAGATATCTAAACGGTTTCAAGAAAGTATACATCATTGTTTTTCTGCTTCCTGACCAAGAAAATCGATTGTATCCGCGATAGTATCATACGATCCTGTATGGAGAGTCTGTAAGCATGTTCATCGTTTTTTGGTGCAATATTCAATTTTAGGTAACATTGTATCTTGTTGCTTCATTTTTGCTACTTCCAATGATTTGAGAACAATATTTTCTGTAATAGTCGGAGGCTGCATTAAATACATCTCCCATTTTCGCTCTGTTGCATCTCATATGAGATCTACCCATTCTACTTGAATTGGTGGCATAACATAATCTTGGAACTGTTGATTTCAAAGACGCTTAAGACGAAATTTTATAGTAAATGCAAGTCACGATAAAAATCTTTTGACTCAGACAAATCAAGAATCCTGCTTTGTTGAAAATCCCTGTCATGATGCTTTAATAAAATGAAATTTAGGTACAGATACAACTTCAGCTACTCAATGCTGAGCAGTAAATAAATCAGGAAACTTATGAGTAAAATCTATTTTTGACACAGTTTGATGTTTTTTCATTATGCCATTATTTATAAACGCTTTTATTATAACGATCTTAATCATTTCAGCAAGTGAATTTTACTCTATAAAAATTTGACAAAATTATATTGACACAGTATACTTTAAAAGTTTAAGATAGAATTCACGATAGTATGCAAAAATTTAACACGCATGTATTCCTTCTAACAGCTCTTTCATTCTGAACAGTACTTCTAGCATTCAATCCTACTGTACTCTTCTCTTCAGAACAATTTTTTACATACTCATTTACTACACTTACACAAGATGATGATAGATGAGATGCTTGATATGACTGAGATCGACAAAAAGAAGATGAAGATGATTGAACAAACAAAACAGAACCAACCAGCACAGCTACTAATAATATCAATGAGAATACAACTCCACCAGAGAATGATCGAGAAGAAAAACAACAAGAAGAAATCTTCAAAAGATTGCAAGAAGAGCTAGCAAAACAAGAAAAAAACGATGTACTAAACGAACAAAACAACGATAAAAAAGATCCAGACAATACAGCTACAGAAAAAGATAAGGTAGAAAATGATAATACGCAATCAGAAAATGAATCAGAAAATGATAATGATAAAAAAAATGAAGACAATATAGACACAAGCTGAGCATATCAAGAAGATAAAAAAGAAGATATATTTGATGAAAATACATATAGTGAAGAACTCCGTAAAAATGAACAAGAGCAAAAAGAAGAAGAAGAATGACGAATATGAACTATACGAGAACCTACAGAAAAACAAATGGAACAGATCAAAAAGCAGCAACAAAAAGAAGAAGAGAGAAAAAAAATGGAACTTCTTACATATGAGTATTTACAAACACTTGATCAAGAACAATACAAATCTACGGAACAAATACGTGATCCGTGAAAAAGAGATGAACCAGTTATATATGGATGCATGAATCCTGATGCATGTAACTACTCTCCACGAGCAAATAAGTCTGATATGAGTTGCATCTATTGTGGACCACAACAAATATGTACACAGCAACAAACATGTTGTGATGATCCTGATTGAAATGGTATATGTTGAGATCAACGCATACATTGATGTACAAACAGGAGAGCATGTAACTATAACATATATGCCCAAGTGGATGATTGAACCTGTATTGCACCATTATGATGTGATCAAGCTTGGTGCCCATGAGATGATTGAGAACCTCAAAACTTTGATGCATGTTGAGTCTGTGGATGAGATGCCCAATCATGTTTGGAAGATAATAATTGAAGCGATGAGCAGCAAAGAGTCATTACAGAAAAAGAAACTACTGATAATCAATGACCGATAACTAATGATGAAGATCTACAACAATCAAAGACACTATGATTACCTTTTTCACTACAGCTTAATTCTGAACAACTTGTAACATTTCGTCGTTGCCTCAATAGAGAAGAAAACCAGAGTATCTGCCTGCAAGAGATACCCAATCTCTCATGAACTTGTCAACATACGGTTAGCTGAATTAGAACTTGAACAAACATAACATTACAAGCAATTGTTGATCATCCTTGTATTGAGGAGCAGATAAGTCAACCTACACAAGCAACTAAAGCTATTGCAGTTGAAGAATTTACCTTATCAACTGATAACAGATCTCCAAATATATATGTGCCGACTGATCCTCCTCGTGAAGCAACCTTTAAACATGATGAATTATATATTTCAGCGTACAATACAGTTGATTTAAGAGCTATTCTCAGAGTAATTATTGATGCATGAGTACATATACGTACACTACAACAGCCATTCTTTGAAGTATGAATTGAACATATCTATAAACTGAATATTGAAATTGATAACACTCTCAGTATTTACGAGATTCTTCAACTTATTGAAGAGCATAAAGAAAAAACAGATGCAGAAACAGGTGTATACTCTGCACCAATTTTTCAAATTACGCAACATGCTGACTCACATAGCCTAGAAGTACCATATTATTTTGATTCGTTATGACGACATGATTTTATACAAACATGTGCACCTATGCTTCATCAAGAAAGAACCATTAAGGTTGCAATTATTGATAATGCGTTTTATCAAGCCCATGAAGATTTACAAAAAAATGTTGTCTATAGTTTTGATGTAGCAGATAATAATACTAATACTGAACCACCACAATCACGCAATAGATCATGGAATCATGGCACTATTGCTGCATGAATTATCTGATGAACTGCCGATAATGATATATGAATAATTGGTGCTAGTAATGATCTTGTAGAGCTATACTTGCTCAAAGCGACATCAGATCAAGCAAATGCAGAAGATATAACTGCTTGAATTGAAGCTATTTGAAAAGCAATTTCATTATGAGTAGATATTATCAATATATCACGATGAGCATATATTGATCATCCTATAGTAAGAAGTGTGATCCAAAAAGCAGAAGATGCTTGAATTATTATCATTGCTGCAGCAGGTAATTACAATAGTAGTAAGCCTTTCTTCCCAGCAGCATACAGTAGTGTTATTGCAGTATGAGCAATAGATAAAGAACTGCAAAAAGCACCATTCTCTAACTACTGAGATCGAGTCAATACATATATGTACTGAGAAAGTATTGCATCAACTGATCTCAACAACGAGTACTGATTTTTTGACTGAACTTCACAAGCTAGTCCATTATTTGCATGAATATTGTGATTAACAATGACATATGGTATACCATTTAGTGATCTTTTTGTTACGCAGACACAAGAAAGGCCGTTTTTAAGTCTCAATCATTTATGCGATATCCTTAATAAATCAGATAAACATGAAACAATAGAGACCAATGAGCAATGATATGAAGAACATTGAAGTGGGTCGATAGAAGAGAATCCTTTGGATATACTGCAAAGAAATGATGATGAAAAAAAGCAAGAAAGAGATGAGAGTATTCCAGAAAGTTATGAGTGACGTATTCAACAACTCTCAAATAAGGCAGTAAGTATTCTCACAACTATTCTTGAATATCTAAAAAATCTTTTCAAAATGTAACATCTAGAAGGTATAAACACATCTGTGTACTGCACAGTAATCATATTCCCAATAAAAGCTCGAACAATACACTCCTTTTTGATTGACATTTCATAGATATTTCAATATAATAACTTTATATATAATGTAACCACACTCGTTCATGAAAAAAATTACACAATCTCATATTCGATCTCTTCTTGTTACCTGCACTATGCTCGCATGAATTTTATTCATATGACAGGCATATAAAGCAGCCGATACTGTTGAGAATGGTGACACTTACAATAATGGACAGATTTCTTTTACAATCCAACAAGCACAATGAATATGTGATAATGTAAATGAAATTCCAGTCAGCGAGTGTCAAGCTTTGATTGAACTCTATCAAGCTACTCTATGAGAAGAACGAACCAATAATCATAGACGATTATCAAATAATTTACCATGTAGCCGAAGATGAATAAGTTGCACAGATAACCATGTCGTAGCAGTTAGTCTTTCCAATAACAATCTTCAAGGCATACTTCCTAATGACCTATGAGCACTTACGCACCTCAGAGCATTATATCTTTCAAAAAATAATCTGAGCTGATCAATTCCAGTGTCACTATTAGAACTTGCTCATATACAACATCTAGAACTCTCAAAAAACAATCTTACTGGACCAATTCCTGCAAGCATCTGATCTCTTTGAGCAGCAATGGATTCAGTAGCAGTTTTTCTAGATGATAACCTGTTCTGTGACAAACTACCAAGCGCCATCGCTACAAATAATAACCTCACCCACCTAGTAGTAGCATACAATAATCTTATGCTCAATGAAGAAAACTATACACAGCAAGAACGAGATTATATTACTATGTTACTTAATCAGCAACAAATCACTACACAAAATCCACAATCTTGTAGTTAAGGAAGATCTGAAAAAGGGAGAAAATTTTATGAAATGAAATTTCCTCCGCATGAAGAGCTTCCTTAAAAAATAGCGATTATGGTACAAATATATTTTTACTTACCATTGATATTCAGGTTTTTCTTTCTGTGACTTTTTATTATTGAACGTAATGTGTAGAAGTTTTTTTTGGATATATTGTCAAATTTTATGGATAATTGCTTGCTTTTGTGTAGGATCCTGTTTTATAAGACCACGCAAAGACTTATAATCAACTGGATCTCGATCTATATTTTTTATAAGAAGATCATTTTGAGCCTTTTTCGAACATTCCTCACTACAAAATCCTAAATGCTTACGATATGCATTTTGATCAGCTATAATTCTAGCATTACACGGACTATAACGACAATTTTCACAATTATTAGTTGTTTCACCAGTAAAAATACAAGTACCAATTGGCTTATTAGTATGCTCATCACCGATATCACAACTTACTCTTCAATCAAAGGTATATAAATTTCATAACCGGTTTCCATCGTTATACGTGTTAGTATATTTAACTACTCATCAATCTAAACCATAAAAATTATCAACTCACTGTTCATGGAGCAATGCAGAGAGTTTTTCACACCTAATTCATCATGTACAGTACATCAACACGTTTTTTCATGAGAGTTTTTCTTTATATGCATCAAGAAGATCTTGCACCTCTCTAAAATTAACTGTTCATGCTGGAATAGCTCATTTAAAATGTCATAACTTCCACTCGTAATCATTACGCATATCTAAAATTTCTCGATTGTCGTCTCAAGAATCAAGAATTTCTTTGAACGCATCGACAGATAAAATCTTATTTGCTTGAAGAATTTTTTCTTGGGAAACTTGCACTCATAATGCTACAATTTCTGAACGATATTTTACTATCATCTTTTCAAATTGATGCTCTGTGACAGTTGTTATTTTTTCTTGAATTTGCTCGTCTAGATCATCAAAGTATGGATTATTCTTGAGAAAAAGCATATACGCATCAAACTGTCATTTATTGCAGCTCATAGTTGCACTAATTCCTTCTTCACCAATATAAATACGTCATTTCATCCCAATATCAGAACAAAAAATTTTATGATCAGCAACTTGCTGTTTGGGATCCTTTATTGAAACAAATTTATAGAATGTTAATAAATAATATGTTGGGGTATGTCTCATAGAGTATATTTTACAAAGGATAAACTTATTATACTTTCATAACTTCAGCAGACTTCTGTTTTACTAAATCATCTATAATATCGTTATATTTTTTTACTATATCATCAATTTCTTGTTCATCTGCTTTTTTTTGGTCTTCTGATATTTCTTCATTTTTATACAAAGTTTCAATATGTTTACGTGCATCATGCCTTTTATTTCTCAATGCAATTTTTGCATCTTCACCATCACTAGAAACTACTTTTGTAAGTTCCTTTCTTCTTTCTTGAGTCAATGGTGGTATTTTTATCATGAGATAGTCTCATTGGTTTTGAGGTGTCAATCATAATTGAGCATCATAAATTGCCTTTTCAATATCTGCAAGTGTTGATTTATCTCGTGGCTCGATTTTTAACGTTTGCGCATCCATAGTTGATATATTTGCAACCTGATTTAATTTTTGATCCATTCATCGTGATTTTACAAAAACATGTACTTCTTCTACCAGTCATGTTGATGCTCTTCAGAGCTGCAAACGCAGAAATGATTGTTGTAAATGATCAAGAATTTTTTTACACTCATGATTGAGATCAGCAATTTGTAGCATAATAAATTTTTAAGAATAAAAATTACTCTCTAATTATTTCATAAGGAAAGACTGAAAAAGCGATAAAATTTGATGGAATTACACTTTCCCGGATGAAGACCTTCCTCAAGAAACCTCTTTTTAGATATAATCGAGTAAATACAGTAATAGATTATTATTGCATACAATCGTTTAAACATAATTTTTCAGAGGTCCTCAAAACTATACGAATGTTTATTAAAACTTCCAGCTTATTCGTATAATTTCTTAAATCCACTTAATAATTACATTTCAGGAAAGTCTAAAAAAAGAAAAAAATCTCTTAAGACTATATTTTCTTTTTTTCAGTCCTTTCTTTTAAGAAGTAAATCACATATTTTTTATAATTTGTAAAGTACAATATTATACGTAATTTTAGTACAAAACACGCTCATACCTTTATTTATAAAGAGTTTGACAATTATTTATTGTGATATATAGAGGTTATCACGTTATTGCAAAATATTATTTTTTCTATACTATTTTAATCAACAAGTTCTTTTTACAATTATTTACTTAGTACAATCATGAAAAAAACATTAGGATTGATTCTTATCGTAGCAGTTTTATTTATTATGGTCCCATGATCATTTGCTCAGTCTGATAGTGATAGACAATTAGCTGAACTCCTCGCTGAAATGCAATGAACAGCGTGAGAAAATAATGAAGAAGAAGAAACACTTGAAGATATGTTCGAAGATTTAGATAATTTTGATGATTTCAATTTAGAAGAATGAGAAGATCTCTCAGAAAATCAAGATGAGGAACATCTTGCTGCTGAAGCCATTCTTGATATGATTGAATGAAATAATTGGTCATTCGCTTGAACTCAAAGAACTGAAATTATAGATATAACTCCAACATCTATTACTATTGAAACTACTTCTGTACTCTTTGATGGAACACCAGTTGATACATACCTCATTTCCTACTCAAACACAACTATTGCAGACCTATCAAATTTCCAAGATATCATGCTCAAAGAAGTTGAAGTTGAAGAGAGAAATGGCGATATGGTCACAGTAATTCTTGATGATCTTGAACCAGAAACGCCATATTACTTTATAGTTTCTCCAGTTCATCCTACCGACCCTACTGCTGATGGATTTAGTATGTGATCACAAGAAATAAATGTAACAACAGCAGCTATTGCACCAGAAATAACAAGTAATACTATCTTATTTCAAAACATATCACATACACAAGAAAGTAATCTTATTACTGTAACATGGACTCCAACTGATCTAGTAGAAAATTGACTTCTTGAAATTAGACATTCAGATGAAACAACGTTCACAAGAGTTGGTACAGTTTCAATGATTTCATGATCATACCCTATTAATGTTAGTCAGCCATGAAATTATTTCATAAAACTCCAATGAGTAGCAGATGATGGATCAGCGCTATGAGCAGAACAAATTCATAATATCAAAGTAGAAGAATTTGAACAACCAGAAAATCCAGTACAAACTGCACCGCAAGTTTGACCTACAACAGATTTAATTATGATGCTCTTTATTCTTGCATTTATAGTATATTTTGTCTACAGATTTAGAAAAGCTGAAAGATAAAAAATATCTATACTTTCTACAAACATCATGCCTTCATTGGTATGATGTTTTTTTATCGTGTCAAAAAAATCATTACAATATGATCAAAGTCCACTAAGTAACTAGTATTGATTATGTTAGCTATGCAAGGTAATATTATTTGTTTTAAGCTCAATTGACTCTGGTTTGCTTTTCTCTGACCTAAATAATTCTGTAGCAAAGATTGCAATTTCAGAGTGCAATGGTTTTTCTTTGTATTTATCTGTATGAAATAATGTTCAAAGTGGTACTATAAATCAATTTATGACCTTATTATATTGCTGTGTCAATACATCTAAGAAATATGGATTATCTATAAGATTAGTTACTAAAAAAAGATCTGATCATTGCGATAAATACTGCTTCATCCAAGAGCTAATTTGATATGTATAAAACTCAAGTGATTCCATAATAAGCTTTTTGAGAATATGATTTTTTTCTACTGTTTCATATCATTCATACAAATACTGATCTATATTATTATCTTTGTAACAAGCACGCAGCAAACTTTCTCACATGTTCACAGATTCAATACGAGAATAAAATCATTGATGCACAATATGCAAATCTACAGAGTTTTCATCAATAGTAATTATTGCTGCATCTTTCTTTTGTAAAACGGTATCAATATATTTTATAATATAATACGAAAGTGGGAGTAGTGTGAGCATATCACTCATCAAAAATTTACTTCCACAGACTTTTTTGATTGTGGTAATAATATCATTTTTTGGTATAACAAACGAAAGATCAAAGCATAATGTTCATTGCTTACCTATTATTTGTTCTGTTTTTTGGTTATTTACCGTACAATTATAACACTCATAATTACAATATGTTGTCTCAATTCCATCTTTCCTCGAAATATATGACAACTTTTCCTGCACGATCGCTTTATAATCGTTTATAGTAAACTTCTCACGACTTGTGAGTGTAATTGTAAAAGTATAATAAAAAAAATTTTTTTCTTTCAACAAAAAACATGCACGAGACTGTAGCTTTTTTGAGGCAATCAACGCAGTATCTATCCCATTAAAAAAACGATGCTTAGTAAGTGATGTAGTACTAAATTGATAATACTCAACAGTTGTATCTTTTTGGGCAAAAATTATCATTTTTCATTAAATCAGTGAGACAAAACTTTCTCATATGGTCACACATATTCTTGTAAGTGTGGAGCGTGTTCTAACAGACGTTCCAGTGATGTTTCCAATGACTCATATGACCCAGATTTTGGATAGACATAGGTCAATGGATCAAGTAATCATGTTGGTCTTATTACTTGTTGAACAATCTTTTGTGCATGATCTATCTCATACTGTGCAGGCGTTGCAGACACAAATAAGGTTTTTACATTTGATTTTATATGTTCATTGACTGCAGTATGTACTTGATTCTGCTCTGGAGTCTTCCATCATAGAATGACTTCTAATTCTTCAAAATTCATTGGTCTGTGATGCAAAGCAGAAGGTAATCTAAATCCATGATCTACTAACACATTTTTTCTTGATAGATCACCTCTTGGCATTGCTCTCAATTGCGGAATTGTCATATGTGACTCATCAACAATAACCAAACAATCATCAGGAAAATAATCAAATAATGTATTTGGTGTTGCTCAATCAAGTCTTCACTCAAAATAAGGTGAATAATTTTCTATTCAATTAACAAATCAGGTTTCTTTAATCATTTTCATATCATATGTAACTCTTTTTTTGAGCCTTTGCGCTTCTACAAGAAAGTTATGCTTTTCAAACCATGCCACTTTTTCCTCCATCTCTGCATAAATAGCTTGAATTATTTCACTTACATCATCCATATTTTGTAAAAATTGACTCGCAGGTCGAATCACAATATGTTCACGATCTGATAATGTCTGATACGTAAGCGCATCTTTTACTTGAATAAGTTCAAGTGTTGTATCATTAAAAATCAATCTAAATAATACCTTTTCGGTACTAGAATAAATATCAACAGTTTCTCACTGAATATCAAACATTCATTGTTCTACACTTGTATGTACTGGCTTGTATTGCATTATAATCAATTGCTTTTTGAGCTCTTCAAAATCATAATCTTTTCATACTGATAAGCTTACATTATTCTTATCAAAATACTCTTTGGATCATAATCAATAGAGAGAAGAAACAGATGATACAACAATTGAGTCAGGTCTTGTAAGTAAAGACGCCATCGTGGAAAGTCTATACATTTCTATCTCTTTATTGATGGTTGCTTCTTTTTCTATATAGGTTCATTTTTCTGGTAAGTAACTCTCTGGCTGATAATAATCAAAATATGAAACAAAATAATGCACTGCGTTATTTGGGAAAAAATGCTTAAATTCAGTCGCCAATTGTGCAGCAAGCGTTTTATTATGTGAAAGGATCAACGTTGGCTTTTGTAGTTGTTGTATAACGTTGGCCATTGTAAATGTTTTTCATGTTCAAGTCGCTCAAAGCAATGTTACCTGATCACTTTTTGCTGATCATCAAAACTGCTCAACAATACTCGAAATTGCAGCTGGCTGATCTCATGCAGGTGAAAAGTTACTTTGGATAGCAAATTTCATACCTAGAAGTATACAAATTCTTTATGCTAATAAAAGTACAAAAATCTGAGATAAATTTTGCATTTTTTCTTGTTTACCCATATAATTATGTCGTAAAGTCTTTATTTTTTGCTCAAAAAATAGTGCACGTACTTCAACGATCTGCAGTCAAACAGCTTATTATACTCTGATGCATACTCCTTGGGTCATTTTTAGCACTGCTATTACCTTCACAGGCATATGCTCAATCATCTCTTCCTGATGAATTTTTTCCAAATTATCAAATTGCAGATGAGTATGAAAGATTACTTGATTATTTTATTGATATTGAAGCAGCAGCAAGAGTATGAACTGAACTTGAGGCAAGCATGTTTAGAGATATAAATAATATTTTTCGTCAAGTTTTTACATATTTTCCTAGATCCAGCAGTAATGAAATAGTATATCGTCAATGTATTTTGATTAGTGATGACCTTGCAAACTGATTTACAAGAGCAAAATATAATACCTTTAGAAATAGATGTTTTGAGTCACTAGGAACAATTATTAGAGATATAAATACACGTTATACTGTTAATGCAAAAATTACTGCTAATCCCAGAAGATGATCATCTCCGCTCAATGTGACATTTGATGCTAGAGACTCATTAGATCCTTCAAATGACACAATCCCTTCATCAAATTTTTATTGGTGGTATAGAGATGTTTTTGGGGTTAATCAACCAATTTGAAGATGACCAGTTGTTAATTATACATTTACAGAGCCTGGAAATCATATCGTACATCTGACGGTGAGAAGTTCAAATAATTTCTCAGAATGAATTTTTGACTGACAAGATTCAATACAAATTAATGTGGCACCCAAAGCTGCGAATATGGTAGTATTCATAAATTGACAACGTGCAGAAACCACAAGAATGCTAAAAATTTGAAGTCAAGATGCTAATAATGGTATTTTAATAGATTGAACTGCTACAGTCCCACTATGAGCAAGAACTATTGTCAATCATAAACGAACAATTAGATGATTATGAGAATTTAGATTTGAAGATATTACTACATGAGAATGAGCACCAAGACAGTTTTTATTTAATTTTCCACGTAATTGACTCTATACTGTAGAGCTTGAAGTAATCGATAATGAATGAAATAGAATCACTGAAAGATACAACATTTCAGTGTCAGATCCTGTTGCAAACATTAGACAAAAACCAGAAAGATGAACAACATGAACAGAATTTACATTTGACTGATCATCATCATATTCAATAACATCTAGAATAAGAACATATCAACGAACTATTATTGATCCAAATTGAAGACAAATTGAGTCAATAAATGCTAGAGAAATCAGAAGAAGATTTGCTATTCCTTGAACATATACGATCAATCTCACAACAACTGACGAACAAGGTAATAGTAGTATTGATACTAAGCAAATAGATGTATGATCATCACCGCCTATTCCAGCACTAGTGATTAGTCCACAATCAGAACGAAAGCATCCATCACAATTTATACTAGATGCAACATGAACCTTTGATGAAGATGTTAGAGCATGACACGATTCACTGACTTATTCATGGTCATTTTCCAACAATAACAATGTCAATATTGATGAGATACTAGAAAATGATGAAAGTAAAATCACCGTCAGTATGGAAGAACCTGGTAGCTACAGAGTTAAACTCCTTGTAGAAGATAGATATTGAGAAAGAGCTGAAATAGAAAGGGAGATCACAGTAGTGTCTACGCTTAGACCAAATATTGCAATCAATCCTTGAGTATGAGTTCGATGAGAAGAAATAGAGTTTTTGGCACAAGTAAATAAAACTATAGCTTTTTATCAGCGAGATTTTGGAGATTGAAAAACACAACAAACGAGAGAGCCAAGAGTAACACACACATATGAAAAATCATGAAGATATATGGTAACATTAGAAGTTATTACACAAGATTGAGAAGAAAATGAAATTAAGAGATCAGTATTTATGTGACAAAAAGACTTCCCAGTGCCAGCATATTCAGTAAGAGCATCATGAAATACAGAATTAAGACCAGAAACTACCTGTACAGATAGCGACTGAGAAGTACATCAAGCATATCAAACTGAAAGATATCAAAATATAACACTTGATGCAACAAGATCAACAAATGCACAATGAAACAATAATAATTTACGTATTTCATTTCATCCAAGAAACGATCAAGTATATAATACCTCAGTACTCAGTTACTCATTTCCAGAACTCTGATGTACGAGTATTGATTTGTTTGTAGAAGATAGAGGTATTGGAAAAACAGAACAACAAACTATTCGATTTGAAGTGACTAATGCTCTTCCTACACTGCAAAATCTTACACTCACATTTCCACAGTCAACATGAACCAATCCTGTATGAATCTGATCAAATCCTGTATGATTTGAAGAAGCACAAGATGTTTTTGCAAACGCCTCGATCATAGTAAGACTACAAGCAAGATGAGCACGTGATCCTGATGGATTTATTTCTCATTTTAGATGGTATTATTATCCAAGTCATGATCCGATGAGAAGAAAATGATTTAGAATAACGCCAGGTGATGTACCATTTACTACATTTGTTATACCAAAACCAATGCATGCAACGGAGTATGCATTTGCAGTAGAAATGATAGATAATGACAACGGAAGAGTATCAAGTGAAGAAATAGTATGAAAATGACCTATTGTATTCTTCCCACCTGAAGAAGATAGTCTCGATATTCCTATTGTAACATTGACAGCAAATAGACTTACTGCAAGAGTTTGAGAAGAAATAACCTTTTCTACAAACTCATATGTTCTCTCTGACAATCCAGATTTTGAAGCGACAAGATATTTTAAGTATGATTTCAATGGAGATGGTATATATGAGATACCTTCAACAAGACAAGATTCAGTAACATATGCATTTACTCAACCTTGAACATATAGAGCAAGAGCAAGTGTATTTTTTAGATGACGCGCATGAGTCGGTACTACAGACACAATCACTATTCTCAGATGATTAAGACCACATTATGAAGTAGCAACATTTGGAACAACAGCATTGGTAAGAGATTTTAGTGATTGAGATATTATTGCATCAAGATTTTGTATGGATATCAATGCTTGCGATCTTCAGTCATGATCATGAACTGTTCAAAACAAGGAAGTATTTATCTATGAATATCCTGGACCATGAAGATTTCTTTCAAGAATTGATCTTGTTGATCAATATGCCAATGAACAACGCTGACAAAGATTTGTTGATATAGAAACAACAGATGAAGAGTTTGGTATTCTTTCGATACCAGAAGCAAAACCTAATCCAGAATGATGATTTACTATATCTGTATCACAAGCAATGCGTGATATTAGCATCTATCCAGTTTGGAAATGATCAGGCAACTGTTTTATAGACCTTGATATAACTCGTGACTCAAACTGAGACTGAGATCCCCTACGAGATCAAGATATCTTATGTAATGAGTTATCAACAGTACAATTATTCCCAAATGATACGCAACAAATTTGAAGAATCTACTATGTTGCATGATGATCTATTCAAGAAGTTCCTCTTATTTTTGATTTTTTTGATTTTGAACCCGATATTAATCCAGAACGAGATCGAGCAAGAGAAAAAATCGAGGCATTACTTGATGATATTGCTCGTATCAGCCCAGCACCACAATGAATGAGGTACTATCAAGACCTCCTCATCAATTTAAGGGCATCATTGTGAGAAACATTTGAAATGAACTCAATAATTGCACAGCTACTAGATTATATCAATCAAAATAGAACATTACTCCCCACATCACATGAAGATGATTTAAGAGTGTTTCTTGCGTCACTTGCAAGCAATGAAGTAAGAGCTGTTTTTGGTGCAACTCCTTATGAGCTTGCAAAAGGTGAAGTACTAGCATGGTTTTGAGAGTGAGATCAAAGAACACTCATGTGATATTTTAATGATTTTGAGTCTGCATGATGAAATAGAGATGCCATGAAAAACGCTATCGATAAAATATATACCTATGCTGCTGAAAGTGCTCAACAATGAGTTATAGATATGGTAGATTTTAATTATATCACTGTACAGCTCTGCGATATTGTGAGAGAGTTTGAGCTACCATCACAAAGTTGTGGAACTCTAGTTGAAATACCAGAAGAACTAACTGCAGAAAGAGAATCAAGAGAAAGAAGTGGAATAATGAGAGTCATTCTAAGAATTTTATTACGAGTGATAATTCTCTGAGTGTTAATTTTTTGAGCTATTGTTGTTATTTTTGCAATCAAAGCTAAAAAGCAAAATGCTGCAAATAATGAACAAGAAGCTAATGAAAAGAATACATAATAAAGTCTACAAAAATTTGACAAAAACAAATATTGCAATATAATAATATTGTTCAAGAAGATCATTACAACATATACATGGGTTACTTTTCTGGGAAACCTTCCATCCCCTCCAAACCGAGAAGGTAGTTGTCTATACTTATCACAAACACTAAACAAAAACAAAAATAGTCGAAAAAAACGACTTAATAAACAAATACAATCCGTATTTAATTAGATAAAGATAAGAATAGAAATTACATAAAAAAAGGTAGCCCATAATTGTGGGTAGACTTATGCAAAGGATTGTTATCCAGCATACACACCCGCAATCATACCTACACGGAAGGGATTATACAATCTAGGTATTTAGAATGATGAAAGCATCATTCAAAAGACATACTGGTCTATTCAGTATGTCTTTTTTTTTGAAAAAATATTATCTCTTGAGTAAAACATGCTTATTTCGTTCAAGAAGCACCATAATAAGCTATATTATTCAATTGACTACGGTAAATATTCAGGCTTTTTACTTGATTATATAATATATTTGATTGAAGATTTATGGAACCTCTGAAAAATTACTTTTTAAACGATTATATACAACAATTATATATCGTTCTCTTTATAGGTTTATATAACATAGAGGTTCCTTGAGGAAGGTCTTCATGCGGGAAATATTTTGTTTTATCAATTTTTAACTTTATTTAGCCCTTCCTTATAATTATTCAATAATATGATTGACTTTTTATTTATAAATTATCAATGGAACATCAAATAATTTCTACAGGCCAATATATGGCATGTCAGACAGCTGAAACTATGAAAAAGTTTCTTGACAACCCTGAAAATAAGGATAAAATTTTTTCTATCGTTGAAAAAATGATCACAACCTACAACAGCCCAATCTATCCTAGACGTACCAACCGAACAGACTGGAAAGAAAATCCAGAGTTTTCATATTATATCCCAAAGCAAAAAAATAATATCAATAAAAACGATATACTTAATAAGGCATTAAAGCTTGATAAAATTCAGCTGCAAAATATATTTGGACAAACAACCGAGGATAGTTTAGATAATACTAAAAAAATTATCCTAGAGTCAAATAGCTGAAAAATTATAAACGCAGAGAAACTCATAGAAGTATTGGACAGTACTAATAGTACTAATATAAAGGAATCTTACTCACTTAACGACTTATACGATGAGTTCTTTATAAATAATACGACGAGCTTACGTGATTTCTATCCAAACCGATATCGCGATAATACAGCTATAGAAGAACAAACTGACCGAAAATTATCAGATGACAAAAAAGAGAAATTACAACATTATAATATAGTTGAAGAAATCTATGAAGAATTTAATCAAGATAACGATCAAATTTTGAAACGATTATCAACTATAGAACTTAAAGATCAAAAAGATATTTCAAATATTCCAGCAAATAAAGAACAGATAGATGAGATCTTAGTAGAAATAAAAAATAATTATCCTAATCTTCTTATCAAATATGCACCATATATAAGAAAAAATTGGGAAAACATAAATACAGAACTCAGTGACAGAATATTATACCATACATATTCAGTATTATTTAGTACTGCATACCAAAAAATAGGAACATTACTCGGCGATTCTAAGCATATAGAACTCATAGACAGAGTATTTGGCAAAAATTCAGTAGATAATTTTATAATCCTAGCACGTACTCCATGACAATATGCATGACTATCTCTTCAAACTGTTGAACAGATGAAAAAAATGAAAGAACTCCTTGGCGATCAATTTAATAATTACTGTATGGCACTAGCACATACACCATGACAATATGCATGACTATCTCTTCAAACTATTGAACAGATGAAAAAAATGAAAGAACTCTTCGGAAATCAATATTAGAAATTCAAAGATATAATAAGAAATTCTCAACATTAAATCCAAAACATAAGAAAGTTACACGATTACATATATAAAATCAATATATTTAATTGAGTATTTACCTATCAGAGTTATTGTAATTTTTTGCTTTTTTGTGTAGTTGTCAGTATACTTATATAAAGTGTGAAGTTTCACTTTGTTTATTGTTGTATACTCACATGACCAAAAAAGTTATCAATCAAGTTTATGACACAAACTATACAAGCAACATTGCTCAGTGAGGTTTTCCTATTGTTGATCGATCATGAGTTGAGCAACCAGATAATAGATCATGGATTGATAGATTTATAGATTTTTTTGTCAAAGTAAAAACAACAGACTGAGTGACAAAACAAAAAAGTAACAAAACACTCAATGAAAATCTTACCCTTGATGAACAACTTAAAATTATTCTTGAAACACCAGATAATGATTATTCAGATGAAATGCTGACTCCAAAACTCAGAAAACATATTATGGATCTAGAACAAGATTATGTCGCAACACTCAAAGAGTATAAAATGCATATTGCTCCACCATATTGGGCAGTCAATACATGAACATTTCAAATAAGTAATATGTTTGGGAAAACATACTATGCAACAAGCTATCCATCATATATTGATTTTTTGTGGACAAGAGATCTCTTCGGTTTTTTTGCGAAGCGAGATATGAGCTGGTTTATCTTTCCTGCAGATGATTCTCATATGCAATCCGTTCTCAAAAGAAGATCAACACAACTCAAAGCTGAAATATCAACTGCATCACAAAAAGGTATCACATATGATTCAGATATTGATATAGAATTTAGAGATGTTGAACAAATTAGACAAAAATTAGCAACACGTGAAGAAAGATATTATGAGACATCGTTTTATACAACACTTTATGAGCATGATGAAGAAAAGCTGCGTGAAATTAGCAAAAAATTTGAACAAAAAATATGATGATATGGTATTCGTGCCAAGCAGGCAAGCCAAAGAATGGATGAAGGAAATATTTCTACGCTTCCATTATGTTTGGATCAACTATGAATTTCAAGAAGTATGATTTCTACATCACTAGCTTGAAGTTTTCCTTTTATTTCAAACGATCTTATCGAAAATACATGAATCTTATACTGACTCAATCTTCATTCTTGATCATTAGTAATTTTTGATAGATTTTCTCGTAAACTCCCTAATGCAAATAGTATTATTCTTGCTACATCGTGAGCATGAAAATCTTTTGCAGTCAAACTAGAAATTTTGAGATATCTCCTCCTTGGTATTGAAGTGATTGTTATCGATCCAGAAAATGAATATAAAGCACTTGCCAAGAATGTATGATGAAGTTATATAAATATCTCAGTAAACTCAGAACAACATATCAATCCCTTTGACCTACCACCCAAAATTGAAGATATCGATTATAGTGCTTGAGATCTACTCAGAACACAAATACTTAATCTTATTAGCTTAATCAGTGTTTTGGTATGATGACTTACTGCACAAGAAGAAGCGCTATTGGACACAGCATTGCAAAACACCTATGCACTCAAAGAAATAACCTTTGAAGATGATTCAATTGAGTGAAAAGAAGTACCAATGATGCAAGATCTCCTTCATGTACTTGAATGAATGGAATGATGAGATAATCTTGCTATAACTTTATCAAAATATGTAACTGGTACCTTTTCTCAACTCTTTAACAATACCACTAATGTGAATCTTCACAATAAACTTACTGTATTTAGTATAAGAGATATAGAAGATGCGCTCAAAACACCTGCAATGTTTAATGTGCTCAACTATATCTGGACTACTATTAGATCAGAAAAAAAGAAAAGACTACTTGTAATAGATGAAGCATGGATTATGATGCAAGAAAAAATTGCAGCACAATTTCTCTACCAACTCACAAAAAGAGCAAGAAAGTACTGATTATGAATTACTACAATTACACAAGATGTAGAAGATTTTCTCAAAAGTGACTATGGAAAGCCAATAGTCTCAAATGCATCTCTCCAGCTCCTTCTTAAACAGTCTACAGCATCGATTAAATCAATGGAAAAAGCCTTTGGTCTTTCTGAAGCTGAAAAACAACATCTTGTAGCTGCCTCGATATGAGAATGATTACTTTTTGCTTGAAGCCAACACGTTGCAGTCAAAATTCTTGGTTCACCACAAGAAACTACTTTTATTACTACAGATATATAGAACCATGAGAAAACTGATGAGTATACTCATACTCCTTCTACTGTTTAGTATGCCATTGAATAGTGTGTTTGCACAGGATCCTAATTTTGCAACAGCATTAGATATTACAACTAATACCATTGGACTCACAGCTTCATGATGAGAAATAGACGTATGATGACAACTTGAGAGTAGATTTACATGACAATGAGTATGATGAGCAGAGTGAGTAAGAGATTTTATAGCACGGCTCTGACTAGAAGTCCTTCTTCCTATTTTTGTCTTTGTGTGAGTAATCCTTGCTATCATTTGATTTTACAAACTCATGATTGCGACTACAAATGAAGAGACAGAAAAAGCTAGTCAATTTATTTTACGGTGAATTCTATGAATTATGATTATGCTCTCTGCATGATATCTTGTAGATCAACTTGTTTGAGTTGAACAATCCTGACAAGGATGAGTAGTATGAATGATTACATGATGAGAATGATGATGAGCAATAGCAGGATATATCTATGATAATCTTTTCTTCCCATTCCTCCGTATATTTATTTATTTGGTCTTATGAATCTTATTCATCTTTGCACTGATCAACGCACTAAAATATATTTTTAATGATGATGAATCTACAAGATCAAAATGAATTCAATCATTGATTTTTGCAACACTTTGAATTGTCATTATTATTCTTGCAAGATCAGTAGTAGAAATGATTTATGGCTCGTATGAGTCTGTCACAGATTGAGAAAGTAACCTAGGAGAAATATGAGAATGATTCTTCAATAATCCAGACTATACTGTCATACAAAATGTGATTAACCGATTCCTTGGTCTTGCAACTTTTATCATGGTTATCATGATTATCTATCAATGATATATGTTATTAATCAATCAAACCGATGAAAATGGAACTGAAAAACTCAGAAAAACATTGCTCTATATGTTTGTATGAATAGTGATTATTTGATTGTCTTATCTCATAGTAAATATGTTTGTCATTCAAGCATAATAAAGCCATACAAATGACTACATATCAAAGATGTGTCTTATCTCACTAGCTGATAAACAAGAAATACATAACAATTATTCACATATTCCTTCAAAACAACTTAAACAAAGAAATTTTTTCTATAATGCTTTAGTAATAAAACCTTGCAAATATATTGATAAATCTCTATACTACTGACATATTTATTAGTTTCATAAAAACTAATGCCAGAGAGTTTAGATACACTGCTTTTAACGGTTATTTCGTTACTTATTATAATCATTTTTGGATGATCAATTTATGCATTCTTTCATGCAATTTTTCTTTTTATTTTTTCTGCATGAGACAACGAAAAAATCAAAAAAGCATGGAATAGTATTAGATTTATGATTTTATGAATTCTCTTGACGTTATTTTTTCTTTTTATATTCCCATTACTCTTTAAGAGACTCAATCTCACAAATTACGATAGCTTTAGTGCAAACAATATCTTTAGGTTTACTTGAACATTGCTTGGTGGACTCTTTAATTTTTGAAAAGAAGCGGCACAAGAGTTTAACCAATGATGAGGACAAATCTTCCCATGACCTATCCATCAACCTACACAACCAAGTACCCAACCTTCCGCACCTCAACCAGATATGTCTTGATGAATTTTAGAATTATAATTGATAACAATGGTCTTTCAATGCGTACAATGAACAAATACATTCTCAACTAATCGAGATCAGTTTCTCAAACATTCGCCATACTCACTTGTTTATTTCTATCCCAAAAACGATACTCCTTGATGCACGAAAGAAGCACAGGATTTTACCCACCTCTTAGAGAACTTTCAAACAAAAAACATACAAATTATTGGTATCAGTAAAGACTCATTAGACAAACACTGTAGCTTTATTGAAAAATATGCACTTACTCCAATCTATCTATCTGATCCTGATCTTGTGTTACACAAACAATTTGGTGCATACTGAGAAAAAAAATCATATTGAAGAATAATACAGTGAGTTATTAGATCAACGTTTTTACTCAATCAGAGTGGGAACATACTCAAAGAACGAAAAAATGTCAAAGCAACATGACATGCTGCAAGGGTCTGGGAGTATGTAGAAAACACATTATAAAAACCATTATTCTATAGGGTCTAGACTAGCAAAGCTACTCTAAAATAAAATTTCTAAGCAATTTCAATAATTCATTATACATATTTTTTGATCATAATCTACAGTTAAATCTATATTCACATTCTTTTAAATGTA
>SKJI01000004.1 GCA_007115995.1 candidate division SR1 bacterium
AATCAATATACTAGTGCTTTATACTAGTATGTAGTTCCCACTGTTTCAAACAAAAAAGCTATACTCTTTGATGAGTATAGCTTTTTTGGTAGTAAATGATGAATTTTTCAGAGGTTCCTTATGTTTTGAATATGTTTTATTTGCTAACTCCACAGATTTTTCTGATATATCTATTCCAATAATCTCCTTAGCTCCACTTTTTTCCAAAAAAGAAGATTCTTCTCCTGTGCCACAACCAATTAAAAGAACTTTCTTTCCATTTAAGTTAGGTAATAAACTCCTCATCATAGGTTTTTCAACAAATCTATGGGGTTTCATTTCTCCATTAAGCAATTCTTTTTGCCTTATAGAAGCAATTTTATCATACTCATTAATATCAGCCATATTGATAATTTTTCTTAAAAGATATAAAAAATTTTCGAAGCGATAGCGGAGAAATTCCTTTTATCCCCCTAAAATCTAAAAGAAAAAAATTAAATTTTCATTCCTTTTTGAAAATCTCTCTGCAAATCATTAAATTGTTAAAAAAATGATTACACATAACGTTAGGGATATACGAAGTTTTTCTGGAACGAATTGGAAGAAAAATTTGGGTTAGGGGCGAGCCGAGCCCCGAACCATATATCCCTTGTTAAGTGACCCGAGCGTAACGAAGTGGAGTGAGAGCGCAGCGGGGTGCGAACGCTAGTGAGCAAGTTGCGTAGGGTTAAAATTTTCTTCGATAAATTATTTTGTAAAAATCTTTGTATGTCAGACCTTGAATAATTATACCAATGACTAAACCATATACTAAATCATTATAAAATTTGAGCGACATCAATAAAGCAAGAATTGCTAATCCAATCAGCCAGTGATGCAGATGAATTGTGAGTTTATTGATATCAAATTTTATCGATTTTAATCTTCCCTGTTCACCCTCTTTCTTGCCAGCAAAAAACTTTGCGATTAGAAAACCAATAATTATTCCAACGATTAGGATAATAACGTTCATATTTTACAATAATTATTCAAGGTATATAAAAATTTTGACCCGAAGCAATTTCATCTAACTAGCTATTATAGTAACTTAACTTGTATTTTAATGCGTTTTATGTATAAAAAAGTAAGTTTTTATTGGTTCGTGAAATAGGATGGATCGAGTACACCAGTATCTTAGGAAACTTGCTGATGAAATCAAGATGAGGAATTATAGCAAGAGGACTCTGGAAAGTTACACACAATGTGTAGAGTATTTTCTGGTGCATCGAGTCAAATCTGAAAAGAATTGTAATCGTATTGATAGAGAGTTTATCAAGAAGTTAGTAATCCATCTCCAGACAAAAAATAAAGCGCACAAAACAATCAATCTGTATAAATCTGCTGTCATGTTTTTTTGTAATGAAGTACTGCATTTGCATATCGATCCACTCCCTGTTGCTAGGGAAAACAAAAAATTGCCTGTCGTGCTTTCGATTCAGGAGATAAAAGCATTGATTGAATCATATATAAATCCAAAACATAAACTAATTATTGCACTTGCCTATGGGTGTGGTCTCAGAGTATCTTAAGTAGTCAAAATACTAATCAAAGATGTTGATATTGATCGTAAGGTATTGATGATTAGAGAATCTAAATGATGAAAAGACAGACAAGTGCCATTACCACAGACATTGCCTGCAACACTATCACTCTTGTCTCAAGAATCATCAGCAAATGCATTGCTTTTCCCAAGCCAACAAGGATGAATGCTGACTACACATAGTATACAATTGATCTTTCATCAATGATGTAAACGTATTTGACTGAAAAAAGACGCTACTTTCCACTCACTCCGCCATTCGTTCGCAACGCATCTGCTTGAACAGAGGACTGATATTCGTTATGTGCAAGCTTTGCTCGGTCATGCAAATATCCGTACGACACAAATTTATACCCATGTGATGCAACCTGCACTACACAACATACAAAGTCCTTTAGACACCTTATAGCAACCTCTCCCTACTTTCACCATTTATTTTTCCGCGCTCAGTCTACAAATTTCGTCAGACTGATCGGATAGCGTTTTTCTCCGATAACTCGTTGGATGATCTTGTAAGGATATGTTCATGGATCTGAATCCGATGGTGCAGGAATTGATGCTCACAGGACGTACTCTTGGATAGTCGCTTCGTCTCGTTGGAGGGTGTTTTTGGTGGCGTCTGCTCAGAAAATAAGCCCAAAATAGTGGGTAGGTCTAAATCAGAGGCGTTTGTCTATCTTCAAGACTGGAATACCAACTTTTTCACAATGCAAGTGAGGTTGGACAGTAGCAAATGCAGGTGACGTCACATAGACAGACTCTTTTGTGGCGATAAAGAAATAACGACTCGTGTCGATAACTATACCAAAGTGCTTTTTTGCATATGTTGCAACTTCTTGTTGGAGTTTTTTGTGCATCCTAATTTTGAAATGATTTTTGGGTAGTAGTTTATGATCTTGCTGTGCAGGCTTATCATTTTTATCTGCTACTTTACGCAACTTGCTGACAAAAAATCCTCATGTTTTTTGTTTATGTGGCCAAAATCTTTTAACAAGCGCTCATTGATCAAATGACACATCTCAAACCTGACCATTGTATCCATCTTCTGTATTTTGTAACGTGACAGTTTCCAAAACAACTGATCCTTGGAAGAATTCCAAGATACGTGCAAGTACTCATTCGTTTTCAAATGCGTTGATTGTGCAGGTTGAATAAATAATTGTTCATCACACTTTTGTTGCTTTGATTGCAGAGATAAGGAGTTGAAATTGTGTTCATGCTATTTTATTGATTTCTTCTTGTCTCCAAAATTTAAGCGCATAATCTGACTTAAATCATGTTCATTCTCAGCTACATGGCGCATCGACAAGCACATGATCAAAAAAATTTGGAAGATGCTTCCCAAACATAAAGCCATTAAATTTCGTGATTGCAGTATTGTACATTCACTGTAGATTGAGATTGTGCGCAAGTGTCTGGACTCTTGATGCCGCAATATCATTTGCAATAACCAATCATGGGTTTTCTTGAGTAGCCAAGAGCTTATTTGCAAGCTGCGAGGTTTTTCCTCATGGTGCAGCACACACATCCAAAATAATATCTCACGGTTTTGTTTCTATCAAATTCGCTGGCATACTCGCGGCGATTTCTTGTATATAGAAAAATCACGACTTATATAAAAAGGTGTTTCCCAACGCATGAGTGAGATCATCTCTATCAATAGAAAAACTATTTGGCGCATCGGTAAACGGTTCTGGACTCAAATGCCATCACCGAGGTTTCGTGATTGCCAAAAACTCATCAAGCGATGCTTTGTGTGTATTGATAGTTATACTTTTCTTGAGCGGTAACGTACATGCTTCGATAAATGCATCTTTCTCCTGTTCGTCCTGCAGCAGCGGCATAATACTCTCCAAAAACTCTGGTGCTATTGTTGTCATACTTCCCAGTATAGTGAATCTATGCGGTAATGCTAGATGGAGTTGTAGTATAAATCTCATTGCAATCTCTATCTTTATTGCTACAGTGATGATTGTAGAGTTTTTATATTGCAAGAATAGAGTGATGCATATTGCATTATTGACCGATACAACAAGTCGTGAGTATGAGATATCAGAAAAAAGTCTTGTACTTATTCAGGACAGTCTTGAGAAATTAGGGTATGCATATACAATAATTCGTCGACCAGAAATGCGTGATCAATTTTTGCAGACATATACAACATACGACTGTGCTATTCCAGTCATTCATTGATGATGGTGAGAAGGAGGTCAGATTAGCGCCATGCTGGAGTTGTTGTGAGTTCCTTACTTGTTTTCTGACCATGATGTACATAGTCTGTGTTACAATAAATATGCTACTAGTTTGATTGTTCAAGATATGTGAATAGCAATACCACAAACACATCATTGTGTAGCATGAGATGATATGCAGCATATTTCGTTTTGATGACCATATTTTGTGAAACCAAATACTAATTGATCGTCACTTGATTGTGGTATATGCACGACAGCCGATCAGGCACAAGGTCTTGTAGAGCATATTTGCACGTATGATACAGCTCTTGTGCAAGAAGTTATTACATGAAGAGAACTTACTATTTCTATGAAATGAACAGACAGTCCTTCTATAGTTGGAATTATGGAAGTAGTAACAGAAAAAGAGTTTTTCGATTTTGATGCCAAATATAAGCGAGATAAGACCAAAGAAATATTTCCAGAATTAGCACCTAATCTCCAACAAATTATTGAGGATGCTGCAATGAGTATTTACAAAAAATTTCGCATAACAGATATTGCAAGGATTGATTGTATTCTCGCAGACAAGCTATATTTTCTTGAAATTAACACGATCCCATGAATGACACCAATGAGTTTCTTCCCGCAATGTATTAAGCAGTATGGTTATGAGTGATTTGAACAATTTTTGGAAGAATGTATTCAGCAAAAAGTCTATATATACAAAAAAATCAAAAAAACTACTCCTACCCTTATCAAACATATGAACAAACAATCCACAATTGTTTAGTTGTTTCATCGAGTTTTTTTATTGAATCACTAACCATCACCATGCCAGTCAGATTCACCAATCAACTCAAAGGACCAAACATAACACTCAAAAGAACAAAGCCAACATTGCGTATGGCAGAGATGATGTTTGCTGTCATTGATCATAATCGTGATCACCTCAAGCAATGGCTTGAACGAGTAGCATCAACACACAAAGTAGAAGATACGTTCAAGTATCTCTTTGAGAAAGAGCAAGAAACAAAACAGGGAAAGAAAATTGAATATGGAATTTTTGCTGGGAGAGAATATATTTGTAATATCTCATTGTTTGGTATATCACAAAAATACGCATCTGCAGAAATGTAATACTGGTTATCTGCCTCGCACACAAGAAGGTGATATATGAGTGAGGCAGTTTTGATACTAGAACGCTATGCATTTGATCAGTTAGCGCTTAACAGAATACAAATCAAAACAGACAAAGAAAATCTTGCGTCAGTATGAGTTGCAAAAAAATGCTGATATATCTATGAATGAACTTGCAGAGAAGCGTATTTCAATGAATATTACAATGCAATGCGCGATTTCGAAATTTACGCTAAACTCAAATCTGACTATCTCAAGGAACATAACTAACTCTCTCTTGCATTCACTGTCAAAATATTTAGTATGACGTTTACTGCATTTTTGCTTTATCAAAAAAACTGTTGGGGTATAGCCAAGTTGGTAAGGCAGCGGGCTTTGAACCCGCCATCCTAGGTTCGAGTCCTAGTACCCCAAATTCTTGATAAAAAAACCTTTATAGAAAGTAATATACTGCGGGGTGGAGAAGTGGTATCTCGCCGGGCTCATAACCCGGAGGTCGGTGGTTCGATCCCATCCCCCGCAACCACTAAATATAAAAAGATTGTCACTAAGTGTGCAGAATAAAGATAATCTCATCGATTATATGATCGGGATTAGCTTAGTTGGTAGAGCGTCTGACTCTGAATCAGAAGGTCCTAGGTTCGAATCCTAGATCCCGAAACTCTTCTAACTTGTTTAATATGCCGGGGTGGTGGAATTGGCAGACACGCATGGCTTAGAACCATGTGCCTTACGGCGTGAGGGTTCAACTCCCTCCTCCGGCAAATTATCAAGCAATACTTCCTGTAAGAGTAACTCTGTTGTTTCCTCTTTTAAAAATCTCTTGAAATTCCAGGAACAATCTCTATAAATCATCCCGCTAAGTCCGCTTTTTGTATTTATTCCAAGGTAGCTCAGTTGGTAGAGCAAGTGACTGTTAATCACTGGGTCGTGGGTTCGAGCCCCACCCTTGGAGAGTTTGCATAGAGTATCTTTAATTATTTCACTCCTATTCTTGTTATGGCGATTACAGCATCAGCAAAAAAAGCAATCAAAAGAAGTCTATTTCTTAGAAAGAGAAATGATCAATTTAAACTTGTAATGAAAAAAGCAATCAAAGCTGTTAAAAAAGCAAGTGAGTCGTCAGATTGAAATAAGCAAGAATTATTATTGTTAGCATACAGTGCTATCGATAAGGCTCAAAGAAGAAATATCATTCATAAGAAGAATGCTGCTAGAAAAAAATCTAGATTATCTGCTCTTGTAAGTTAGGTCTTACAATGAGAATGTGCCAGTGTAGCTCAATCGGCAGAGCATCCGCCTTGTAAGCGGCAGGTTGCAGGTTCAAGTCCAGCCACTGGCTAATTGTTTATAATTGTGGGGTAGTAGTTCAGTTGGCTAGAATGCCTGCCTGTCACGCAGGAGGTCGCGGGTTCGAGTCCCGTCTATCCCGCCATTATGGTATTTTGTGTTCTAGATCTTTGTACAATCAATAATCACAAGTATCAACTATAGTTATGTCCTTATTATGGCCTCATCGTCTAGTGGTTAGGACGCCGGGTTTTCATCCCGGAAACCGGGGTTCGATTCCCCGTGGGGCTGCCATTTCATAACTATTATCTTCATGGGTGATTAGCTCAGTTGGCGAGAGCATCTGCCTTACAAGCAGGGGGTCGTAGGTTCAAGTCCTACATCACCCACCATTAAATATCCACAATGGGCCCATAGCTCAGTTGGTTAGAGCAACCGGCTCATAACCGGTGGGTCGCTGGTTCAAGTCCAGCTGGGCCCAGACTTATCAGTAAGTTTTGCTCAAAAATTTATAAAAACTTCATTGCTTAGACTCTAAAGTCTTCTAAGAAGGTGAAGTCCGGAAGTAAAGTTAGAGTGCAAAAATTATGCGGGTGTAACTCAATTGGCTAGACTCTAAAGTCTTCTAAGAAGGTGAAGTCCGGAAGTAAAGTTAGAGTGCAAAAATTATGCGGGTGTAACTCAATTGGCTAGAGTCACAGCCTTCCAAGCTGTTGGTTGCGCGTTCGAGTCGCGTCACCCGCTATTCTGGTAAATTAATGAGTAATTTACCATAAAAAAGCTCAGTAAATATTTAATATAGATGAGTTCCAATACAGTAAATTCCTTTAGAATTTACGTGTAGTCAGTAAGTATAAATTAGTAATAAGCTAATTCATATTTAATGACTCTATAGTTCAAAACATCCACTCTATTTCAGTATCATCATAAGTTTATTCTGTTTATACTTAGGTATAATCACAATACTCTTGAGAAAAAATAAGTGTGAAGTTTCCATTGTATTGGAGAGCAACTTTTCTATATTAGTGTGCACTGCGTTAGAGAACATTAACAGATTAGTATAGTATATTTTTGGAAGACAAAAAGTCGTTTTAAGGGCTTAGGACGGATTCCTTGGGTAAAAGAGCCGATGAAGGACGTAATTGACTGCGAAAAGCTACAGTAAGGTGTCAATAACCGTTATAGCTGTAGATTTCCGAATGGGGAAACCTATCTACTATAAGTAGATACTCTGTATAGAGATGGTAAGTCAGCGAAGTGAAATATCTCAGTAGCTGGAGGAAAAGAAATCGTAAGAGATTCCCGTAGTAGTGACGAGCGAACTGGGAATAGCCTAAACTATAATAATGTAAGGTGCTAGCCGTTGTTATTGTAGGGTTGTGGGACATATTGTTGTTGTCTAGTAGCAACAGAAGAAGTAAAAAACTATCAAAACAGAAGAAAGCGTTGGGAAGCGCTGCCATAGAGGGTTATAGCCCCGTAATCGAAGTTTTGATAGCTTCTTGAATATGATCCCGAGTAGGGTCGGACACGAGAAATCCGGCGTGAATCAGGGCAGACCACTGTCTAAGGCTAAATACTCTTTTACACCGATAGAGAATAGTACCGTGAGGGAAAGGTGAAAAGAACCCTTGGGAAGGGAGTGAAAAGATCATGAAATCCTAAGCCTACAATTGAGTGAGAGCCTTCGGGTGATCACGTACCTATTGTCGAATGGGCCAACGAGTTATCATCAGTAGCGAGGTTAAGAAACTTCGTTTTGGAGCCGAAGCGAAAGCGAGTCTGAATAGGGCGACTAGTTGCTGGTGATAGACCCGAAACTGTATGAGCTACCCATGAGCAGGTTGAAGGTATGAGAAATCATGCTGGAGGACCGAACGGGTTGGAGTTGCAAGTCCTTCCGATGACTTGTGGGTAGGAGTGAAAAGCTAATCGAATACAGTGATAGCTGGTTCTCCTTGAAATGTATTTAGGTACAGCGTGTAGTAGCACCTGTAGGGGTAGAGCTCTGGAAAGGCTAGGGGGTTCGAGAGGACTTACCAAACCTTACCAAACTTCGAATACTACAGAAGCATTACTATGCAGTGAGGCCGTGTATGATAAGGTTCACGGTCGAGAGGGAAACAACCCAGACTTTTGACTAAGGTCCCTAAATTATAGCTAAGTGGAGAAGGATGTTTACCTGCTGAGACATCTAGGAGGTTTGCTCAGAAGCAGCAATCCTTTAAAGAGTGCGTAACAGCTCACTAGACAAGTGGGTAAGTGCCGAAGATGTAACGGGGCTAAGCTATATACCGAAGTCGAAGATCTATGTAAATAGATGGTAAAGGAGCGTTCTGTATTGGGTGAAGTTAGTCTGTGAAGACTAGTGGACGGTACAGAAGTGATAATGTTGGCATGAGTAACGACTGCATATGAAAAATATGCACGCCGGAAATCTAAGGATTCCTACGCAACGTTAATCGACGTAGGGTTAGTCGGGACCTAAGGCTAAGCCGAAAGGCTACGTCGATGGATAACTGGTTAATATTCCAGTACCTTGCTTTATTAGTGAAGGGGTAACGCATTGGGACGTGTATGAGCTAACAAAGGATGTTAGTCGAAAAAGTAAATCTATTCTGCTTTGCAGGACTGTTATGGTAGGGAAATCCGCCATAGTGGTAATGGTGAGCTTTGATAGAAATCTGATCGAAAGTGAAGAGGATCATAGAGTTCTGGTGCCAAGAAAAACCTCTAAGCGTTACGGTAAAGTAAGCCCGTACCGAGAACAGACACATGTAGATTAGTAGAGAATACTAAGGCGATCGAGTCAACTAGGAATAAGGAACTCGGCAAAAAAGCGACCGTAACTTCGGGATAAGGTCTGCCTGCAGCAATGTAGGCCGCAGCGAAAGACGTGGGGGGGACTGTTTATCAAAAACACAGCTCTCTGCTAACTCGTAAGAGGATGTATAGAGGGTGATGCCTGTCCAGTATCAGAATGTTAACTCTGTGTGTGCAAGCTCATGGACGAAGCACTGATAAACGACGGCCGTAACTATGACGGTCCTAAGGTAGCGAAATTCCTTGTCAGGTAAGTTCTGACCCGCATGAATGGCATAACCATCTCCACACTGTCTTGTTCCTAGGCTCGGTGAAATTACAATTACGGTAAAAATGCCGTATAGATTCAGTTAGACGGAAAGACCCCGTGAAGCTTTACTAAAGGTTGATATTGTGTCGTGGTATGTAGTGCTCAGTATAAGTGGGAGACTTTGAGACGGTATCTTTGGATATCGAGGAGTCATCAGTGAGATACCACTCATTGCATATTGCGACACTAACCCCATAAAAATGGGGAACAGTGTCAGTCGGTTAGTTTACCTGGGGCGGGTGCCTCCTAAAGAGTAACGGAGGCGTGCAAAGGTTTGCTTATCGCGGATGGAAACCGCGATGAAAGTATATTCACACAAGCAAGCTTAACTGTGAGATTGACAGATCGAACAGACTAGAAATAGGGCGAAAGTGATCCGGACTTTGTGCGTGGAAACGAGTCCGCTCAACGGATAAAAGCTACTCCGGGGATAACAGGCTAATGGGATCCAAGAGTCCACATCGACGATCCCGTTTGGCACCTCGATGTCGGCTCGTCGCATCCTGGGGCTGTAGAAGGTCCCAAGGGTTGGGCTGTTCGCCCATTAAAGCGGTACGCGAGCTGGGTTCAGAACGTCGTGAGACAGTTCGGCCCCTATCTGCTGAATCCGCCGATGATTTGAAGAGATCTGCTCCTAGTACGAGAGGACCGGAGTGGACCAGCCAATAGTGTTTCAGTTGTCCTGCCAGGGGCATTGCTGAGTAGCTACGCTGGGAATGGATAACCACTGAAAGCATCTAAGTGGGAAGCCAACTCTAAGATTAGATCATCCATCCTTCGGGAGTAAGACCGCTTGTAGAACACAAGTTTGATAGGCATCACGTTGAAGCTCAGTAATGAGTGTAGCGAAGATGTACTAATTGGTCGAGGGACTTTTTGTCTTCCAAAAACTTACTATACTAGTCTAGAAACGTTTTCAAAACGAGTTGAACTTTAGAAGAAAAGTTATAGTATCCATGGTGGTACTTATGTAAATTAGGGTCACACCTGTTCCCATTCCGAACACAGAAGTTAAGCCTAATTTAGTCGATGCTACTGGTGGTGTTCACCGCTGGGAAAGTAGATTAGTGCCACCATAGATACTATAGCTAGATCATTATCATTTATATATATAATCTGTATAGAACAAGATTATGCGATACTACCAGAGTATTGTATTATCCTATACAAGTATTATACACCCAAATATCACAATGAGTAAATCATTATCTAATAATAAGATAAAGAGATAAAGCCTATGGTCATCACTCACATAATTTCTTGTGAATGTACAACTTTTATGAAGAGTTTGACCCTGGCTCAGGATGAACGCTAGCGAGGCGCCTAACACATGCAAGTCGAATGCTTCGGCATGGCAAACGGGTGCGTAACACGTGCTTAACCTGCCCTTTGGTAGGGGATACCTGTAGAAATACAACTAATCCCCTATAAGTCCTACCAAATGAAAATAGGTAGAAGAAAGGTTTACCGCCAAAGGAGGGGGGCGCGGTCTATTAGCTTGTTGGTGAGGTAATGGCTCACCAAGGCAATGATGGATAGCTGGTCTGAGAGGATGATCAGCCACAATGGAACTGAGACACGGTCCATACCCCTACGGGGGGCAGCAGTGGGGAATATTGGACAATGGGGGAAACCCTGATCCAGCGACCTCGCGTGGAGGATGAAGCATTACGGTGTGTAAACTCCTTTTCTGGAGGAAGACGACTGACGGTACTCCAGGAATAAGGGACGGCTAACTACGTGCCAGCAGCCGCGGTAATACGTAGGTCCCAAGCGTTATCCGGATTTACTGGGCGTAAAGCGTCCGTAGCCGGTTGTATAAGTCTGTATTCAAATACCTGGGCTCAACCTAGGAAAGGGTATAGATACTGTATAACTTGAGTAAGATAGGGGGTAGTAGAATTTCCAGTGGAGGGGTGAAATCCGTTGATATTGGAAGGAATACCAAAAGCGAAGGCAGCTACCTATATCTTTACTGACGGTCAGGGACGAAAGTCTGGGTAGCAAACGGGATTAGATACCCCGGTAGTCCAGACTGTAAACGATGCTCGCTAGGTGTGTAGAGCCCTCGAGGTGCTATGTGCCGTAAGCTAACGCGTTAAGCGAGCCGCCTGAGTAGTATAGTCGCAAGGCTGAAACTCAAAGGGATAGGCGGGGGAACACACAAGCAGTGGATTGCCTCGATTAATTTGATAATAAGCAAAGAATCTTACCTAGGCTTGACATCTTTGGAATTCTATCGAAAGACTGAAGTGCCAGCTTGCTGGAGCCAAATGACAGGTGCTGCATGGCCGTCGTCAGCTCGTGCCGCAAGGTGTCGGGTTAAGTCCCGAAACGAGCGCAACCCTCGTCGTTAGTTAGGATGTCTAACGAGACTGCCTCCGTAAGGAGGAGGAAGGAGAGGATGACGTCAGGTCACTATGGCCCTTATGCCTAGGGCGTCAGAGACAATACAATGGGTAGTACAACAGGTAGCCAAGCCGCGAGGCGGAGCCAATCCTCTAAAACTATCCTCAGTGCGGATTGAAGTCTGGAACTCGACTTCATGAAGTTGGAATTGCTAGTAATGGTGGGTCAGCCATACCGCCGTGAATATGTCCCTGTTCCTTGCACTCACCGCCCGTCATACCATGGGAGTTGAGGCTCTCTGAAGATGCGCCATGCGTGTTGAGGAGAGAATCAATGACTGGGGTAAAGTCGTAACAAGGTATCCCTACGGGAACGTGGGGATGGACCACCTCCCTAACCTTAAATATAAATTCAAATCTTTATAGTACTGTGTTACCATAAGTTTTGTCTCTTTATCTTACCATATTGGATCTCGATATCTTGGGTTTTAATATAGATTATCTTCTAGAAACACTTTGCTCTTTTGATTAAGAGCAATTTTTTTCTTATTGAGTTTTACTAGATATTTATTCTATACATTTTGAAAAATGTACATCATTTTTTTTATAGATTTTTTTAGTATATATTACTCTCTATCGGTGATATAGAGACTATCTGATGTATAGAGTAAGTATGAGAGTATAATGTATCCTCATAAAATAAGTCAGATCATTATTCGCCATGATCCACTTATCGCTGAAATATTGTAGAGAAAGTGGAGCATTACTCAGAGTATGCATGCAACAGTTAATCAGTATATTTTTTTTCATATTGGCTGTAGTGCTACATATGCAATAGTTCAAGTAAAGATACTATGCATAAGAAAGCTGACTGCTCATCTATTTGTAATGGTTGCTAATCATCAAAGAAAACTATCTCAATGAGGAAGCGCATAAAATATATTTTCTATAAAGCTAAATCACAATGCTATGATGATTGATCGTAGAATAATATCTGACTTGAGTTGTGTATTTTGTGCAAGAAGAGAACCTGAAAAATACTTGAGTAATTCTTCTGATCCAGATACTATAAGATAGTATAGAATTATAGTTCATATTCATAATTGGATTCCTATAAATGTGCTTACAAGTAGAAAGAGTGTTATTCAGATCACTCATTGGAGATATTTTTTTGTAGGTGTTGTTTTAGTAATAATACTCAGGGCTATTAAGAGTATAACACAGTACATGAGCAACATGCTTGTTGATCATATTGAGACTGTGGTTTGAGTGACTGTTTCTCGTGATGTATTTATAACTTGCATAAGAGCTGGATAAGACCAGAGTAGTATTCAGAGTATGATTCATAAAAATCATAGTATAATTTTTATTTTTTTGGAAGCAGAGTCTGGGAAA
This sequence comes from candidate division SR1 bacterium, assembly GCA_007115995.1. Lineage (GTDB taxonomy): Bacteria > Patescibacteriota > Gracilibacteria > Absconditabacterales > Absconditicoccaceae > SKJI01. The sequence goes on from SKJI01000004.1 coordinate 13,039, forward strand.
ATTACTCAACTAATCCATAGTCGCATATTTACTATGAGTAAATTTATGAGAATAAGTACGATAAATCACATAATTTTCTTACTAGTTTGTGAAATAATTACATTGTAAGTATAGTAGATTTGTTTAAAAATGCAATAATACTCCCTCTCTGTGATTTACTTTATAATAAACATGTATGGTTACAGTATATACTGATTGAAGTGCACTTGGTAATCCATGAGCATGATGATGGGCATTTGTACTTGTTCGTAGAGGAGAAAAAATCTACCACAATCAATGATGAGAAGCGCATACAACAAATAATAGAATGGAATTACTCGCTGCTATACATGCTTTGGAGTATATCTATCAAACTTTTGGTCAAACTGATGATATACAAACACATATCTGATCAACATTATTCGATACTCAACCCATAGCTACAAAATCTGTTACTGAACAGATTATTGTTTACTCAGATAGTAATTATGTGCAGCAATGAATAACATCATGGATTAAAACTTGGATTCGTAGAGATTGGAGAGTAAGTAAATGATCACAAAGAGTCAAAAATGCTGACTTATGGATGCGTCTTCATGCAATTCAGTGATATTTTACAGATTTACATCGAAAACGAGTCAAGGCTCATGCTTGAAATAAATGGAATGAGTATGTAGATAGGCAAGCGAAATCTGCTGCTTGAAAATTTTTATAAGAAACGTACAGTTAAGTATTTATCCTTTTTTTTACAATAATGGTGTTATGAATTGTTCTTTGAGTAGTTATCCTCATTGTAATTATGTGATTTAGAGTAGTACCTCCTAGACAAGTTGATATTGTTCTTTTATTGTGAAAGCCGGTGAGAATAAAGAGAGAGTGATGGCATCTTATTATACCTTTTTTGGAATCTACAAGAAGACAAGTCATTTTTGATAGAAATTTAGGGATTACTGTTGATTGACTGACTATCGATAATGTAAGAACGTCTGTATGAATTAATGTGATTTATAGAGTAAAAAATGAAAATGATGCAATCTTGGCAGCAACTTTTGATATTGATAATCCTGTAAGGCTTGTGCAGTCAACGGTTGATGAACAGCTGAGAGCAAAGATCTTTACCTTTGAACATGTTGATATATTTGGGAAAAGAGAAGAGATAGGTATGGAAATAAGAGATGCTTTGAAAGTAAAACTAAGTCAGTATGGTATGGAGTTAGACTCTGTGCAAGTAACTGATATTACGTTAGAGTCTTCAGTACTACAAGCTATGAATAGAATTATAGAAGAAGAAAAAAAGAAGTTGGCGCTCGTGCGTGAGGCTGAATGACGTAAAGCTGCTCAAGTACTTGATGCTCAAGCTGACAGAGAGGTTAAAAAGCTTATTTGAGAAGGTATGGCACTCCAAAGAATGGAGATTGCAAAATGATTTAGAGAATCGGTATCTGAAATGAAATCAATTGATAATACGTTGAGTGCTGCTGCTATTCTTGAGTTTTTGATCACTTCATCAAGACTCGAAACATTAGAGAAGGTATGAAGATCAAATGCAAAAATTATCTATCTCAATGAAAATCTTGAAGGAAAAACCACATCGTTAGTTGGGGCGTGAGTAGAGACTATGAAATCTTAATTTTATGATAAAAAGAATGATATGGCTATTAAAAAGCTTCCACAGCATATTATCAACAGACTCAAAGCTTGAGAAATTGTAGAGCGTCCAAGTGCAATTTTAAAAGAACTTATGGAAAATGCATTTGATGCAGATGCAACAAAGGTTGCAGTTACTATTGAAAAGTGATGAAAAAAATACATAGCGGTAGAAGATAATTGAGTATGAATCCCTTATGAAGATATACAGTTGAGTATAGAGCGTTATGCAACATCAAAAATTACTACTGATTATGATTTAGAACGCATTGATACGTATTGATTTAGAGGTGAAGCACTAGCAAGTATTTCAGAAGTTGCATCAGTTCGTATACAAACAAGACATTGTGAGAGTACATTCCCAGAATGAGTTGGTCATGCATTATGGAAGGATAGTGATGTATATACTATTGATTCCATACCAGTATGATATACACAAGGTACTAAGGTGTCCGTTGCTGATCTCTTTCAACTCATACCTGCACGTCTAAAGTTTTTGAAATCAGACAATACTGAGCGAAACTATTGTAAACAAGTATTTTTGTCATTTGCTATTATTCATCGAGATAAAGCACTATCATTATCTCATAATGGTAAAACTGTTTTTGATTGTAAAAAAGAGGAAAGTCTTATGGCAAGACTTGAAAGTCTCTATACAGCAGATTGGCAGTGAAAACGAAAAGTAGTAGAACGATCCGATGATACATTGCATATTTATTGAGTTGTATGAGATGCAAGTCTGCATTTTCCCGCTCAACAGTATATACAGGTCTTTGTGAATAATAGGCCAGTACAAGATAAACTCATAAAAAAAGCTATAATGGACGCATATGAAAAGCAAATTGTTCTAGGCACTTTTCCTTTTGCTCATCTTTTTATACAAATTAGCCCATGACTAGTTGATGTAAATGTTCATCCAAGAAAGAGTGAAGTAAAATTTTTAGATCCTGGATCAATTTATAATCGTATAAAAGAAACTATACGCTCACATTTGTGAAATGAAAAAGTAAATTATGCGGCATTTACTAAGCATCATATCTCTCATACGTATTGATCATCACCTGCTAAATCGTGGTCTTGACATAAACAGTGAGTATTTCAACGTTGAGAGCAGACAGCATGACCTACACAAGCTTGATTAGTGTGATTTCATTGATGAGAGTCGGGAAATCATCAAGAAGAAAAACTCTCTACGCAGCAGCAAATTTATTTTGGTGATGATCCAGTACGTATTCTTGGACAACTCTGGGATAGTTATATTATTGCTGCATGAAAAGAGAATATATATTATATTGATCAACATGCATTAGCGGAAAGGATAGCATTTGAAAAAATAAAAAAACAGGTCGCACGTGAAGGATTTTCAATGGACGTGTTACTTACTCCATTGAGTGTTTCATATCCAAGGCACGTAGATATAGAAAATGTTATAGACATCTTATGAAAAATTTGATTTGATTGTGCATTGTTTTGAGAGCAAAAAGTTATATTTTATGCAATACCACAAATTTTTGCTACTTATAGTGTTGATATAGAAGCATTATTGCAGTGGGTATGGTGACATACTGAACAACTCATAGAGTTACAACAAGATCCTCAATCATTATTTGTCTTATTGCTTGATGAAATTATTGGGATGAAAGCATGTAAACTTTCAATCAAAGCTTGACAGCATTTACATTATACTCAAATGCACCAATTACTCTTAGATTGATTGCAGTGTATCGATTGACAATTTGTATGTCAGCATGGGAGACCTAGTGTTGTACGTATTGAGAAAAAGTATGTAGATGCTTTATTTGATAGATAAGCATGCGTTTTTTAAAAATTTTTGGCTCAATATTTGTAATTTTCAGTATTTTAGTATTGCTCTTTATTCTTTATGCTAATATATATATTATTTCTTTTGCACGTCCATATATTATTACATGATATGAAGAACTACCACCAGATTTACTACCACAAACAGTAATCACGTTATGAGCATCGGTATCTAGTGCATGAAAACTAAGTGATGCATTACAATGAAGAGTAGATGAAGCTATTGCTTTATTTGAACAATGAGTTGTGCCAACTATTTTGATTAGTGGAGATAATAGATCACAAGACTATAATGAGTTGCGTGCGATGAGAAATTACCTAGTAGATCAATGAGTTGATAAACAGTTTATTTTTCAAGATTTTGCATGATTTGATACTTATGATTCTATGTCTCGTGCTCAAGCAATATTTCAGGTTGATCATGCAATCGTAACAACACAGCAATTCCATCTTTATAGAGCAGTATATCTCGGAAGAAAATTATGAATTGATGTACGATGAATACCTTCATGAAATTACCATCCTTGATTTTTTGATAAAGTGTATATAAGAGAATACTTTGCTCGCGTCAAAGCTATGCTGGAGATTATCTTCTGATCGGCTCCTACATTTTTATGAGAACCGGTACCAATAGACTGAGAAAGTAACGGTTGGGTTGGATAGTTTTGACTTATTATTTTTCTCCATTGTTTGATACTTCTTCTCAAGCATCTTCATGACAACATCCTCATCCACAACATCATTCTTTTGGTGTATCAGTTATTTTTTCTTGGCAACATGAATGTTTTTTGTTGCTACAACATGTTCATTCTTCTGGTTGTAGTGCCCAATTTCATGAACCTTGCCAGAGTATGTAGAGTGCTCATAGTCACACTACTCATGCCATTACTGTCATTTGATTATCAAAATTCCATCATGTTGAGTTGAGAGCAAAGAGCATGATAACAGTTGCAAGCAGTGCTCACAATTTACTCATAAATCAGAAAATGAGTAGTATTCATGCAAGAATTTCTCCAAGAGTTGCTATCCAGAACCATGTAGTTACTGAAAGAAACGTGAGTCACACTTGATGTCATGCTCATCAAACATAAGCGATCATTTCAGGATCTGCTCAGAGTTTGCTAACACCAAAATAAAGCATAATTGCTCAGAGGATAATACGAATAATTCCTGTGGTTTTTTTGCAAGGGATACACTTTTTCATGAGTGAATATGACAAAAATTAAAAGTAGTTTAAGGTAAGTCTGAATTTTATTAAGATGTTTTATCGCATGATGGCTTTTCTTATGTCTTATGAAAGATCATTTATGCGATAGTTGTCTTTTTACCTCTGATTTATCAACTAGAGAATTTGACAAGTAACATTTCAGAGATATCTTGATAGTAGGGTTTTCTTTGGATAAATGCAAGATGTAAATAACGTTATTGATTATGATTATATTGCTTTTTGATAAAATAATGATATACAAAGTAAAAGAGACAAAGATATAGCATGCTCATCTTGCGCGGAATATATAATATTCTGTAAACACATATTCTCAAGACATTCCTAGAGCTTTGATCTTATGTGAGGAGTGTTGTGATATATCGTTAATATTTTATTCTTAAATTTTTAGTACAATATGACAAATTTTCTACAAGCAATTGCAGCTTCAGATCCTGATATGTATAATCTTATTATATGAGAACAGCAGAGGCAGACAACTGGAATGGAGTTTATAGCAAGCGAAAATTATCAGTCTGCAGCAGTATTGCATGCGCAATCTACAGTCTTTGCAAATAAGTATGCAGAATGATATCCTGGGAAAAGATACTATTGATGACAGGAGCGAACAGATGTCATGGAATCATTGGCTATCAAAAGAGCAAAAAAACTTTTTAGGTCTGATCATGCCAATGTTCAAGCTTTATCTGGTGCAGCAGCAAATCTTTGTATATATTGATGATTGCTTCAGCCATGAGATACTATTTTATGAATGGATTTAACACACTGATGACATTTGACTCATGGTCATCCAGTAACATTTATCAGTAAGATTTTCCCTTTTGTGAGATATGGTATGAGTGATATAGCAACATGACGTATAGATTTTGATGCAATGAGAGCACTGGCATTAGAGCATAAACCAGCAATGATATTAGCTTGATTTAGTGCGTACCCAAGAGAGTTAGATTATGAACGTTTTGCAGAAATTGCTCATGAAGTTGGTGCAATAGCTATGGCAGATATGTCACATATTGGATGATTGATTGCTTGATGAGTCCTCAAAAATCCTCTTGATTATTGATTTCATGTTATGATGACAACAACGCACAAATCCTTGAGGTGACCAAGATGAGCATTGATTCTCTCAAAAGGAAAAGTATCGAACCCACTCAAGAAGCCAGAAGATACCATAGAAAATATACCTACACGTTTGGATAGATCTGTCTTTCCTGGTACGCAATGATGACCACATATGCATACTATTGCGGGTATTGCAGTCGCTCTTCACGAAGCAGCACAACCGGACTTTAAGGAGTATGCTCAGCAAACTTTGCGTAATGCATCAGCAATGGCAGATGAGTTTATGTGTTTATCATACTCATTAGTGACTTGATGAACTGATAATCATATGATCATTCTAGATTTTTCAGCTGATGATACACTCAACTGATCGATTGCAGAAAAAACATTAGATGCGATTGGTATTTCAACCTCAAAAAGCACAATCCCAGATGATCCTAATCCGCCATTTAGACCATCATGATTGCGTATTGGAACACCAGCAATGACTACAAGATGAATGAAAGAAGATGAAATAAAAATTATTGTCTGATTGATGCATGATGCATTTCAGCATTGTGATAATCATGACTATCTTGCGTGACTCAAAAAAGAAATTACTGCATTGTCACTACAGTTTCCTGTGCCTTGATTATAAGAGAATAATTACTACAATACAGACTGACAATTTGTTCATACTGTACGTTTCAAACCTTCAATCTTTTGTATATGAAATTAGACAAACTCTTTGGATCCAAAGCAAAAGCTGATATTCTCAAATATCTTGTTTTTAGAAGACAGGGAATTTCTGTGAGAGCGTTTGAAAGTGAACTTGAGTGGTCTTTCCCAGCAATTAAGAAACAAATTGATCAGCTCGAAGATGCTGGCGTTGTAGATATCAATAAAGATCAAAATAAATGGTCTATATATCTTACTGAATGATTATGATTGTATATAAAAAACTTGATGGTTTATATGTTACAGTGTGATTTGATTAAGTATTTTGATGGGTATGAGTTAGTTATCAATCGTTATTTTTTTGGGAATTTATTTGGTAAAAAACTTGAAATTGATCTTGTAGTGATTTATTCTCAAACAGCTGCTGATCATGTAGAAGCACTCAAAAAAGACATAGAAGAAATTTTCAGAGAATATCTTATTGAACATGTAGTTGTATGGTTTATGCCTTCTGCTGAGTTTGATAAGCGTTATAGAGTTGCTGATAAGTTTGTTTTGAACTTGTTGAGATCAGAAAAAGAGTAGTTGAAAACGATATTAAAATAGCTATAGTCAATTGTTGCACATTTTTTATTAGGAAAAAAATATCATGTTACATTTCTTTTATGACAGTTTGGAGTCATTAAAAAAAGTCAAAAAACCTACAAGTAAAGAAGTATGGACATTAACAATAGTTATATTGATTGTTGTGATAATTTCTGCATTGATGTTTGCTTTCTTTGATAGTATCTTTGGAAGATTAGGTGTATGGTTCTTTGAAACAATGCGTTCTGTATTCTAGGTGGTTCTCTCTGAGAGCGCGTTTTAATTATTTTTCTAATATTAATGACTACTGCTGAACAAGATATTAAAAAACAAATTGAAGATAACCAATATAGATGGTATGTTTTGAGTGTTGTCTCATGACAAGAATCGATGGTTATCGAAAATTTACAAGAAAGAGTAAGTAAGCAATGATTGCAAGATGATATTGTCGACTATCTCAATCCCTCGGTTAATGAAGTCTACTATAAGTGAACAAAAAAAGCTTATAAAGTAAGGAAGTTATATCCTGGGTACGTTTTTGTTAAATCAAAAATGAACGAAAAAATTTGGTATATCATCAGAAATACACCAGGTGTAAGGTTGATAGTCTGAGCTGAAACACGTCCTATTCCACTGACGGATAAAGAATATGATGAAATGATGAACTATATAAACGAAAAAAATGCTAGAGCTGAGTTTGCTATTCCCTTTCAAACAGGAGATGTTGTTACTCTCAAAGAGTGAGATTTTAATGGTATGAAATGAGTCGTTACTGAGGTAGATCCAAGTAAGTGATTTTTATATGTCAATGTAGAGATCTTGTGAAGAAATACTCCTGTTATGGTTTCGTTTGAAAAAGTAGAAAGACTTGCATAAGGAAGTGATACGAATTTATTCTTTTATGGTTTACTAGACGTTTTATATTCTAGAAAGATAGCCCAAAACTATGCAAGAAAAAAATGCGATAGAATGATCAGATATACTTTGGTCGATAGTCGTTCTTGTAGCGGTTTTGGCTTTTTTGTATATGATTTTTTTTGGTATTGAAAAACCACAAGTATCTCTTGGTGCATCAGAACAGCAAATTGTTGAACCGCAATGAGAAAGAGATAAGCAAGATCTATGAACTCAATGAGAGGGTACTGATACTATAATCTGAACATCTTTGGATGAACCTTCTTCTTTGGAGAGTCAATCTACCCCGATTGCACAAGTGCAGATTGCATGATTAAAGCTTGCTGATGATTGAACAGTTTGATGAACTGATTGAGCGCTTCCATGATCATGATCAGAATGATCTACAAACTGATCGTCATCTACGTGATGAGTACTGGTAGCACATGGGAAAACCTTTTTTTCTGTACAAGAGCTCTTTCAGGAAGCAAATGAAAAAAGTGATGGTATGATTCCATTATCTTGAACATTTGTATGGGAGTGAGCATTGAGAAGTTTAGTTGATTTTGGTCTTATATGACAAGAGCAATATGTCTTGAAAACTATAGAAAATACGCATTTTGCTTACTTGTGATCATTTTCTTCTAGACATATTCCGTTATTAGAAAGTTTATGATGAAATATAGTTGAAATTACTGACAAAAACTATATACATGAGAACGGTTTGTTTTGAGATAAAATTTGGTTTTTGAATACACAACGTTATAAAGACCTAGAAAAAGTAATCTATCTGGTTTTCTTTCACCAAACCAATGATGTACGATTTGTGCAAATGGATCGTGATCATTATTATGCTTCCAAAGAAACCACACAAAAAATCTTTGATATGTGGTACGATTGGTAGCACAATCAGTGGGAGATAGAATAACTCTTCTATTGTTTGTACCACTTTTACTTATTTTATAAAACAATCATGTCAAAAAAAGTTCAGGTGAGATTTACTCTCCATATGATTGCTTGAAAAGCGACACCAGCTCCACCGGTTGGTCCAATTTTGTGACAACATGGTATTAATATCGGTTCTTTTGTAAAAGAGTTCAACGATAAAACTATGGAAACAATGCAAGCATATGCAGGATTCAATGTAAAAGTTCCAGTTGATATTACTGTATTTGTTGATAGATCGTACGAGATGGTTATTCATCCACCTTTGAGTTCAGATCTTATCAAATGGAAAGCAAAGATCAAAGTATGATCGTGAGAACCAAACAAAAACAAAGTTGCAACGCTTTCCAAAGCAGATTTGGAAGAAATTATTGATATCAAACTTCCTGTGATGAATACTAATAAGAGAGAATCAGTACTGAAATCACTTATTGGAACAGCAAAAAGTTTGGGTATTGAAGTAAAATAATCAAGAAGAAATTTCTCAATATATTTCAGTTTGTGGAAGAGTTTATACTCGATACGAGGTGTCTGAAATAAAGTCAATTGACAACAAGAGAAATTAGAATGTATGCTCTTGTAGGTGTAGGTATTTATACACTTATTGCGTGATATCATATGCATCATTAATCAATAAACTCTAGAGTATTACATACTAAAACATCTCATAGGAAATAAAATATAAGCATAATGCTCGTACTTTATTTCTTTTTACCACTTTTATTCTTTATATTATCCAATAATGGCAAAAAGAGGAAAACAATGGAAAGCGTGAAAAGCTAAAGTTGATATTACAACAAAACATAGTGTAGAAGACGCTGTACGTTTAGTCAAAGAACTTTCTTATTCAAAATTTGTATGATCGTGTGAGTTGCATGTTAAAACATCAGCAAACCCAAAATACAACGATCAAATAATTAGATGAACAGTAGTATTACCTCATGGTACTTGAAAAACTGTTCGTGTTGCAGCATTTGTCGCTGATGATAAGAGAGAAGAAGCAAAAGCAGCATGAGCGGATATCGTCTGAAATGTTGAAATTATCGAGGCTGTCAATCAAGGGACAATGGATTTTGATGTTTTGATTGCAACACCTGATATGATGAGAGATCTTGCTCAAGTGGCGAAAGCATTATGACCAAAATGATTGATGCCTTCACCAAAAGCAGGAACTGTTTCACCAAACATTACTCAGACAATCTCTGAGATTAAGAAATGAAGAGTAGAGTTTAAGTTAGATAAAACTTGAAACGTACATGTGTTGATTTGAAAGTTAGATTTTGAAGATCAACAGTTACAAGAAAATTATCGTGCATTGATGCAAGCACTCAATGAAGCAAAGCCGTCTGGAATCAAAGGAAAGCTCGTTGAAAAAATCGTACTTGCACCTACTATGTGACCGTGAGTACAAGTAGTTTCATAAAGATATACATGTTCTTTTTGGGGCACTACTAGGTTTGTGGTGTGCTTATAAAAACATACAAAAGAAAGTGGTCATGCATAATGTCCATTTTCTTTTTTTTGTAAATCTAACATAGTAAAAAATACTTTTATTTTTCTCTTTTTTTTTGAATATACTTATACTTATACTTATACATATATGCTTTAGATATTGTAAAAAACTTGATGAGTAATCCACAAATCCAAAATATAGAAGAACTAAAAGAGTCAGGAAAACTTGATGAAGCGTTGCGTGTAGCAAATACACTTTTGCGCAAGGATCCATCAAATAAAGATATACTGATACAGATAGCAGATATAGAATATAGAAAGTGAGAAATTGCAAGAGCTGAGAAACCTATTGATTTTTTGTTGCATGGGCTATCAGATGATGCTATGAGTTTGTATATCAAGTGAGTGTTACAAATGGAGAAAACAAATCGACAGGATGCAAAGTCATATTTCAAGCGTGCATTACAGATACTGGATGAAGAGAATCCAGAAATTTTGAGGTGTTATGGGCTCTGTGAGTACTGGTTATGACATAGAGAACAATGAATAGAGTACCTTAAAAAAGCATTTGAATCAAACAAAAAAGATGCAGAGATCATTCTTAATATTATTGAAATTGCTATTATGGAGGAGTCATGGTGAAGAGCAAAAAAATATATCGCATACTATTATGCTCATGTTTCTAGTTTGAATTTTTTTGATAGAGAGAGAAGTCACTATGATGATAAAATAGCACTATTTGATGAATTTATAAAGAGTAATATTGACGAACAAGATGAAAATTCTACGAAATAATGTTCTACTTATGGTTCGTGCATCATGGTTGCAGATTATTGCGACATCATTTTTGATAGGATGTTTGATATTTTTATGAAATATTTTTTTACTTGTTTCATATAACGCTGATCGTGTTTCTGATACTATCACGCCCAAGTTATGAATGTATTTTTATATCCATTATGGTTTGACTGAAGAGGTAGCATGATCAACATTGCTTAATTTGATGCAAGATCTTGAAGAAGCATGATTGGAAAGCTCATTTTTTACAAGTGATCAGGCATTTGCTCGTTTGGAACAACATCTACCTGCTGTACTCGAAGATTTTGCATTGTATTGACTAGAAAATCCATTGCCTGCAACGTTGTATGTCATGTTCAAGGATGAAAGAGAGTTTCAACTTATGAAGTCAATTGTGATGTGATATGATAGGATGATAACCAATACTCACGAGCTTACTGCATGAATACACTTCCAAGATCAAGAGAGAAGGATACAAGTAGCTATTAATGCAATGAGTTTTTTGCAGTATGGTAGTTTGTTACTCGTCTGATCTATAATAATTATTATTGTGTGATTTTTGTGGTATGCGTTGAGTGGCTTGCTTGTACAGTTCAAAGAACAAGTTGTATTAGAAAGACTTCTTGGTGCTTCAGTGCGACAAATTATTGCACCATTTTTGCTCTATGTCTTCTTTATAATATCAGTGAGTTATTGTTTGTTTTTACTCGCTGCATTATTTGGTATAAAAGTATTAGATGGATATACGCTGAGTCTCTTTCAACAGACGTTTAGAGCACTGGCAATGCCTACATCGGACATCGTACCGTTGTTATGGAGAGAATATGTGATTATATTATGTTGTTCATTGTTTGGTAGTAGCGTGATTATGCGCATACTTCTTCGTCGCCTATAAGATCTAATAATCGATCGAGAGTGTCATGAGTAAGGAGCTCATACTTTCATTGAAATGGATCGTTGAGATGTTTTGCGATAAGGACTCAAATTGCTGAAAAATTATGTGCAAAGAGTGGTGATCAGCTCATTCATGATACTATTTCACTATCAAGTAATTTGATAAGTGTTTGATGTTCTCCAAGGTGCATATATGAAGATTCGATAGGGATACATGCACTAAAAGATTGTGAAGTTTTGACAAGAGCGATATCTTGTACAGGATGCATATGCACTTGTTCCAAAATAATATTTGGATTATTGTCTATTGTCAGTAATCTTTTGAGCTCGTTATTGTCTCACGCAACAACATGACGAGCAGTGAGAAACCATCAGGTTTGAGTAATATAAAATCATGATCAGGTTGGACGTTCTGCTCACGCTTTATAGATTGAGACAAGCGCAGCGGGATTGCTGACCGTCTCTACTGGATCAATGCGATCTCATCGAGTGATGGGAGTGCGAATAAAAAGAAAGTAGATGACAACATCAACTGTAATAAACAAGAACAATACCAAGAAGAGATTTTTTCAAGTAAGGAGTTTTCTCATAGTCGTTGGAAAGAGTAGTGTTAGTAAAGATGTTTGTCTTATTGTAGATATATGGACTACGTAGTATGAAGTGGTTTTTTTATAATTCCCGATCAAATAAGCTCATCATTGTTATAGAATGCGATAGTTTGTCATGAACTTATAGCTCTTTGTGGTTGCTCAAACGTTACTATCATAGTGTTCTTTGCTCATTGTGCAAGATTAACTTCTTGATCGTCTTGTCTGTATCTGATTTTGGCCTGACAACGTAGCGGTAAAGTCGGTGCAGATCATGCAGTCCAATGAAGAGCAGTTGCTTCAAGTGCTGATGCATAGAGTAGCTGCTCGTCTTTTGATCATACGATCAGTGTATTGGTCGTGACATTTTTACTTATAACAAACCAAGGTCATCAACTTAATCACAATCATTGTCTTTGTCAGACCGTATAAAACCACGCTCAGTCGTGTTGTCAGAGCTTATTACCTTTTGTATCAAGAATTGGTCCAGGTTGAACAGGGAGTGTCTGTTTGAGAAATTCTTTCATCGGTACTTTGCCAATAAAGCATAATCACTGGCTATCTTTTCTTGTAGCATTTGGTAGGTTGATTTCTTGTGCAAGTGCTCTTACTTGTGTTTTGGTGAGTCATCAGAGTGGGAATAAGGCATGAGCCAGTTGGTGTTGGTCGAGTCATGAAAGAAAATATGATTGGTCTTTATTGGTATCGACTCATTTGAGCAGGTGGTATCATTGTGCTGATTGTGTGATACGTGCATAGTGTCATGTAGCAACAGCACAACATCCAAGTGATAATGCTGCATTCAAAAATGTTTTGAATTTTATTTTGGTGTTACATAAAACATCTGGATTTGGTGTGTATCAACTTTTGTATCATTCATATATATATGAGATAATGGTCTCATCGTACTCTTTGCGAAAGTCAAAAATACAAAACGTTGTGATACCCAAGTGATCTGCAACTGCTAATGCACTATTTCTATCTTCTCTGGTGTGGCAGTGTGGATTTTCTGGATCTGCATAGTTTTTCATAAATCATGCAATGACAGTATATCATTGTTGTTGTAACAGATATGCACAGACTGCACTATCAACTCATCATGATAATCATACAAGTACTTTTTTTTCCATACGCAGAGTATACACTTCTTAGTCGGTGCTGCAAGAATTTTTGTTTACAAATTACTCTTTTGAGACAAAAAAAATCAGAAAATCATCAATTTGGGGAGCATTTTTAGGTTTTTTTGATTTTTTTATGTGCTGTAAATACTTCTATATACTATAGAAATAACAATCTTTGACTTTTTTTAAAAAAAGTCTTGCTTTTTTGGAGTTGTCACTATATAATTATAGTACATTTATTTCTTTCATTTAAACAACCCATGAAAAAATCTTTTAAAGGTTTCACACTTGTAGAAGTGTTGATTGTGATCATTATCGTAGGTATTCTGATCGCTGCTTTACTACCTAGACTAGTTGGTTCTCAAGCAAGAGCTAGAAACACAGCTAGAGCTGCACATCTTAACCAAATTGCAAATGCAGTTGCGTTGTATGTTGTAGATAATCCAGCATCAGCTGCTACGTTCTCTGGATGTACAAGTGATATTCATGACACGAATACAGCATTTGCTAACTTGCTTGCAACCATGCCTGAAGATCCAAGTGGATTTACTAACCTCACAGGTTGTGATGCTGGTGAATACGGAATTTGGAGAACTGCTAATGCAGAATTTGTCGTTTGTGCTGCAGCAGAATCTGATTGATGAAATTCAGACGCTCCAGCAAACTTAGATCCTACTGAAGAGATAGCTCTTCCAGATGGATGAGTTGCATATATTTGTAATGTAGTTAGAGGATAAGCAATTATTGCTCTAAAAAGTAACAAACACCTACCAAAAAGCCCGCTTTGAGCGGGTTTTTTTGTTGTATACTCTTTGGATATTGTGTTGCGTGTTGTCTTCATTACCGTTGTTTGTTTTTTTGGTGTTGTTTGTATCAAATGTCTTGCATTTTTATGAGCGTGTCGTTATACTTTATACTCTTCTAAAGAGTATACTGCATGCAGTCTGTTGAGTGTGATAGATCGCTTAATAGATACATAACCTTTTCAAGAAAAGAGATTGTGGAGAGGAAAGTACGGGTATTTTTTTTGTTTTTTTATGATTATGGCATGAAAAAATCTTTTGGGGGTTTTACCCTTGTAGAAGTATTGATTGTGATCATTCTTGTAAGTATTTTGATCGCAACAATGTCACCAAGACTAATTGGCTCGCAAGCAAGAGCTAGAAACACAGCTAGATCTGCACATCTTCACCAAATAGCACATGCTATCACTTTATTCGTTGCTGAAAATCCTATGGAAGCAGAAAACTTCTCATGATGCGCAACACAGCTTTTTGCTGATTATGAAGCATTCTCTGCTATTATAGCAACTATGCCTGAAGATCCACGTGGTGTATCAGATATTGCTTGCCCGTGATGATCATATGGAGTGTGGAGGACACAACTTGATAATAAGTTTGTAGTATGTGGAGAAGCAGAAAATAACTGATGAAATGCAACTGAACCATGAGTACGACTTGATTGAGATTGGTTGACCTATCCTTGATATCCAATGATTCAGGCTCCTTGATTTTTCTCACAAGGAACACATATGTGCGTAGTTGTAGATGGCTAAAACAAGGCGTGTTCCAACTATGCTACTTAGAGAAATATTAAAAAGTGTTTTTTTATCTGAAACGTCCAAAATCCTCTGGTGAGTTTATTGCATTTGTGGAATAACAGCTTCTATTGCTGCTATGTTACCAATTCACTCTGCATTGATAATTATAGAGAGTTCGTCTCACGTAGATCCTTTGAAGTAAGTGACTGCAGCTTGATTGAGAAAATATATTGCACCATCGTCGGTTACTGCAGTATGTCTGCCTTCGTCGTTTTTGGTAAGTGTTGCTTTGATAAACTTTCTTTGTGCTTGAGTAATGAGTTTATAGATGAGTTTTCAGTCATCCATAATTCTTAATTTGAGTATGTCTCACGGAATAAGCTTACTTTTGCTTGAGTAGTTCATTGGTACAGGATATTTTTTGTTGTCTGATCATATCATAAAATATCAGTCAAAGACACCTTCTATAATCTTGCTGTCTTCTTCTTTATAGTTTTCAAGTCAAACAGCAGTTTCTTTGATCGTGGAACTATCTGCATTTTCTGTTATTTGTTCGCCTGATTGCACTTTTTCTACCATTTTTCTTACTCTCATAAGGTCGGTTTCGATTTTTTGGATGAGCTCTAGCAGTGGAGCCAATGGTTGTTTTTTTGCCATAGTTTTGTTTTTATAAGATCGCTAAAAGAATTTTAACAGTATAAATACTACTATAGTGATAATACTCAAGAGTAAGTAATTCTGCAAGAGAACAGGCTGTGGATGAGTGGTTTTTGCTTGACCATCTTGGTAAATGTAGCCTTATATAAGAGAACTGCGATATGTTGTTTATGTTCCATTGATTTATTATATAATTGTTCTATAATTACAATGTTTTATTTGTTGCGATCATAATATGATTTGGTTTTTATTGCTTTGATGTATAGCTTGATGAGCGTTGTGATATGGAATTGCATTTGCAAGATTTGGTGATGCTAAAATTATCGCAGAGTTAAGAGAACAGTATAAACAGCTTATTCATGAACATGATGCATTGATGCACGAACTTAGTGAGTACAAAGAACAAAATAGAATTGTAAAATACAAAGCGCAACAACTCCTACAACAAAATGAAGACTATGCAAAAATTGTTTCTCAGCTGAGTAGGTATCACTACCATCTGCAACAAGCTTCTGAAAAAGTTAAAGAACTTAATGTTATACTAGGTGTAGATGATGATCCAGATTTAGATAGAAAAATAGATGCGATAGAAAGAAGAACATTGCATGTATGAGAATGATTATGACCAACAAATGGAGAGCAAACACTCTCATCTCCTCAAGAAAAAAAGTTTTTTTAGTAGTATTGCCTAGAGTGCTTTACTCATATAGAACATTTTCGCCTGTTTATCTACGATTGTTATATGAAAATAGATGCCTCATTTGTGGCCCGCCTTCAAAAAAGAGATAAAGCTGCGTTTGCGCAACTGTACAAGCAAACTGTTGATCAGCTTTATCGTTATATGGCAGGTCGTTATAGTATACCAAAACAAGAAATGTTGGATATCATTTCGGATTTTTATGTGAAATTATGGAGAGTACTTGATAAGTATGATAATAGATATAAGTTTGAGACGTTTTTTTGGACTGTCTTTAAGAATTTATTGAAAGACTCATTTAAGAAAAAATCCGAAATACATAATTCAGTGCTTATTCAAGAAACAAATACATCAGATCCTGATGCACTATTGCACTCAATACAGTGATCATTTCAATTTGAAGCTATAAAGAAAGCGATGCAAAAACTTGATGAAGCATCATATCAAGTTGTAGTGATGAGATATATTGAACATTTGGAGTATGATGAGATTGCTGAATTGCTTGGTATGAGACAAGATGCTGTTAGAAAAAGGATTTCTAGAGCACTTGCTAAGATAAAGCAAAATTTATTATAATATAATGTTTTTTATAAATGTCAATTAATACTCATATAATTTCTTTTATATAATCACTTGTTTTGCTTATAAATAAAGGGATTTGAACAAATATAAGTTTCTCTTGAATATGAGTGATTTTATTCAGTAAACACTTGCAAATGCGTTATATTGTTCTATTATAAAGGGGTATTTTACTTTTTTGATTACAATTCAATGAATAAATCTTGGATGATTAATTACATCGCTGAAAAATGTGGTGTTTCTAAAAGACTTGCTTGAGACATGATTAACTGTTTCTTGGAAGGTGTTGTAGAAAGTTTGCAACAATTTGGAAAATGTGCATTTACTGGTTTTGGAACATTCTCTGTAGTAAAAAGAATGGCAAGAACTGGTGTTAATCCACAAAATCCTTCACAAAAAATTCAAATCCCAGCAAGTAAAAATGCTAAATTTAAAGCTGGATCTGTATTGAAAGCATCTGTGAACAAATAATTTTATCGTTTGTTCCCACAAAAAACTTGCTAGATTCGCTCTAGTAAGTTTTTTTGTTATTTGCAAAATGATTCAAAAAATATATGCTCAACGCTATGAATAAACATCGAATAAGAAGAAATATGTTGTATAGACTTTACATGTTTTTGAAAGCGTTTTTTAGCGCTCTATGGTTTGGCTTTCCATCGAGAAAACTGACCTGTTATGGTATTACATGAACTGATGGGAAATCAACGACTACTGAGATCACTTATGCTGTAATGAAGCATGCAAAGTTGAAGGTTGGAATATTGAGTACAGTGAGTATTGATATAGGAGATGGAAAGATGAGTAATCATACCAAGTTGACGTCTTTGTCGCACTGGGAGTTTCAGCGTATGTTATATCGTGCAGTCCAGAATGGGTTGACGCATATGGTCATAGAAGTCTCGTCACATGCATTGTATCAGTGGAGAGTTCGGCCTATCAAATTTATGGGTGTGTGATTTACTAATTTGAGTCGTGAACATCTAGATTTTCACTGGAGTATGGAGCATTATTTTGCAACCAAATTTAGACTGTTTCGTGAATTTGCTCACCCAGAAAGTGTTGGAGTAATACCAGCGTGATTTGCTTTTGGATCAATCGCAAAGGAACGTGCATCTGTTGGAAGGTTACTGTGTTTTGGTGTCGAGCAGGATGCTGATATTTGGGTAGATCAGATTGAACATGCTCCAACATTGTGTTTTCAGTTGTACTATGGTAATCATACTGCACGTATCAAGACACAGATGGTTGGTGCGTTTAATGCAGAAAATATGATGATTGCTTCAGTCCTTGCGCTGCATGCATGAGTATGATGGGACGATCTTGTTTCTGGGTTAGAATGATTTGTATGAGTGCCGTGAAGACAAGAGTTGGTTGTATGATCGTCTTGAGTTGTAGCGATGATAGATTTTGCATTGACACCAGATGCGCTTACAACGCTTTATACCGCTGTTCGTGAGTTATGATATGCAAGACAGATTGCAGTATTTGGAGCGACAGGAAATAGAGACCAAGGGAAAAGAGTAATGATGGGGACAGTAGCTACGCGTTACAATGATTATGTCGTGCTGACTGAAGATGAAAATTACCATGAAGATGGTATGGAAATTATCAAACAGGTCGAGTCATGAGTTGATACAACAACGTATAATCAAGACTATACTATCGTGCAAGACAGAGCAGCAGCGATTAAGCATGCACTGTCTGTTGCAAAGCCTGGAGATATTGTGATTGTCACTTGAATGGCTAACTTTACGAGCAGAGCGATGAATGAGTGATCTATACCACGAAACGAAAGGGCGGTGATCGAAGCAGCAATGGAAGAGTTGGGGTTGTTGTAAGAGGATGTTGATGAGTTAATGGATTTTTTCCCGCATGAGGTCTTTCCTTAATAAAGAAAATTACCCACAAGAGCATGGTTGTCCTTATTGTCTTTGTTCGAACCAAGAAGTAGGAAAAATTACTTGATTTTTTTTAATATTTCTATAATATAGCACGTGTTATATATTGGTGCTATATTTTTATATGCTATACTGAGAGAACAATGCAACAACAAGAACAGAAAAAAGCGTTGGAGGTGTTTGGGAGAGACCTGACACAGTCTGCGCGTGATGGGAATATGGATCCTATAATTGGTCGTGAAAGTGAAATTAGACGCACGATGCAAATTTTATCGCGTAGAACAAAAAATAATCCTGTGCTTGTTGGTGATCCGTGAGTTGGAAAGACTGCAATTGTCGAATGATTGGCACAACTGATTATCAAAGGTGAAGTGCCTGATATGTTACGTGATAAGCAGTTGATAGAATTGGATATGGGTGCATTGATGGCATGAGCTAAGTATCGTGGAGAGTTTGAGGAACGTTTGAAAGCTGTACTCCATGAGCTTGAAGAGGCTGATGGATGAGTTATATTGTTTATTGATGAGTTGCATACGATTGTGTGAGCAGGGAAAGCTGATGGAGCAATGGATATGGGAAATATGCTTAAGCCTGCACTTGCAAGATGAAAAGTTAGAGTGATTGGTGCCACAACACTCAATGAGTATAGACAATATATAGAAAAAGATGCAGCGTTAGAACGTCGTTTTCAGCCAGTGATGGTTGATGAACCGACTAAAGAAGATGCAGTTGCTATTTTGAGGTGAATCAAAGATCGTTATGAGTCGCATCATGGAGTGCGTATTACTGACGATGCAGTAGTTGCAGCTGTTGATTTATGAATCAAATATATTGCGGACAGAAGACTGCCAGACAAAGCAATCGATCTGATCGATGAAGCAGCAGCAAGTGTAAAAATGTGAGTTACCAGTATGCCTGAACAGTTAGCAAAAATAGAGAAGAACATGAGAACGTTGGAGATAGAAAAGTGAGCGTTGAAACTGGAAAAATGAACAAAAGACAAGGAAAGAATAAAGGAAATAGATATGCAATTACAAGATTTACACGATCAGTTTACAAAAGGCAAGCAAGCATGGGAACATGATAAAACATTACTCGTCAAAGCAAAACAGATCAAAGAAGATATTATGAAATTAACGCATGAAGCTGATATTGCAGAAAAAGCAACTGACTATGGGAAAGTAGCAGAGATTCGTCATGGAACTATTCCATCGTTGGAGAAAGAACTGATTGCTTTAGAAAAAACTTTAGAAGAAGCACAGCAAGCATGAACAGTGACAGTAAAAGATCGTGTTGAAGCTGAGGATATTGCTGCGATTATTAGCAGATGGACATGAATTCCAATACAAAAATTGATTGCTTCAGAGAAAGAAAAATTACTCCAATTGGAAGAGTATTTGGGTAATATAGTTAAATGACAAGATCAAGCAATTTGAGTCGTCTCTCACGCAATTCGTCGTGCCAAAGCGTGATTGAAAGATCCATCGAGACCTATTGGTTCATTCTTGTTTTTGTGACCAACATGAGTGGGGAAAACAGAGCTTGCAAAAGCGTTAGCTACTTTTTTGTTTAATAATGAAAAAGCATTGATTCGTTTGGATATGTCGGAGTATATGGAGCAGCATGCTGTCTCGAAGTTGATTGGTTCTCCTCCGTGATATATCGGCTACGAAGAGTGAGGGCAACTAACAGAGCAGGTGAGAAGAAAACCATATTCGGTCCTGTTATTTGATGAAGTAGAAAAGGCACATCCTGATGTCTTTAATATGCTTTTGCAGATGTTGGATGATGGACATTTGACTGATAGTAAATGAAGAACAGTGAATTTCAAAAATACGATTATTATTCTTACGTCAAACCTTGGCGCACATAAGATTATGGAAGAGCTACAAGGAGTTAAGGATGAGTCATTACTTGCAGAAAAGAGAGTTGCTCTTGAGAAAAATATTCTCCATGATCTCCAAGGGCATTTTAGACCAGAATTTTTGAATAGACTTGATGATATTATTGTTTTTAACCCAATTGGCGATAGGATATTACAGCAGATTGTACAGCTCCAGTTGCAACGTCTTGCAGAATTATTAGAGCAAGAAAAAGAGATTACACTTTCTGTTTCAGATGATGCAGCAGCATTTCTTGGACGTGTTTGACTTGATCCAGTTTTTGGTGCAAGACCACTTAAAAGAACAATACAGCGTTATCTGCTTGACAAGATATCATCAATAATACTTGAATGACATATTACGTCATCAGATAGTATTTTTGTCTGATATAATAAAGAAAATAATGATATTTTTATCAAAAAAACTTAAAAAATAAAATATTTACTTGACATTAAAATTGAAATGATTATTAATACATCATTCAGGGAAAATTAGTCATGTGGTTTTCTCTGAAGGGAATAAATGTCTGGAAAGCCCTTTTCGCAAGAGAAGGGTTTTTCAGTTGGTTTGCTGGTGGAGCGGATGGTCATAAATCTCATCTCCCTACCCCCTATGTGCTGCTCAAATCGCTTGGCTGATATGGGTGTATCAGTCTTGATGGAGGAGTTTAACGATTCATTGGTGGATTTGGGCGATGCGTTGCGGTCATGCAAAAATCATTCCAGTAATGAGTTGGAGGAGTGATGCGCCTTGTTTGATTTTCTTATAGGCATCTTGGGCAGTAAAAATACCTCATACTCAAATAATTACAAAATCATCGCCGTAGTGTTTGTATGTTTCTCAAATCAGATAATTACTACGATCAGTAAGAATTTTTCCGCTGACTCATCACGGTATATCCTCTATTGTATTTTTTTCTTGGAGTCATGTTCTGTCTTTGGTGAGGTTAGAGATAATGACGCCATTGATGTGATAGTGTTTTGCGATCTCCAGGAGTGGTTTGAGATTGTCTCGATCGAGGTCTACTGGAAGTTTAAGCACAATTGGCTTCGTACAGTGTAGTGTGTTGATCTCTTGGAGGAGTCACTCCAAGAGTCTGGGATGCGTAAAATCTTCTCATCCAAACGAGTTGGGACATGAAATATTGATCTCATAGATATCACCGACTCATTCGTGGATACATCTCGTGAGTGTCTCCATATAATCTTGTGTTCAGACATCAGGATCTGTTGTTGCATGACAATTTGTTTTTGCAATCGAGACAGCAAGGGGGACCGTGCAGTGATGATACTGCTTGAGTTGGTTGCATGCGTACGATACTCATTTATTTTTGAGTCAATAATAGACAATAAGTCACGATGATTGCTTGAGTCTGAAGAGTTTTTTTCATGGATTTCATGCGTATGGTTGTGCGGTAATGGAACCGACTGAGGCAAATCAAAATCAGACTGCTCAGATAATATTTGGTAAGAGTATGTCTTTGTCGAATCATGCAGCAAGTCAGACAGGTTGTTGGAATGATAATCCAAACAATGATTGATGCAATGCTGGATGCGTCCAAAAAAACATCCTACGAGTGAGTGATCTTGTTAGTTTGTATGTTCATAACCAATGACCGAAACGACCAAAGAGATCGTGCATAATTTCTGGATTGATCAAGAAAAATATCGGTTTGCAGAGGAGTTGATAGAATCGCTGGAAGATGCGGAATTTCATCGCAGAAGAGAATCGTTATGAACTAGATTTTTTGGTAAAATCGACTGTACATGCTCATCAAGGACATGCAGGAGCGACGTCTGGTTTCTTGAGAATATTTGCTCAAACGAGTCAGTAGTAGATTTTGCATCAGACGCAAATTCAAAGTGCTGATTCCATTCGCATTAAGATCAAACATGTCCAACAAATAACAAATGGGACTACTCAAATCATACCAAATCACCAGACAACAATCATCATTGCGGTTGCCATTGCTAATCCCAAAGACCATGCAAAGCGTTTTTGTATTGCTCAGACGTACTCTGGCTGTTGTTTAGCAACAAACCATGATCAAATAATACTCATTGGTGCATATTTTGTTCACCATACAACAGCAATAAAAAACTGCAGCCAAAACAAAATAACTACTGGATACATATAGGTAAAATCTTTGGTCGTATAGACTATCATAAACGTAATAAATCATAGCAGCATCATTACTCATGCAGTTGCACGAATTGCTCTTTCGTTGAGAACAGGGTATGGTGCAGGGTTTCCATTGATAGTGAGTCATGGAATAACAGTTCAGTAGGTCATAGTGTTGTGTATAATTATTATAAATTGTAGCGTGACAAGTATATGTTTCTTGTCTTTTTATACAAGAGATCAGTATCTCATTCTTTGACTTGTTGCATTACATAAAATCTTTATAATCTCACTATGAAAAAACAACAAAGAAATATCCAATCAAAACGTTCCAAGAAACAACGTATTGCTTATATTGATAACGAAAATGTTAATGTTTCAATCGCTAAGCTTGGACGGAAAATGGATTGGTTGTCGTTATTGAAATGGTTACAAAAAACCTATAAAATTCAGCAGGTAAAAATGTTTATGGGCCGACACCCATCATATCAAGGTATGTATGAATTTTTTGAATCTTTAGGGTATACGCTTATATTTAGAAAGATGATTATCAATGAATCCCAGCCACTCAAATGAAATATCGATACTGAGCTTGTTTTGGAGGTGATGAAAGACTTTCCTGGGTTGCACAAAGCAGTGGTGATGAGCGGTGATGGTGATTTTGCATGTTTGTTGGAGTATTTATATCAACAAAAAAAATTAGAGAAATTGATCGTCCCAAATGTCAAAAGATATTCTGATTTATTCAAAGATATTCTTCCTTCGAGTAAGATTATACCATTGAGTAACAAAAAGAAACTGCTTGCATATACTCCACAGAAACAGCAACCATCCGATGCAAACCATGAAGAAACTGAAGTGCCGTTTTGGTTGTAATGAGTCGATAGAGTCTGAATAAAGGTTGGAAATGTTGATGAAATAATGATTATTCAGTTACTTCTTCATCCTCTTTATTGGTTTATTGAGGATGATCATTAAGAGATTCTTCTACAGCTTTTCATTCTTGACTATTATTCTTAATTATCATAAATGGGTCCTTGTTACCTTTTGGTTCTGTGAATGTAAACATATCAAGTGTCCAGTTTTCTTCTTCTCATTGTGCTCAAAAATTAATCTTTTGAGAAAGTCCTGATTTTTCTGCAGGGATTTGTGCGGGTGTGTTGTTATCAAATGTTTGTGTTCATGTGATAAGTTTTGGTGCATATTGTTTGAGAAAGTTTAGTTGATCTATATGATGATCACCTCTATGCTTTCTGTTTTTCGCTTGCCATGTATTGACGGTATTGTATGCATCGAGGAGTGTTCATGAACGTTGTACTGCATTGTGCATTTGATCTTTTGGGACTGTAAAGGAGCTGATTCATGCTAGAGACAACTGATAAGAATCTTTATCTTTCATGACTGAGAATTTTATAGATTTGTTTTCTTTATTTTGTAGGGTGATCTTGTCTCATTGAGCTGTAATAGTATAGCTTTCTTTCAGATCTTTGAGGTTAAATGTTTGCACGAAAAGTTCAGCTTGATCGATCTGTAATGCCTCTTGTTCTGCAGTGTTTTGTTTATCGATTTTTCTTTGTTTGACTGATTTTTCTTTAGTAATTTTATTGAAATCGTTTGCATCAATATATGATATATTTCATGCTGCATCTTTGAGTTTATAGAATGGTAGAGCACTATTCTGTTTGGATGGTTTTTCTACTGCAGTGTTGTTACAAAAGAGTTCTGGTTGTGTTTTGATTCTTGCTAATAGGTCCCCGAGTTTTTTTGCATCTTTTTCTTTAATTTTGTTACTGAGATGTGTGTTAATAGCTTCTGTTCACTCGTTTTCATACTTCAAGACGTTTTTGTCAAAGAGTGGATTGTCGGATCAATCGACAAATTGTGTCAAGAGTGCTTGTTGTTCTGCATCATCTAACATACGATAGTCTTTTTTCAGTTCAGGAACGAGAATAAATCTATCGTTCTCATAGAGCTTACCAACAAGATTGGATACTGATACTGAAATAAGCTCTTTTTTCATCATTGCTTCACGAAGCAGCTGATCTTTTTCAGGATTGAGTTTTGTCTCTCATTCTGTTGTGATAAATCCTTTATCAAGCAACTGTTGCGATGAAAAATAGAACTGTTGTTCTGTTCATGGTATTGTAAATACTTGCATTGTATCCTGAATATTTTTGATAACAGCTTGTGACTCTGACAGTGACGCTGTTTTAAGACTATCTACTTGTTCTACTGCATCTTTTTCTTCGAGATATGAGAGGTCTTCTACAACTGTGAGAATGTTTGGTCATCATAGTGCACGTATCTGAGATTGTGCTGAATTTTCTCTTACCTCTTGTTCTGTATTTCTGATATAGTTCTTATTCCATACATTAAGTAACTGTACAATATTTTTATCTGTAATGGTATGTGTATGATTGCTCACTCGTTCAAGATCTTCTGGAGGCTGCAAAGACTGTTTCATCGCATCAAGTTGTAATTTCAGATCAGTATTTGTTGAGTCTACAGTGTTTTCTGCCTTTTCAACTCATGCAAAAAATGACTGGTATACTTCTGCATATCCTTTGAGTAAGGTAGTGAATAAGCGAACATCAGGATTGTCTTTATGAACGTGTAGGTTGTCAACATCTATTTCACAATCTTGTCATCAACACAATATCGTACATGCATTTGCAAATCTATCGTGTAGTTGTTTGTCGTGCATCCAAGGATTTGAAGAATGTTTTCTATTATCATCAATCTTCTGTTTTGCTGTATCAATAGCAGTTTTCATTGTTTGATTGACTTCGTTCAGAGCATTTCTTCATGCATCAGATTGTTTGAGTGTACTAATACTTTCATTATATTGTTTTAATTTTTCTGCTGTTAATCCAAATGTTTCATCCATTGAGAGAGTAGGCTTTTGTTCTTGAATTTCAGGTGTTTGGGTGGGAGTGTCAGGTGTTCCGTTATTTGCTGGTGATGTTGTGCCTGCATCATCAAATTCTCCATCAACATCATCAGCATCAGTATCAACATCATCAGCATCAGTATCAACATCATCAGCATCAGTATCAACATCATCAGCATCAGTATCAACATCATCAGCATCAGTATCAACATCATCAGCA
>SKJI01000018.1 GCA_007115995.1 candidate division SR1 bacterium
AATCAAATGAACCATCATAATGAACGATGAGTCCAGATGGAGTACAGACACTTGGCGATCAAGTACAGGTAAATCATGGTTCAATCTCACAGGTACTACTACATCCATCACCATCAGTATTGTTTCCATCATCACATTGTTCTCATGGATCGAGTACTCAGTTACCACAATTACTATTGTCGGTTATTTCAATATCGAATCCAAATAAAATAACACCATCAAGATTGGTCGTATCTCAGAGTGTAAATATCCAGTCTCATGCTGAGTTTTCTCAGTTGAATGCACTGAGTGGCTCTGCTGGCAGAAACGTTCAGGTTGATGGTAGTCATGTTGGTAGCGATGCTGCAGTATCATCAAACGTTACTGTTACTCTTGGTGAATAGCTGACATCAGTATAGGTATTAGCATCAAGGAGAGAGATTGTGGTACCATTTGGAGATTCTAATGTCATAAACACTTCGTTTGCATATGCATTGGTAAATCAAAAACTTGTTGGATCTTCACTATCAATTGGCTGAAAATCTACAACCACTCTTACATTTGCAATGGTTGTTCAAGTTGAAACAGTTACAACTTTACTCATTGTATCATTATCAACAAAATTATCAAAATTGGCTCATCATACATAACTGACCGTAAAGGTCGATGCACCACACGTATAGAATGAAACAAACCCGTCTTCTATAGTTGTTGTATTGTCTTGATCTGATGCATGGCCGTGCTCATCACATTGCGCATCAGGATTCATGGTAATACTTTCAATCGTAAATTTTTGTTCTCAATAATGAAGGACGTGAATTTCAACTTGTTCTCAGTCTTCTCAAGCTTCAATCGGTAGTGTAATGAGGACAGGTTCTGAAAAGATGAGATGATCATCAGGAGATCAGAGTAGTGCAGTTCAGAGAGTAGGTTTTTTGAAGACTTTTTCATCAATCTGTATATCTGGAAAAAATTGTAAATCAGCATCAGAACGTAAACGTCAGTGCTGGGAACGAATACGTGTTCATGCTTTGAAAACTGCTTGTGCATAACGTTCGGTATTTGATCATGCATTGTTATCTCAGAGTAGGTCGTTGGTTCATCATGCATTATCATCTTTTGAGTGGCTGCTTGAAAATCTTTGATTGCTTTCTGTGGCTTGAGGTGCAATACTTGTAGGCATAACTGACCGTTGTGTTGTCACTATAAATCATCATATTTCTTCTTCTTCAATCAGATATATTCATTGGTCATATAATTCATCGTCAGTTCTTTGACGATCTCACTCATGTCATTCAACAGAAAAATATTCATCTCAATCTTGTGTGTTCGTTGATGATCAAGATGTCTCTTCATCTTCATAGACTGTTCCATCAATAAGACGTTCATGAGGTTGTAAATCTCATCTATTTGGTGGTAGATCTTTTTCATAGAGTGTGAGCGCATACTCTTCCATGAGTGCATAGCATTCTATTGCACTTTGCTTGCATTGTTGTTCAAACTGTTTGAGTAGCTGTTCAATAAGTTCATCAGTGAGGAGTGTCTTATGTGCTCAATCAGATTGGTCGATATCGTTGTGTATATCATTATCGTCAACTATATCTTCTTGCTGTTCATTGACTATTTTATTGGTCTTTGATATCTCATCGTCATCTCAGGGTACGTACGTGTTCTTTGATATCTCATTCTCATCTACAATCTCATCTACCATCTCATTGATATCACGTTCTGATTGACTATCAGGATGAACTCACTCACGTGTAGGATCTTCATCTCAAAAAAATCATCAAGCGTAATCAGAAGTTCAAACTGTTTGATCATCTCATCATATCGATCAAGTAAGTTGTTTTGCTATGGTAGTTGATGGATTTTCTCATCCTTGTTCTTCTCATAGTTTTTGTTGCTTGTCCTCATCATCTGCTATCTCTGGGTTTGATTGAGTGTTCGTTATTTGTTGTTGCTGATACTCATCTCCAGATGTATTATGACTGTCACTACCCTCATCATCGATAATAATTAATGCTCTATGTTCAATTTGTATCTCAAATGGTTTTTCCTCAGTATCAGTCGAAACGATGGCTTGCTGCTCAGTAGTATGTAATACAGAATCTTCAGCAACTACAATGTAGATATTACCAAAAAATGACCATATAAGATAGGTACAACAGAGAGTGAAATGAATTGGTATATATTTATGAAACATGTACATTGAACAAAAAATAACAACTAGGTTAGAGGTCTTTTTCTTATATTTTTTATGACCTTATAGAAGTATAGTGTTTAGGTTTATTCAATGCAAAAATTCTTTCTTTTTATAAGAAAAACACTTTACATATGTAAATACTATGATTTATCTTATTTGCATTGGGTATGATATTTGGTATACTGTACAAGTATTTATTGTTTGAGTATTTCCATGCAAAAAAGAATTCTTACATGAGTAAAACCAACCAGTAATCAACTGCATTTGTGAAACTATTTCGGTAGTATTTTACCGTTATTTCAACTTCTTAAAAAGCACGATGATGCAGAAGTATTTTTGTTTATTGCATCGATGCATGCATATACAACATTACATGATGCTGCACAACTACAAAATAATACAATGAGTGTATTGAAGTTGTATCGTGCAATGATGCAAGCATATTGATTGGCAGATGAAAAAATTCGAATTTTTAATTCAGTTGATGTTCCATGACATGCTCAGCTAGCATGGGTGTTTCAATGTTTGACAAATATGTGATTTATGGAACGTATGCACGCATATAAGGATGCAGTTGCTCACAAGAAAGCAGGTGAAGTATCAGTTGGTACATTTACATATCCAATTTTGATGGCGATTGACATACTTTTGTATGATACTGCATGCGTCCCAGTCTGAAAAGATCAAAAACAACATGTTGAATACGCAAGAGATATGGCACAGAAATTTAATCATCTTTATGGAGAGACGTTTGTGTTACCTGAACCTATTATTCAAGAATCAGTTGCTACAATTACAGGAACTGACTGAAGAAAAATGTCTAAGTCATATAATAATTATATCTGACTGCTCGATGATGCAGAGACAATTCGTAAGAAAGTAGCACGTATTCCTACAGCAGCATTATCAATTGATCAACCAAAAAATCCAGATGAAGACAATATATATGCAATCCATAAACATTTTTTGACGACCGAAGAAGATCAACAGCTCCGTCAACAATATATACAATGATGACTGTCATATAAAGATGCCAAGCAGGCACTTGCAGATCGTATCATAGCTTTTGTAGAACCAATTCAGTGATTTTATAACCAAATAGATGAGGAAGCATTAAAAAAGATGCTTACAAACAATGCAGACTATTGTAATCAGATCGCACAACGCAAAATTCAAGACGTCTATCAAAAGATTTGATTTAATTTCTAAAGTATCTCATGTTTTTATATTTTTTTGATCGTTGGTCTTGATTTGATAAGGTCTTGCAATGTCATAATCTTGATGCATCGATAAAACCATGAGATTATATTGTGATTGATTGAGAGAGTGCACTTGTTTTGTGAAATGCTCTAGCGTTTCAAGAATTGTATAAAAAATCATATTGATGACATGGCAATATTGTTCAGCATTTCTCGTCGATTTTATCAACAACAATATTGTCTTTTATTCACTGGTTTGTAGGCTATCATTATACTACATATCATAATACTATACCGTTATTTTTGTGATGATCTATTAAGCAACTGATCGATAAAAGACCAAGTAGATCTACAAAACAGTCGGGCAAAAATCTACAGCAACAAGTATTTGTTTTTCCAACTGTACGAGCATTATATACACATCTACCTGATGCACTTCCAGCTAGTAGTATCCTTTTGACGTGATCTTCTACACCTGTGCAAAAAGCTAAAGCATATCGAGGCATTAAGACATGAAAAATAACTAGTGTGTATTGCACATTTTCTCAAGTGTTTTTTGATTGGTTATCTTTATCACGTATAGTGGTGCATATGGTACATGCGTGGCAGTATAAACATCAAAAAGATCCTAGATATTATCTTCCTGATATTACACGTGAATTGTCTAGTAGATATAAATGTCAATATGAAGTATTGTGAAATGTGCTTTAAAAAACAAGCTTTTCTTGCAAGATGTCTTATAGTCTTCAAAAATTTGCGTTGTTTTATATTTTGATTATTATTATAAGGTATATATTCTCTTGAGTATGAAGAGTATGCAAACTTGTTTATTTATTGATTATATGGTATGCCTAGAGTTTCCAAAACTACATGACCAAGAGCTCCATTATTATTAAGTACAGACACGCTCTCATGATATTGATTAGATCTCATTTTCCAGTTAGCAAAAGAGCAGTGATATGAGTGACTTGACTTAGCTATGTGGAAAAATTTTGATGCACGAAGTATTGAATATGTGGCAGCGTTAGTAAAAAAGTATAAATTGCCTATCAAAGTCATTCAGATTTCTAGAAAAGTGAATATTAAAGAGATGAATCAGGCTGTTGATCTTGCAAAGGCAGTATCTGCCGAAGTAATAACTATAAATTCTCCTGAAATATTTAACTTTAAATCATATAGATTTTTAACAACGCATCTTCCAAAATATAAAGCACACAATAGAGACATTAAATTTTCTATTATTAACCCAAAAGATTCTTTGTATATCTGACTCATTCCTAAATATTATTTCAAAAATATTGTGCAAATTATAAAAAAATATTCCATGTATCTATGATTGGATGTTGCAAATGTACAAGAAGAAGTGCTTGAAAATCAATTTGCAAAAAAAATGGTTAACTTTATACCGTATTTATCTGTTGTGTATTTATCAGATGTAGATAAACACTGAAATCATCACCTACCAATGTGAGAATGAGAATTGAAGCTTGCTTTGTTACTTAAAAAATTTAAACAATTAGAGTACTGAACGTATTTTAGTGTTAAACTTGACCTTGATAAAAAGCTTTTATCAGATATTGGTAAGATTGAAGTTATTTTAAAAAAGTGTAAGCTCTATTATAAAGAAAATTATGAAGAAGTTTCTATTTCGTAACATATATTAGTGTATTATGGAACCCTTTTTATTGGTTATTATTTTACTATGTTTCTCGGCGTTTTTTTCTTCTGCTGAGTTGTGAATTATAGGAGTTCCCTTATATAAAATAAAAAAATATCTCAATGAGTTTCCGACTTCTCGTAATGCGTTGATGTTATTGCGCTTGAGAACAAAGTCAGAGAGAACACTCATTGCCATTTTGATTTGAAATAATCTTGTCAATGTAGCATTATCTATCTATGCAGCACAACTGTGAGAATGACTCCTTGCTTGACTTGCATTGTATGGTGCAGTGTGATTTATTGTAATTTCATTTTCAATAACATTTTTGATATTATTTTTTGGTGAAATTATTCCTAAAGTATTTGCCACTAAATTTGCGCTTTTATATGCACTACAAGTCGCTCCATTGATACAGCGGGTAATATATTTGTTTTATCCTTTTGTATATTTGTTGGAAATAGTAATTCTTTCAATGAATAAGATTTTATGAAATACTGAAGAAAAAGTCAGTAGGGACGATATTGAAATTTTTGTTGAAGAGTGATTGAAGCAGGGAATTTTTAATAGTACTGAATCATTGATAGTTCATAATTTTTTGGAGTTTAGAGAGAGAGCAGTTGAGTCTGTTTTACAGCATAGAACGAATCTATTTGCTCTTGATCAAGAAATGACTTTAGCTGATGCAGCAGAAGAAATACATAAACATTATTATTCTAGAATTCCCCTCTATCAGTGAGATAAAGATCACATTGTTTGACTACTAACTATGAGAGAAGCATTTAAAATTTATTTACATCCTGAAAATCATTCCAAAAAACTCAAGGAATTTTGACTCAATACAGTGGTTAAAGTCCCTATCACAGCAAGTATTTTTGATGTGTTTATGGATATGAAAAAAAATTGATGGCATTTTGCAGTTGTTATTGATGAGTATGGTGGTACAGCATGAATTGTGACGTTCGAGGATATTTTAGAAGATCTTGTGTGAGCTATAAAAGATGAGTCTGATTTGCATGAAGAATGAGAAATTATAAAAGAATCAGAGTGAAGTATTAGAGTAAAATGAGATGTGCCTTTAAGAGATGTTTTAGATACATTACAGGTGAAATGACGAAAATTTCCTGATCATTTAGATGATTATCTTTCTGAAGAAGAGACAGTGTCATATATAATTTTACATATTCTCAAGGATTTTGCTAAGCAAGGAGATATAGTTTCTCTTGGCTCAGTAACACTCAAAGTAATAAAAGTAAATAAACTATGAGACAAAATTATGTCTGTCAGAGCAGTATATGAAAAACCTGATCTCTTATAATATATACGTGTAAGCTTGTTTATATAGAGGAGTCTAGATAAAAGTTTGACGATGAGTACTCAACGTGATAAAAAAATGATAGCAAAGAATTTTTGTATAGTATAGCTTGTATGTAGTTTTCTCATCATTCCTACTTTTTTTCATTTTTCATAGTATTTTCAGTATTTTTCTTGTATGATTTTGAGTATAGATAGTTTCTTTTATTTTTTGTGAACATATGAAAAAACATAATCGTGCTCTTATGAATTTTGATGAGTTTTCAGTTATACCATTTCCTTCTCAACCAGATGAGGCGCTTGCACAACGTATCAAAGAAAATCTTGATTGGAGACCCAATGATGCAATAGTAACTTTTGAAGAGAATAAGACTCTTGAAAGATGGCAAACGAAGTGACAGAGGAAGTATATTGATTGATATTCATTGTGTTTATGAACTAATGGACTAAAACCTGTGTCAATGAATGCGCCAATACCACAGTGAGTTACTTTTAATAAACACACTCAGATAGATGAGTGATTTGTTCAGCAGCATCATGATTTTTATAAAAGATGAGGAGAAACGTTACAACAGACAGTATGAAGGATGCAACATTTTTTTGAGACGTGATGAGTTATGTTTAGTGCAGAACATTGTTGATCTCTTATTGGAACAATGGGTATATACGAAAAGGAGTGATTTTTAGTTTTATTTAGTTATTTTGTACTACCAGAATGGAGAAATAAGTGAGCTGGTAAGGCATTATTAAAGAACGTATTGGATGATATAACAAGTAAAGGCTATGAGACATGTTTTTTTAAAACAAAAAATAAATTTGTTTATTATTTTTTAACCAGGTATTTAGATGCAAAAATTCTTTGGAAAGAAATCTATATCGCATCGTGAGAGCATAACTCATGATGAGAATAGAGTATGATCTATGAAGCCAGATAAGCAAGAAGTTCAAACATATGAACAAAAAAAAGTATTTCTGGTACCAGAGGCATGAGGTGATGCGTGATTGTATTTTATTCAATATCTTAAACAAACATATACAAATGAACAGGTAGTAGTGGTAGCAGTTGATTGTAAAGATAACATACCGATTAAGTATATTGCAGATATTTTTGTAGTCATACCAGAATATAATCATCAAGATTGTAAAACCATAGTTCGCAATATTATTAGAGAGTATGGTATTACTGATATAGCTGCTACATTTGAGCATTGAATTGATCTATGGCAAGAAATTATTGAAATGTATTACCTTCACTGCCCAGTTGGTTTTGAGTTTGTATCCTTATTTAAAGATAAGTATAAAACATTTTTATGGGCTAAGCAATATGGTATACCTGTTGTAGAGACATACTTATTGGAACAAGCAACTGATCAAGATATTGCTTGGTTATGAAATGATTACTATCTTAAACCAAGATGGTGATCTGGGAGCAAGATGAATTTTCATTGTAAAGATACCCAACAGCTTTATGCTTTGCAAGCGTATATAAAAACGATAGGTTCATCGTATATTTTACAACCATTTCTTGCGGGTGAGCAACGATCAGTTGATCTACTTATCGACCGTGACAATTGTAAGTATTTTACGAGAAAAAGTTTGATGATGCAGTGATCAAGAACATTTACGACTTCATTAGAATCTACAGAGAAATTTACAACATTTATGCGTTTAGTTGTTGATTGATTACCCCATACTGGGATATATAATCTTGACTGTATAGAAAAAGACGGAGTTATCCATTTATTGGAAGTGAATCCAAGATTGTGATGATGATCATATAATGCAATATTGTGATGATATGATATTTATCATGACTACTTGCAACTGCAAGCATCATATACCGATAATACAAGCAAAAAAATTCAATATAAAAACTCTAGTCACGCAAGCAAAAAAATTATTTACGAAAAAAAATGACTTTCAGAGATTATACTTTAAGAGTTTAGCTCATTCATGGAATCTTTGGCATTCAACCTCATCATAATCATCCAAGCATATTTCATAGGTCGTTAGGATCAAATCAAAGAATTTCCTTGGTTTTTTGCATAGCGACCTCTTGTGCTTTTGCTTGTCATTTTTCAAATGACATTTTGATAGCTTTTTCTAGTTCTTCTTTGCGAGAAGGTGTAAGTAATGCTTCATCTTCTATTGTAACACTTTTGATTTTTTGTTCTCCAGTAATATCAATAACTACTCATCATTCTTTTGCTCTAATAATAAGCTTTTTGAGTGCGTCTTGAAGTTTTTTATATTTATCATACATTTTCTTCATATCTCAGATTTTTCAGAACATGATTGGTAAGTGTAAGAGGTAAAGGGGGAAATATTAAGAGTGTGTTGTTTTGTTACGATGATGCACTATCTGGTCAGATCTTTTCATAAAGTTTCTTTTCTACATTGAGTGGTGCTTGCCAGTCAATATCAGTCAGTTCATAGAATTCTGTAATCTTTCTGAGGATAAAGAATTTTTGAAGACTTGAGAGTCATGCTTGTTTGATTTCTTCGTGCATTTTTTGAGTTTGTTCTTCTCAGAGTTGTTGGAAATACTCTTTGAGTTTATCTTCTCATCAGAGTCTCTCTTGTAATGATTTCATTCTTACTTTGACTTCTTCATCGACAAGTGTCTTTGGTATAGTAATTTGTAAACTTTCAGTTGCTTTCTGTAATAATGCATCTACATTTTGGAGTAATATAGTTTCGTATTTTTGGTTACTAATGAGTCATGATATTTTTTCTAAGAGTTCCTCTTTTGTTTTGATATTTTCATTACCAAAAAATTTTTTGATAGTTGTCTCGTTAAATTCTGGATAAAACGCGTTTTTGATATCACCAATAGTGAACATTGTTTGTGTAGGAGTAAGCGATTTATCTGTATGGCGTGAAAAAAATACTGGTGGCATATTTTCTTCTGTGTATGCTTGAGTAAAACTTTCTCATTCTTTTTTTCATAAGAATAGTGCATCTAATCATGGGAACTCAATAAATTCTTCTTTTCCTATATATGCAGACCCTTGATCTACTACTTTTTCGTTAGCATCAGTATGAATAAACGACACTTTGAACACAGAATCTGGTGAGACTTCATCTGTAGTTTCATACGATGCATATTGTTTTGACAAGTTAGTGAGCGTTTCATCAATTTCTTGTTCAGTTGCAGACGCATCTATTGCTTCTAAACGTAATGACTGCCATGCATCATTTTTTTCTTCAACTTCTGGATAAATATCTAGTTTGTAAGTAAAGCTAACTATGTTGTCTTTTTCAGACTTATCGAGATCATAGATGTTCCCAATGAATTTGATATCTTTATTTTCATCAAGCATCTTTTTTGTTCAAGCATGGATTGCTTCTTCCATAATTGCTACTTCCAAATATTGTGGTTGAACTTTTTTTTCTACAATATCTAATGGTACGTGTCAAGGCCTAAATCAAGGTTCTTTGATGTCTTTTTGAAAGGCTGTGAGAGCTTTTGATTTATATCAGGCAAGCTCATCTTTACTCAATGTTACAGTAATGTGATAATTCGAAGCATTTCATGCTTGTAGTGTATATTCCATATGAACTAATAATAAATTAAATAATGGAACCATTGTAGCTATTCTGATATTGTTTTCAAATGCAAAATAATTATATTGCAAGTATTCTTTTATTTTTATACTTATCTATGGCACTTGTAGAAATTTATGTAACAGATATTGATTGAAAACAACACTGTTTTACGATGGATTCTGATGCTCCAGTGAGTATTGTTGATCTTGCAGAAGAGCATGGTATTGAACTTCCGTATTCTTGTCGTAGTGGTGCATGTTTTAGTTGTTGTGGGAGAGTTACTGAGTGACAAGAATATATTGATCCAAATAAAACTGGTGAACAACTGATTGATGTAGATGCTGATGAAACATTATGTTGTATCTCATGAGTATGTAGTAGTGCGTTCCAAGATGATACGAATAAAACTATTCGTATTGAAATGCTTAATTAGTGATGTCTTAGTTTATAACTCTTTATTTCTATTACTAGTGTAATAATGCATCATCTCACTGATCCAGAAATTTATGATTTTGTAGATCACTATGAGTCATGGGAGTATACAGATGGTAAACTTGTTGCAACGTATGAATTTGAAGACTTTTGGGAATCAATTTCATTTGTTAATGACTTAGCTGAAATTGCAGAATCTCAACAACATCATCCAGATATTACCATTTCATATAACAAGGTCACGCTTGCTTGTTGTACGCATGACTTGGAAAATATAATTACATCCAAAGATATTACTTTAATTGAAGCAATTGAAACAATCATAGAGTAGTGTATTTATTTATTTTATATACGTTTTTGATGGTCTTACTTAAAGAATTTAAAACATTTCTTATCAAATGAAACGCAGTTGATTTGGCAATTTGATTTATTTTTTGAGGTGCATTTGCTACTGTAATTAGGTCATTAGTTGACAATGTAATTATGCCACCTATTGGAAGATTACTAAGTTGAGTCGATTTTGCTGATTTATTTATTGCATTAGATTGAAATATATATGAATCAATAAGTGCACTAAAAGAAGCATGAGCACCTGCTATTAGATATGGTGCATTTCTTAATGATGTTATTTCATTTGTTATTTTATGATTTATAGTATTTCTTTTTGTGAGAACCTACAATAAAATGAAACATCCTGAAGTAAAAGCACCTACTGGACCATCAGAATTAGATCTACTCAAAGAAATTAGAGATGCTTTAGTAAAATAATTATGTTTTTTAAAAAATATAGCACATAAAATAATTTCGTGCTATTTTCTCTTGCAATTAAAAATCCGTTCAGTATATATGGCATTGTCCCATATTATTAAACGGGCTTTTTTAGATTTTTACTACTATCACAAATGACAAAGTTAACACCATTGGAAGATCATATTTTGATCGAACCGATTGTAGACGAAACGGTCACTGCTGGATGATTTTATTTGCCAGATGACAAAAAAGAAAAACCTTCAAAAGGTCGTGTAGTTGCTATAGGGCAATGAAAAATTATGGATAATTGAACAAGAGCTCCGATCGATGTGAAGGTCGATGACACTGTCTATTTTACTAAGTATGCTCCTGATGAACTTGAAGTATGATCAGGTGATAGCAAAAAAACATATTTAATCGTTAAGCACTCGTCATTGCTTGCGGTTGAAGCCTAAACAAATGTAATTGTTTATGATTTTTTATATTTTTTATGTACACTATTATGGCTAAACAAATTCACTATTGAGATAATGCAAGAAAAGAAATTTATGCTGGTATGAAAGCAGTCGCAGATGCAGTGAGAGTAACGATGTGACCAAAATGAAGAAATGTAATTTTAGAAAGAGGGTTTGGATCACCAACAGTTACAAACGATTGAGTAACTGTTGCAAAAGAAATCGAGCTCGAAGACAAGTTTCAAAATATTTGAGCATCACTTATTAAAGAAGCTGCAACAAAAACTAATGATGCTGCTTGAGATTGAACAACTACAGCAACTGTCTTAGCAGATGCTATTGCAAAAGAATGATTGAGATTTATCACATCATGAGTTAATCCTTTTGCTCTGACAAGAGGATTACATAAAGCTGTAGATTTACTTGTTGAAAAAATTGCTCATCATTCTATCAAAATAGAAAGCAAAGAACAAATTAAGCAAGTTGCCTCTTTATCTGCACAAGATAATGCAGTAGGGGAGTTGATTGCTGATATTATGGATGAAGTATGAACTGATGGAGTGATTACTGTTGAGGAAGGTAAGTCAATTTGATTGGAAAAAGATGTTGTAACTTGAATGCAATTTGATCAGTGATATTTATCACCTTACTTTGTGAATGATACTGCAAGAATGGAAGCAGTGTTGGAAAATGTGAGTATTCTTATCACCGACAAAAAAATCTCTGCGATTAAAGATATTTTGCACCTTCTAGAAGCATTAGCGCAAGCAGGGAAAAGAGATATAGTGTTGATAGCTGACGATGTTGATGGTGAAGCATTGGGGACGTTAGTACTGAATAAATTGAGATGAACAATTAATGTTATTGCTGTAAAAGCTCCTTGATTTGGAGATAGAAAGAAAGAAATGCTCAAAGATATTGCAGCTGTAACAGGTGGTACATTTATTACTGAAGAGGTTGGTCTGAAGTTGGAAGAAGCATGATTGGAAGACTTATGAGTTGCTGAAAAAGTTATTGCAACAAAAGATAAAACTACAATTGTCTGAGGTAAATGAGATCAAGCTGTGGTTGATGCAAGAGTAGCAGAGATTAAGGTGCTTGTGGAAAAAACAACATCTGACTACGACAAAGAAAAATTACTCGAAAGATTAGCAAAACTTGTGTGATGAGTAGCAGTCATTAAAGTTGGTGCTGCAACAGAAATGGAAATGAAAAATAAAAAATACAAGATTGAAGACGCACTCAATGCAACAAGAGCTGCAATTGAAGAAGGGATTGTCGCATGATGATGAACCTCATTAGTTAAACTCCTCAACGAGGTAGATAGTGCGGGGTATGCAGATGATGATGAAAGAATTGGTGCGCAAATTATCAAAGAAGCTATCCAATATCCAGTCAAGCAAATTGCAAACAACGCATGATATAAAGGAGATTGGGTTGTTGAGCAAGTGAAAGCATCACAAGATTTTAATCATTGATTCAATGCTGCAACTGGTGAGTTTACCAACTTATTGGATGCAGGTATTATCGATCCTGCAAAAGTAGAGAGAGTTGCCTTACAACACGCTGTTTCAGCTGCTGCTATGGTACTTACAACTGATTGTGTTGTGGCTGATCTGCCTAGTAAAGAAGAAGAACCAGCAGCATGAGCGTGAATGTGATGAGGAATGTGATGAATGGGTTGAATGTGATGAATGGGTATGATGTAACAGACGTATAAAATAAAACAATATCACTACATAAAGAGTAAAAAAGGCCAACACAATTGTGTTGGTTTTTTTTTGTTTTCAACTTGTAATGCGTTGCAAAACCTATACAACATATCGCTCTAAAATACAGAGTGTATGATTGTAATATATATTGCACGCATGACTACATTTTATTTTTTGTATGTATACTTCATGACTTCTTATGCACTTTGATTATTGATGATAGTTATGCTGAATCCTGTTGCGTTATTTTTATATTTGAGTCCCTTGAGTGATAAACTTTCGTATCAGGCATTTTTAAATATTGTCTGGAAAGCAACAGTAATTTCATGACTCATTTATATGTTTTTTATTGTGTCCGGAGATTTTATTTTTCTCAAGATTTTCCAAATTGATTTTAACTCGTTTCGTTTATTTTGATGAATTGTGATTTTTTCTTTGGCGTTTAGGTTTATCCTCAGTTGAAAAGAGTCGTTTATTAAGATGAAAGAAAGTTTGGATGATATGGCTGCACAGCTTGCGTTACCATTTATGGTCTGAGCATGATCAATTTCAGTGAGTATTTTGATAGGGAATGCGTTTTCGTTACTGCATGGTGTTGTGTTATTGATTATTGTATTACTGCTTAATGGGTGAATAATTATGCTTATCAAACATATCCAACTTTTTATGGAAACAAAGCGCCATAAGGAATATTTTACTAAAATCTTATCGATTGTGTTTAGATTAAATTCTTTTTTTATGGGAGCGATTGGTGTAGATATGGTCATAACATGAATTCAATGATTGTTTGGCTTATAAGACGCACTTGTATTGTTTTTTGTAGTCATCTCACTATACTTATTATATGGGGATGTGTTGGATTAGATGGAAGTATCCCATAGTATGTTTTTGCCTCCAGTGTATGGTCGTAATATCTCACTATAAACAACCGACCGCACAAGACGTGCTGAAAAATTCACTAAAAAATTCAATCTTAGACTCAATGCATTCTATCAGTATGCATTTGCTGCCTAAGT
The DNA here is from genome assembly GCA_007115995.1 of candidate division SR1 bacterium. Classification (GTDB taxonomy): domain Bacteria; phylum Patescibacteriota; class Gracilibacteria; order Absconditabacterales; family Absconditicoccaceae; genus SKJI01. The sequence goes on from SKJI01000018.1 coordinate 14,267, forward strand.
CGTACCTTGTACATTGAATTTCTGCCCTTGACTGGGTAGTTTGTAACCATAGGTGGACTCCTGCTAGCATCTAGGTCGAACGAAGCAGGAATCGTGGCTTGCTATCGGCACAAAGAAAAATGATAGAAAAAGACGCTTCGTGTTGTTTGTGACTACTACGGCGTGCCTACGGGAACGGAATCACAAACTATGGTAGGTAGACAAAACATAGTATGACTTTCAGACACCGGTTCGAGTCCGGTCATCTCCA